>JBEKDV010000184.1:0-14645 GCA_050014175.1 Candidatus Solibacter sp. | reverse complement strand
AAGTCAGGGAACTGTACCGGCACCCGCTTGTTTTGTGGCTGCTGTCTCCGGTTTACCTGTATTGGGTGAGCCGCTTGTGGATCCGGTCTTCGCGGGGCGAGATCGACGAAGATCCCGTCCTGTTCGTTCTGAAAGACCCGGTGACTTACGTAATCGTCGCCATTTCGGGCGCAATCATGATGACCGCAGCAACGAGATGGCTGGGTTAGGATGCCGGGACTCTTCGAGAACACGGTTTCGGCCATCTGCTACGAGGTCGCCAGGTCCCAGGACAGCGGCACGGCGCCCTTCGACGTGCCTCCCTACAACGACGTGGTTGCGTTTGTGCTGGGAGAATGGCAGGCAATGCCCCGGTTTCTGGCATGGCCGTTGCGGCTGGCAACGGTAGCGTTCGCAACCCGGGGGCTTTTATGCGGGGGCTTTTTCCATCAACTGGAGCCGCCACGCCGGAGGCTCCAATTGGAATCCTGGCGTACTTCTTCGATTGGACCTTGCAGGGACCTGATCCGATTCTACCGGAGCCTGGCGATCCTGGCGCTGTATAGCCGCGGCGGTTCACCCCAATGAGCCACATCGACTCGAGCAGCCAGCGCGCCGAGGTAGTGGTCATCGGGTCCGGGCCGGGTGGTTCGACTACGGCGCACCTGCTGGCCGAGCACGGCAAAGACGTGTTGATCCTGGAGGAGGGCCGCGACCTGCCGCTGGAATCCTGCGGCTCCTTCGGGATCGAGGAGATGGTGCAGAAGTACCGCGCCCGAGGCCTGAACCCGATCCTGGGCAACGCCAAGGTGGCGTTCGCGGAAGGCTGCACGGTGGGGGGCGGGAGCGAGATCAACAGCGGCTTGTACCACCGCACCCCGCCCGAACTCCTGGAACGGTGGCGCACCGAGTTTCAGTTGCGCGAGAGCCTGGAGAGCGACCTGCTTCCGCATTTCCAGTATTGTGAGCAGGCGCTCGACGTGGGGACTAGCCCGGGGCCCACGCCGCTGGCGTCGCGGAAGTTGGAGGAGGGCGCGCGCAACCTGGGGTGGTACGCGCTGGAGGTTCCCCGCTGGTTCAAGTTCGATGGGTCAACGGGCCCCGATGGATGCCCGCAGGGCACTCGCCAATCGATGACCCGCACCTTCGTGCCGCGCGCGCGGCGGGCGGGCGCCCGACTGATGGCGGAGACCCGCGCGCACCGGTTGCAGCGCTCAGGGAGCGGATGGACGGTGTTGGCGAGGTCGCACGACCGGCCGGTGGAGATCCGGGCGGAACAGGTGTTCGTTTGCGGCGGGGCGCTGCAGACGCCGCTGCTGTTGCGGCGCAGCGGGATCACGGAAAACATAGGCAACTCGTTGGCGATTCATCCGACGGTCAAGGCGGTCGCTCTGTTCGATGAAGAGGTCAACCACGAGGGACTCGGAGTTGCGGTTCACCAGGTGAAGGAGTTTTCTCCGAAGATGAGCTTCGGCTGCTCGATTTCGTCGCTGCCCTATCTGGGGCTGGCACTGGCGGACTATGCCGGACATGAGGGCGAGGTCAAGTCGCGCTGGCGCCATATGGCGATTTACTATGGCATGATCGCGGGCCCGCACACGGGCACGGTCCGGCCGATTTTCGGTCTGCCGGACCCGCTGATTCGCTACCGCCTGTCCGCCGAAGATCTGCGCGACCTAGCGACGGCGCTACGGCGGTTGACGAGGATGCTGCTGGCCGCGGGCGCGAGAATCGTCTATCCATCCATCGCGGGAGCGCGGCCGATTACCGGGGAAGATCAACTCTCCACCATCCCCGGCTCGCTGCCGCCGGACCGCTCGAATCTGATGACCATCCACCTGTTTTCGTCGTGCCCCATGGGAGAGGATCGGGCGCGCTGCGCCACCGATTCCATGGGACAGGTCCACGGGACGGCGAATCTTTTTGTCAACGATGCGAGCCTGGTTCCCACGGCGCCAGGAGTCAATCCACAGGGCACGGTGATGGCGCTGGCGCGGCGCAACACGCTCCATTTCCTGGGGCAACTTTAGAACATCTACCAAATGCAAACTCCACTTCAACTCGCTCTCGTAACCGGCTCGACCGGATGGCTGGGAAAACGCTTCGCACGCCTGCTGGCAACGCGAGACTTCGACCATGACGCGCTGCGGGACCTGCCGTCCAACCTGCGCCTGCGCTGCCTGGTGCTGCCAGGCGAGAGCACCGGCGAGCTTACCGCCATGGGACCGCACGTGGAAGCGATGACCGGCGACGTCCGCAATCCCGCCGATTGCGCGCGTTTCGTGGAAGGCACCAACGGCGCATACCTTTTCCATACCGCGGGCATCATCCATCCGAAGAAGGTGGAGGACTTTTACCGAATCAACGTGGATGGCACACGCAACGTGCTGGATGCGGCGGAGAAGGCGGGAGTGCGTCGCGTGGTGGTGGTCTCCTCGAATTCGCCGATGGGCTGCAATCCCCACCCGGATCATCTTTTCGACGAATCCTCTCCCTACAACCCGTACATGAACTACGGGCGCTCGAAGATGAAGATGGAGGCGGCGGTCAAGGAAGTGGAATCACGGGGAAGGCTGGAGACCGTGATCGTCCGGCCGCCGTGGTTTTACGGTCCGGATCAGCCGCCGCGGCAGACGCAGTTCTTCTCGATGATCCGGCAGGGCAAGGGCCCGATTGTGGGCTCGGGCAACAACCTGCGGTCCATGGGATACATCGACAACCTGTGCCAGGGGATGATGCTGGCGGCGCTGACGGAGAAGGCGCGCGGGCAGGTTTACTGGATCGCCGACCGCCGCCCGTACTCCATGAACGAAGTCATCGATACGGTGGAGCGGTTGCTGGCGGATGAGTTCCAGATGACGGTGAAATACAAGCGGCTGCGGCTACCCGGATGGACCGGCGAAATCGCGCTGCTGGCGGACAAAACGATTCAGGGTATGGGGCTTTATCAGACGCAGATCCACGTGCTTTCCCAGATGAACAAGACCATCGCGTGCTCGGTGGAAAGGGCGCAGCGCGAATTAGGCTACCGGCCGGCGATTGCCCTGGAAGAGGGCATGCGACGCTCGATTGCGTGGTGCATTCAACAAGGAATCCAAATCTAAAATGACTCATTTGATCACCGGAGGATCGGGGTTTCTGGGGAACCTGATCGCCACGGAATTGCTGGCGCGCGGCGAACGCGTCAAGATTGCCGATGTCTGGGAAGACCCGCATCGGAACAAGGACATCGAGTTTGTCCAATGCGACGTTCGCGACGCTGAAGCGGTGCGGGCGGCGATGCGCGGCGTGGACATGGTGCACCACAACGCGGCACTGGTGCCGCTCACCAAATCGGGAAGTGTTTTCCGCGACGTCAATGTGGAGGGCAGCCGCATCGCGGCGCAGGAAGCAGCGCGCGCCAACGTGGGATGCTTCGTGCACATGAGTTCCAGCGCCATTTATGGGTCGCCGCGCGAGATGCCGATTCAACTGACCACGCCGACCGCGCCGGTGGAGGCTTACGGGCGATCCAAGCTGGCCGGAGAACTGGCGGTGCGCGAAGTCAGCGAGAAGGCCAATATGCCGCTGATCGTGATCCGGCCGCGCACGATCCTGGGGCCGGGCCGGCTGGGCATCTTCCAGATCCTGTTCGACTGGATCCGCGCGGGAGTCAACGTCTATGTCATCGGCAGCGGCAGAATTCCATTTCAATTTGTCCATGCGCGGGATTTGATGGACGCCTACATGCTGGCGGTGGATCGCGGGAAGCCGGGGATCTACAACGTGGGCACGGACCGCTACGGCACGCTTCGCGAGGCTCTGGAAAACCTGATCCGTCACGCGGGTTCCGCTTCGCGCGTGCGCAGTCTGCCGGAGTCGTTGACCATCCGCACGCTGCAGACGCTCGATTTTTTGCGGCTTAGTCCGCTGGCCCCATGGCATTACCTTACGTATCACAAGCCCTTCTGTTTCGACGTGCGCCACGTTTTGGAATTGGGCTGGAAGCCGCGCTATTCGAACGATGAGATGCTTCGCGAGAGCTATGACGACTTCCTGACCGGGAACAGCCAGAAGAATTCGAGTGGTGCGTTTTCACCGCATCGAAAGCGTGTGAAGGAGAGCGTGTTGTGGCTGTTGAAGAAGGTGTCTTGACGGCGGGCCGGGGGAGGGCGTGATCCACATCATCATCCCGGAGGGTCTGAACCGGTTGGACTGCACGGGTCAGCCGCTATCCGATTATTACGAAGCGTGCCTGCGCCGGGTGGCGCGGATGGCCGCAAACGGCGAGGCGGTCTACCTGGCTCCGGGAAATGCCTTCGGCCACGCCGATCCCGAGGACGAAATCGCCGCGGGCTTCCTGCGGCAGTTACGGCCGGACCTGGTTACGCACCACGTCGGGGACGCGCGGCGGGGCTATCTGGATACGCTGGACAACGCCGTCTGGCTTCGCGAGTGGGTGCGCCGGCACAACCGCTGGCCGATGGCGGAGTGCTGGCTGTACTGCAATCGATATCACGTGTTGCGCACGTGGCTGTGCTTCCGCGCCGCCGGCTATCGCGCGCGGCGGATCGTGGCCTGTGCGCCGCCGAAGCGGCGCGGGTTGATCGTACCGCGATTGAAGTATTACGATTATCCAGCCGCGAATCTGGTTTATGAAGCGCTGGCCATCGGCTACACATTTCTGCGCCTGGCGGGAAACTTCGTTCGCACAGGCAGTCTCCTGCCTGCTCCGGAGGTAACGTCTTGACACATCCCCATTTCTTCCATGCCATTCTGCTGTTTCTGTGCCTGGCGGTTGCCGGGAACGCCTGGTCGGCGAGGTTCCGCGCCCTGCTGGGATCGGTTTATCCGGCCTGGCTGGCGTTGGGATGCGGGGTAGTCATGGTTCTGTTCTGGGGCGTGACGGTCTATGCCTATCTCATATTTCCAGGCTATTTCGATCACATCCAGCCGACAATTGCGAGCGTGTCGTGGCTCGCCATTCATGGTCATCCGATCTGGCCCAACTGGGAGACGGGAGATTCCTATGGATTTATTTACGGCCCGCTGTTATATCAGGTCACCGGGATTTTTCTGCTCGCCAGCCCGTCGATCTTGATGTCGAAGCTGCCCGGGCTTGTCGCGCTCGTTGGCGCGGTTGCATGTCTTTGGTGGGCGTTCCGGCGGAAAAAGGCCGCTGGGGTAACGGCCTTTTTTTTGGTCGCAGCCTTCTTGACCGCTCTCGATCCCAGATCGTTCATCCCTTATGAGACTCGCGCCGATTCCTTCCTGATTTTGATTGGCGCGGCCGTGCTGCCCGTGGCGTTCGAGTGGCCGCCCCTGGCCGCCGCAATCGGCGTCGGAATTCTTGCGGGTCTGGGCGCCGGATTCAAAGCGCACGGCCTTCTCTATGCGATTCCCGGCGTTCTGGCGCTCGCCGCCCGCGCGAAGACACCGCGCGAGTGGGTCCGGTTAGGCGCCGCGGGGGGCGTTGCGGCGATCGCCTTTCTTGTCCTGCCATTTCTTTTCAAAGCGGCGAGTCTCGACGACTATTTACGGTACCTGCTGATGAGCACCCATCACGGATTGTCCATGGTGGAACTCTCCGAAGGGCTTCGCGTCGCGGGGTCTCTCGCGGCGCCGCTATTCGTCGTGTGGTATTGGCGTCGTCCCGCTCTCGGCAGGCCGGAGCGCTGGTTCCTGATCGGATTGGTAGGCACGGTTGCGGTGACGCTTGTGATCTCGGCCAAGCCCGGAGCGGGATTTCATCATCTGTGGCCGCTTTTCCCGGCCTGCTTTTACGCCATGGCCTGCATCCTGAACGCCGACTCGAGCGTCGGGGATCCCCTCAAGCCGCGGAGCGCCGCGGCGGTTGTCCTTCTGACTCTGTTCGTCACCTATGCCGGGTTTTTCAGGACCTACGAATGGAATGCCTTTATGAGAGCCAGGAAATCGGAACTTGCGAAAGTTGCCGATGTCGAGAACATCCTCAGAAACGATCCGAACGCTCAATTTGGGGGCACCGACGATCTCCACTACGATGATTCGTATTACAGGGTACTGGGGGTTTTCCAGGGAGCGCCGCTGCATCTCGACATTGCGGCCTGGATGGATCTGGCCTTCGGCGGAGTCCCGGAAAGCGCCGCCGCCCGCACAATCGAGAATTGCGCCGTGCGCACCTGGGTATTGCCTCTGGGCGAGCCTTTCGTACAGATGAACTTGTACACCAACAGGCCATTGTTCTCGGATGCGTTTCGCGAGGAATTCCGCAGCCACTATGCGCTGGTGCAGAAAGACGATCTTTATCAGGTATGGAAGTGTAAGTAGGAGCTGTCCGCCCGACGAACGCTGAAAGTTCTCAGGCCGTCCAACTCGAGGCGGGCGGACGCCCGCGTCTCAGTAATCAGATAGAGCACTGGCTTCGATCACTGGAAGCAACAGTTCACAAAACAGAACATTTCCCTCCCGGTTAAAGTGGCCATCGAACTCGAAATACAGATGCCTCCCTTTGACTGTTAGTGCCGATATAAAATACCCGCAACATTGCCGGTTCTGTCTTCAGAAGGGGTCGCTCGGCCTTCGCCGCTCGGGAGAATTGGGTTCTCCCGCAATTTCCGTGCACGTTTGATCGTTCCAAATTGCCCTAGAACATGAAATGCCAGAAATGTTCTATGGTTAATGGCAAATGGCTTCTCCCCCGAGCCATGTTCAGGCCCTCCTTCCCGACCCGTCCTGTCTCAAGCTGAACTCGGTTGAGCATCAGGCCGGCGGTCGGGTTCTGATCGCGGCTGCCGCCTTCGGTTCCGTTGCGTACTGTCCGGCATGTCACCACGCTTCCCATTCCCTCCACAGCAGGTATTCGCGGGCCTTGCATGACCTGCCGTGGCAGGGAGAGACCGTCGAACTCCGCCTGGACGTTCGCCGATTTCGGTGCCGAGCCCACGACTGCCCCGCGTTACCTTCGTACAGGCGCTGCCGGCGGTTGCTGCGAAGTACGGTCGACAGACCAGTCGATTGTCCGAGGCGGTCCGAGTGATCGGCTACGTGTTGGGCGGTGAGGCAGGTGCTCGTCTCTCCAATAGGCTCGGTATGGCAACCAGCCCCGATACCGTTCTCCGGAGACTGAAAGTAGGGCCCTCCGTAGAGGTTCGAGGCGCGAGGATTCTCGGCGTCGACGATTGGGCATGGCGCAAGGGTCAAAACTACGGGACTATACTGGTCGATCTCGAATCGCACGCCCCAATTGACCTGTTGCCGGATGCTCCGCCGATAGCCTGGCCACTTGGCTGCAATCGCATCCCGGAGCGGAGGTCATCAGCCGTGACCGGGGAGGGATCTACGCCGACGGTGCCACTCGTGGAGCCGCGCAAGCGATTCAAGTAGCCGATCGTTTCCATTTGCTTTGCAACCTGACCTCCGCCGTCGAGCGAGTTCTGGAGCAGAAGCGCACCGCCTTGGCGAACGCAATTGTGCCTGTGACGCCGGAACCGACACCGCCGCCAACTGACAGTGCACCGAAGGCCAGGAGCAGGCTCGATCAAGATCGCGAGGATCGTCGCCAGCACCGGGTTGATCGGTATAACGAAGTAGTTGGCCTGCACCGCCAAGGAATGAGCCAGCAAGCCATCAGTCTGACGCTGCATATTCAGCGAAAGACCATCCGGCGGTTCCTGCGCGCCGGTCGGTACCCGGAACGAGCGACGCCGCATCGAAGACCGCCGGGCATTAATAAATTCCAGGAGTTTCTTCTTCGTCGATGGAGCGAGGGTTGCCACAATGCGACCAAACTCTGGCACGAGATCCAAGGCCAAGGCTATACCGGCGGACGAAGTACGATGGCAAAATTCATTGCCACCCTTCGTGTTCCGGGCACCACGTATTTCCGTGCGACGGCAGCACCCCGACAGAAGAAGGCCAAACCGCCTTCTCCCCGGCAGGCCGCGATGCTATTGGCCCGGCAGCCAGAAAAACTGAAACCTGATCAGGTACAACTGCTCGCCAAACTGAACGAGTGCTGCCTGGAAATCCCCATTCTCTACGATCTGACACAAGGCTTCGCCTAAGTATTCCGCGACAAAGCAGAGTGAGCGCCTACAGGCCTGGCTTGATCAAGCACGCGGAACGGGCCTGCTGGAGATTGGGCACTTCTGTGATGAACTGCGGCGCGACGAAAAGGCGGTGAACGCCGCTGTTATCCTGCCTTGGAGCAACGGCCAGGTCGAAGGCCAAATTCACTGACTAAAACTGGTCAAACGGCAAATGTACGGCCGGGCCAAATTCAACCTTTTGCGTCGTCGCGTTCTGCCTTATGTCGCCGCCGCCGTCACCGCCGCGCCACAAGGCGCCCCTTGACCTGCACGGAAATTGCGGGAGAACCCACTTTTGGAGAGCGCCGAAGATGTAGATGCGCCCGAACTTCTCGCGCCAATGATAGAAGCACTGCTCCGTTGCATTCGGAGAGCTGCACCCCAAGCAAGCGCGATACCAGGCTTCGCTACAGCCCGAACCTCAAAGAAACAACGTCTCTATTCTTGCACAAGGGGTTTCGGCGGCACCGAGGATTCCACCACTTCCTGCAACCCGGGGACGACGCGTCCGGCCTGGGCGAAGAGCATCACGGTAACCAGGCATTCCTGCGGGGTGATGCCGCCATGATAGCCATTGCGCGGTCGTGAACCATAGCGGACGCCTTCCACGCCGAGGGTAGTGACACCAGCCGAACCGATTACGCGGCCGCCTTCGAGGTAGTATTCGCCGGCGACCTCCCCGTTGGCGTCTCCTTTGCCGGGACGATATCGATCGGAACCCTCCTGGCGGCGACATTCTGTGCCGTAGTCCAGGATGTGTCCGTGGTCGGCGGTGAGCAGGACTATGCGGCCCGCAGCGGCGGCTTCATCGAGGAGGGGGCGAAGGACGGCGAGATACTCGAGGTTCCAATCGGGGGCGATCTGGACGGGGCCGCTGAGACTATCGTCGATGGCGTTGATGACGATTCCGACGACACGCCGTTTGGTGTCGGCGATTTCACGGAGAACCGGTGAATCCGGGCCGGCCATGGCGGCCAGGTCGTTCTTGTGGAAGAGGACGGGCGGATGCTGCTTCGGACTGGCAGCGGTCAACGCCGAGTGCGTGGACCAGGCAAGCTCTTCCGCGCCCTGGGTGCCTCGCGCCAGGGCGCCGCCGAGCAACGAGAATCGCGAGAACTCCGTCACCGAGGGCAGCGCGGTCACCGCAGGCGGAATCTCCATCGTATCGGCGGAACACGCGGTCCAACGGCGTGCGGCGAGTTCGATGCAGAGTTCGCGGCACACAGCGAAACTCATGCCATCGAGCACGATTGCCAGGACGGGTTCCTCCTTCAGGGCCAGCGGCACGATGTAGCGTTCGATGACGGACTCGACGCCGGCCAGCCTCTGAAAATGAGCGCCCTGGTTGTTCCAGGCCGCAAGCATCGCGGCGAATTGCCGGTTCTGCCGTTCGCGCCGCTCTGTGACGGCCGCAGTGAGGTTGGCAAGTGCAGCGGCCAGAGAGCCGCGTTCGTAGCCCCCGCGGATTCGGGTTCTAGCCCAATCCACCCAACTGCCTTCCCGCGCGTACCACAGCGCGGAATCTTCGAAATCAGTCAGGGTGGTGTCGGCGCCGTGGAGCCAGCGCAGAAGCCGGACGGCCATCTCCAGACGGCCGAGGATGGGCTGCTCGCCGGTGGGCCAATTGCGTTCGCGCAGTTCGGCAACCAACCGTTCCAGCGCCGCGGTGTTCTTTGGCAGGGGCGCCAGTTCGGCGGCGAACTCATCGATGCGCTGCTGGTTCCCCTGAGCCGACCAGCGGCTGAGGTAAGCGAACTGAGACGCGCCGAGATCGTGGAGAATGCGGTCGGAGGCTTCGATCTGGTCAGCCGACACCAGTTTCTCGGCGGCGGCGGCCCACGTTTCAGCGATTTCGCGGGGAAGGGGCTGGTGGGCGGTATACCGCTCCACGCGGACCAGAGCCTGCGCCAGTTCCGGACTGGCAGGGTCAGCCAGCAGAGCCCGATCGCTGTATTGAAAAGGTCGCCAGCGGTTTTCAGCTTACGGAAGGGCCGCTGATGGCCTCGTATTCTCGCCCGACGAGAAAACTTTCTTATGTTGCCAATTCCGATGACAAGAATAAGGTCTGGATGCGATACGACCTGGCGGCCGATGGCGCCGTTTCCAACGGCAAGGTGTTCGCCGATGTGACCGCCGAGAAGGAAGACGATTCAGGAAGACGATTCGGGGTTGGCGACGCTTCGATTGCGATATCCTGATAGCCAAGGTAATGGCAACACGTGCTCTCTTCCGTGCTGGGTGTCTCGCCATATTGGGCGTTGCGGCGGCCTGCGCGCAGAATGCGCCCGCCACAATCGGCATCGACTATCCCGTTGACGGCTCGATCTTCCCGCCGGACATGGCAGCGCCCACTTTTCTGTGGCGCGACCCCGCGCCAGGCACCGTTTCCTGGCGGATCGAAATCGCGTTCGCCGATGGCTCGGCAGCCGTGCAGGCAACCTCCAGGGGCGAGCGCATGCGCGTCGGCGAGATCGACCCGCGCTGTGTCTCCCCGGCCAATCAGCCGCCCAAACTCACTCCGCAACAGGCCGCGGCTCATAGCTGGACGCCCGATCCCGCCACTTGGGCCGCGATCAAGAAACAGTCGGTTGCCGGCGCCGCGACAGTTACCATTGTGGGCTTTGCAGCTGGGGATGCCCGCCCGCCACTCTCACGCGGGCACATGCGGATGCACACCTCGGCGGACCCGGTGGGCGCGCCCATCTTCTATCGCGACGTGCCGCTGATCCCTTCGGAAACCGAAAAGGGCGTCATCAAACCTCTGGCGGAAAGCAACGTCCCCCTGATCGCCTGGCGGCTGCGCAACGTGGCGGAAACGCGCAGCCGGGTGCTGCTGGAAGACATGCACACCTGCGCCAACTGCCATTCCTTCTCTCGCGATGGGAAGACTCTGGGGATGGACCTCGACGGTCCTCAAAACGACAAGGGCCTCTATACGATCGTGCCCGTGCAGCAGAAAATGACCATCCGCAACGAGGACGTGATCTCGTGGACCAGCTTCCGCGGCGAATTCCGCAGCCAGCTTCGCGAAGGCTTCATGTCCCAGGTTTCGCCCGATGGCCGCCGCGTGGTCACCACCATCAGGCCACCCGGCGGAAAAGGCAGTCAGCTCTACTACCTCGCCAATTTCAAGGACTACCGCTTCCTGCAGGTCTTTTATCCGACGCGCGGAATCCTGGTCTGGTATGACCGCGACACCCGCAAGCTGCAGCCGCTGCCGGGCGCCGACGACCCGCGCTACGTGCACACCAACGCCGTCTGGAGCCCCGACGGCAAGTACCTCGTATTCGCGCGCGCCGAGGCGAAAGATCCCAATCCGGCCGACGGCAAAATGGCCGCCTACGCCAACGACCCCGCCGAAGTCCCCATCCAGTACGATCTGTATCGCATCTCTTTCAACGACGGCAAAGGCGGCAAGCCGGAAGCGATCGCCGGCGCATCGCACAACGGCATGAGCAACAGCTTCCCCAAGATTTCGCCCGACGGACGCTGGATCGTCTTCGTCGAGGCCCGCAACGGGCAGTTGATGCGCCCCGACAGCCGGCTCTACATCGTCCCGGCAGAGGGCGGGCAGGCGCGCCGCATGGTCTGCAACACGACGTTGATGAACTCCTGGCATAGTTTCTCGCCCAACGGGCGCTGGCTGGTGTTCTCCTCCAAGAGCCGCTCACCTTATACCCAGTTGTTCCTCACGCACATCGACGCGGAGGGGAACGACACGCCTGCCATCCTGATCGAAAACTCCACCGCCAGTAATCGCGCCGCCAACATCCCCGAGTTCGTCAACATCGCTCCCAACGGTATGGAGCACATCGACGCTCCGGCGGCCGACTTTTACCGCCAGGTTGATGTGGCCGCGGCCCTGGCGAAGAAAGGCGAGTACGCCGCCGCCATCCCCGAGTGGATCAAAGCCCTGGCGATGAGTCCTGACGATGCGCGCGCCCACAATAACTTCGGACTGAGCCTGGCGGGAGCGGACCGGAGGGCCGAAGCGATGGAGCAGTACCACAAGGCGCTGGCAGCCAAACCCGATTACCCCGAAGCGCATAACAATCTGGCGATCGCGTTGGCCGACGCCGGCCGTACGGGCGAAGCCATCGATCATTACCGGCAGGCTTTGGAGGGCAACCCCGGCTACGCCGAAGCCCATTGCAACCTGGCCACGCTGCTGGCGCAACAAGGGCGCCTGCCGGACGCCATTCAGCATTTCGAGGCAGCGCTCGCCATCCGCCCGAACTACGCGGATGCGCACAATAATTTCGGTGTCGCGCTGGCCGCGGCGGGCCGCCTCGACGAGGCCGTCAGCCACTATCGCAAGGCGATCGCGAGCGATCCCGGGTACGCGGATGCCCATAACAACCTGGGCGCCGTGCTGACCCGGCAAGGCAAGCTCGACGACGCCATCGTGCATTTCCGCAAGGCGCTCGAATTGAACCCCGCCTACACCGCCGCGGAGGTCAATCTGGGGCGCACGCTGCTGGCGCGGGACAAGTTCGACGAGGCCATCGCGCATCTGCAGAAAGCGCTCGCCGCCGGTGGGGAAACCGCGGAACTGCAGAACAGTCTGGGGACGGGCCTGGCCGAGACAGACCGGATGGACGAAGCCATTCCCCACTTCGAAAGGGCGGCAGCGCTGGCCCCCGACAATGTAGACGCCCAGGCCAATCTGGGACGGGCCTATGCCGCGAAACAGCGGTTCGACCTGGCCCTCGCGCACTATGAAAAAGCGCTGCAGCGGAATCCCCGTTCGGCGGAACTGCACAACGAACTCGGCGAAACGCTGGCCAACGTAGACCGCGTGGACGAAGCCATTCCGCATTTCGAAAAGGCGCTGGAGATCTCTCCCGGCCTGGTGGAGGCGCGATACTATCTGGGCGCGGCGCTGATGACGAAAGGCCAGGGAGCAAAAGCGCTTGCCCAATGGCGCCAGGCGCTACGCAAAGAACCGGACAACCTGCAAGTGCTCAACGACACCGCCTGGGTGCTGGCCACCTCCAGCGATGCCGCCCTGCGCAACGGCGCCGAAGCCGCCACCCTGGCCGCGCACGCCGTGCAACTTACCTCGGGAAACGAACCGGCGATACTCGCCACTCTCGCCGCGGCTTACGCGGAAACCGGCCGCTTCGACAAGGCGGTGGAATTAGAGCAGCGCGCAACCGACCTTGCCACCCAGCAAGGAAATGCGTCCCTGGCGGCCACTCTGCGTGCCCGGCTGGCGCCGCTGCGGGCGAAGACCCCGATTCGCCAGCCGTGACCGGCTTGCCCGAGGTCAGTTGATTAAAGCGGGCCGCCGGCTGCCCTGAAACGGGAAACGCTTCGCAAACTCCGTCAGGTTGACGTGCACGCCCAACCCAGCCCGGTCGCTCAGTTCCACGTACCCGTTCTGCTGAACTGGATACGTTCCATCCGTCAGTTCCCGGTAAACCGCGTCGTCGGCGGCCTCCCACTCCTGAATCAGAAAGTTGCGGCACGCCGACATGGCCGCGAGCGAGGCCACGTGGCCAATGGGGCCGCTGCACTGATGGGGCGCGACCTCGACGCCGTATGCTTCCGCCATGTTGGCGATTTTCCGAATCTCCGTGATGCCGCCAGAGTGCAGCACGTCCGGCTGGACCACAGAAGCTCCTCGCGCATCGAGCAGTGTTCGAAATTCGAATCGGGAGAACAGGCCCTCGCCGCTGGCGATGGCCACCGGACTCTTCGCCGCCACTTCTCCCAATCCGGCCGGGTTCTCGCGGAGCGTCGGTTCTTCAATCCAGAGCGGGCGATATTTCTCAACCGCACGCGCAAACTCGATGGCCGACCGCACGCTGAAGGTCTCGGCGGCTTCCAGACACAAGTCCATGGAGTTCCCGACCGCCGCGCGAATCGCTGCCAACTCCGCGCAAGTACTGGCGATGCGTTCCGATTCCGAGCCCTGCGCGGCGAGCGTCCATTTGACCGCCGTCCAGCCCTTCTTTCGGGTTTCGATGGCCCAGTCGCGGAACGCTTCCGGCGTGCGCCGGTTTTCGATCGAGGCGCCCCAATGCGTGTAGTAGACGCGCGATGCCTTGCGCAGCCGGCCGCCGAGCAGGCGCCAGAGCGGCACGCCCAGCCGCTTGGCCTCCAGGTCCCAGAGAGCGATATCGACAGCCGACATAGCCGACATCGCCGCGGGCCCGTTTCGCCAGCGCGAAAGCCGATAGTAGGCGCGATTCCAATGCTCTTCCGGACCGGCGGGATCGCGCCCGATGAAATCTTCCTCCAGCCACCGCAGCGCAGCCTCGGCTATGCCGGCACGTCCCTCCAAAGTGGCTTCGCCCAAGCCGGTCAAACCAGCGTCGGTATTCACTTCGAGAAACACCAGATCGCGCCAGCGCAGAGTCGCCTTATGGATGGTGAAACCTGTGATCTTCACCTTGCCGTCCGGTGTCGCGCAGCGAAGCGCCCGCGGCGCGCTCAAACCGAGAGCGAGAGCCAGGAGATCGCGTCGTGAATGGGATGGGGCTGGCACCGCATCAGAATACACCATTCCCGTCCAAGTGTGTTATACCAACGGACTAGTGAAGCTTCGCGGGCTGGCAATCGGGGTACTCTGCGCGCTGGCACCGGCGCAGGTGTCATGGGGCGCTGCTATCT
>JBEKDV010000183.1:0-25547 GCA_050014175.1 Candidatus Solibacter sp. | reverse complement strand
TTTCGCAGATGGTATTGAGCGACCTTGAAATTCGGTTTGGCATCGGGAATAGTATAGCGCCGTGGTGTTCAGGGCTGTTTGCGCGGCCTGGCTGCCTTCGGCTCCGGTTTGGTCGTTGGCATCAACTCCTCCATTCGGCGAACGATCTTGGAGGGCGGTACCTTCAACACTGCTGCCATCCCTACAAGAACCCGAATGGTGGGACTGTTGATTCCGCGTTCGATCAGGCTGATGTACGTCCTGTCGAAGCCACCTTCTAGGGCAAGCCGCTCTTGAGAGACTTCCTTGCTCACCCTGATCTCCCGGAGTGCTTGCCCGAAAGCCTTCTCAGGCCCCGGCTCGGGCTGAATCTGCTTGCGAGGATGCTTTACAGGTGGTTGCGCCAACAGTTTAATGCTGGTACGGTAACGGAAGATATTCCCACGGAGAATATTCCGAATCTTGAAGGTTTGGGGGAAAGATGACCGCCGCCCTACCTGTGGAACTCGCACGGATCGAGGTCGTGATCTTTGCGGCTCTTGTTTTGTTCTACGTGATTCTTCCGCTTTGGGCGGCGCGGGAAGGGATCGCCTGGGGCATCAAGCGGGGCACCGTCGCCCTCATCGCATCCACTCTGATTCACCAAATCGCAGTATCGCGAGGCCTTCAGCCCGGCGCTGCTATTCTTGTGGCGCTGGTATGCGGGTGGCTGGCGGCGCAAATGGTCCCGGCCCGCCCCCGTTACATCCCCACCCACGTGAAGCGCAAGGTGATAAGGGAGTATGAATCCAGAACGGGCAGAAAGTACAAGGCACGGGAGGTTGAGGTAGACCACGTTTGGCCTTTCGCGCGGGGCGGAAGCCACACACAGGACAATCTCCGCGTCATCAGCAAAACCAAGAATCGGCAAAAGGGTGCAAGGAAGCCAGGCCCAAAGGATTGGTTTTAGGAAGGAGGAAACATGCCGACTTCAGGATCAAAGGCAAGACGTTCCGGGCTTTATAAATGCAGGTCGTGTGGTAAGCAAAAAGTGGCAAGGGCAGGAAAGAGAATAGCGCCATGCAGTTGTGGTGGCGGTGATTGGAACCTAGTTACTGCTACCAGTAAAAAGACCCCAAAGGAAAAGAGCGGATTCTTTGGATCGCTCTTCGGTTGAACGGACAACCCGCAGTTTCGAGTTGCGATATGAGGCAGAGCCTAAACATCGGAGAAAGACTTAAGTCGCAGCGGATCGCTAACGGCTTAACCCAGGCACAGCTTGCCGCTAAGCTCGATGTTAAACAACCGACAATTGCTGTTTGGGAGAGTGGAAAACAAGTCCCCAACGCCGAGCGGCTCGAAGCTATCGAAAGAATCATCGGTCCAATTGCGTCCCATGAAAAGCCTGGATCATATGAACCCTCCCCCATCGTTGGCAAGTGGTTGTCGCGTGCTCTCGACCGTCAGGGCATGACCGTAGTTGAGCTTGCGGAGAAATCTGGGGTCAGCACAGCTACGATATATAACTTGCAAAATGGGCGGGCGGAAAACCCGCGCCCTGGAACTATTAGAAAGCTTGAAAGTGCACTTGGCGAGTTGCTTCCAAAGGAATTTAAGCAAGAGATCGAAGTGGAAAGCAATGTACAAGGTATGGGCGAGTTCCTTGACTTCAATCCGCATGATCCGTCTGAGTGGCCTTCAGAGGCTGGCATCTATGTCTTATACGATATTGCTAACCGCCCGACATACGTTGGCCAGGGTATCAACATTTCACTCCGGATCAAGGATCACCAGAGTCAGAAGTGGTTCATACTACCTTTCGTGCAGAGCGCGTCATATATCAAAATCGATGATAAGCAGCAGCGTCAGAACATTGAAAGACTGTTGATTAAGTTTCTTAAGAGTAACGCAGTCGTAAATCGGCAGAATGTCGAACGGGAGTGATGATAAGCTTCCCTGATGGCTGTGGAGAGGGAATCGTATGAAAACTCTATTGATCGCGTTGATCCTGAGCGTCCCGGTAGTCACACAGACACAATCGGCAACTGTGGTCTTCTATAACAGCCCAAACACGTATCTGGAAGTCAGTTACCGCATACCGGGATATCTGGATAATTCCGAAGTGGCACACTTGAAGAGAAATCAGTATTGCAGTGTGCAGGTGGAACCAGGAAAGCATACGGTGCGGTCCAAGGACAAGAACCGGGCTTTGATGCTTACTGTCGAACCAGGGAAGACGTATTACGTTCGAGTTGAATTGAAGCACGGCGGTTTTGCGCTGACAAATGTTTGGCTGGCTACCCTGATTGATCCCCAGCAGGCAGAAAGGGACATTGCCGGATACGATAAGGTAGCTGCTGTCCGCAGCGACAAATAGGCTCTGGCCGAAATTGGGCAGTGGTTCAGAACGGCACGCCATCACTTCGCCAGGTCTTGCCGCATTCCAGGCGACTTGTAGACGACCACCGCGTTGCGCCCCCGGTAAGGCCCTCGAGTCGCCCTACACTACTGTAGTGTACAGCCGCCTCCCGGCCATTTGGAATTAGATAACACACTGCGGCTATATGGTAACGAAAGGTTTGAGAAATAGTGGGTTCAACTGGTGGAACTGGTTTAGCGAAGCGGGAGAATGAACGTTTTAGGTGCTGGTTAGCTATCCGGGAGGGGTTGCATTCGTGTTGAACACACGGAAATTCGGACCTTTATTCAACGTTTTAACGGTTCTTCGGGCGGTTTTCGGTATGGTTTTTGAGTTTTCCGCGCGTTCTCGCCGTGGTGTTCGGTCTGGTTTGGCGAAATGGGCTACGGTTTGGGCGCTGGTTTTCGGGGTGGTTACCGCGCGGGCCGCCTCATCCACGTTTCTGTGAGAGAGCAGCGCGGCAATCGCCTGCTCCCGCTTGTGGCCGAATTCTGCGCCGTGTCCTAACATCTGCCACCATCTGCCACCATCTGCCCCATTTGGGGGCCGAATTCGCCTCCGTCGCCGATTCTCCGCCCATCTGGATTCCCATCGGCATTAGCTTGCAATTCAGGCGAACCCGAGTGATCTATGTGATCGCGGTAATCACCGCCCAAGGAGAACGCAATATGAACGGCATTCCAGCAGAAACCGCCAACACCGAGGCCGGTGCCCCGGCCGAGCAGCCACCGCCCGCCCAAAAGCCGCGGTCCGTCGCACAGAAGGCCCACGTTGCGTTGTCCAGGGCCACGTCGGGCAAGGAGGCCAGCCCGGCGAAGAAGGCCAACAAAGGCGCGAAGTCGGCCAAGTCGCCCAAGAAGGCAACTGGCGCCCGCCAGGGCAGCAAAACCGCCAAGGTTCTGGCAGGACCACAACGAACACATCATCAAGACGCGCGGTTCGGAGGACATCGTTCGTTGCCCCTTCCGCATCGCCATCGTATCGACTGGGTTAATCTTCCACGACTCCGAGGAGAGCGAATACCTCCTGAATCGGAGGTACGGAACAGTGGTGCTGGATGAAGCCCACAAGGCCCGCCGGCGTGGCGGGATGGGAGTGAAGAAAGACGAGCCCAATAACCTCCTGGACTTCATGCTTCGCATGGGTCCGCGCACGAAACACATCCTGCTGGCCACCGCGACGCCCATTCAGACGCAGGTTTCCGAGGTTTGGGACCTGATGAGTATTCTGAATTCCGGGACCGATTTCGTTTTGGGCCACGCGCCAATCGGCAAGTGGGCCGACTGGCGGCGCGCCCTCCCGGTTGTGCGAGGCAGCGAGATTCCCGCGGACGAGCCCACGTCCTGGGAGTGGTTGCGCAATCCCCTGCCTCCCGGCGACGAAGATCCCAGCTTTGCCAGCTTGCGC
This sequence comes from Candidatus Solibacter sp., assembly GCA_050014175.1. GTDB lineage: Bacteria > Acidobacteriota > Terriglobia > Bryobacterales > Bryobacteraceae > Solibacter. Next base: position 21,763 of record JBEKDV010000183.1, on the reverse strand, counting down.
CTGCAGCTCGGCGTCCCCGACAACTCGTTCTTCACGGACAAGGGATTCGGTTCGCTTGGATACCTGGAGCGGCAAGTCTTGCTGGACACACTGGCCCCCGGTTTCTACAGGGAACACAATCCCATCCTCCGGCATACGGTACTGCGGCGGCGCAAGACGCTGGAAGAGGCCGGCCTGCTGGAACCAACGGCGGTGGCTGTCCACCCCGACCCGAACGGGGGCGCGGCATATCCCGGAGTCGGCTTTGACGGATTGGGATTGCGGACCAACCACCCCTTCGATCTCGCCTATGACGCGGCGCAAGCTTTCACGGACGCCTTGCAGAAACGCAAACAGGGGGCCGGCTTCATGAGAACGCTTCTGCTCCAGCGGATATGTTCCAGCTTTGCATCCGGACGCTCCACCGCCGAAAAGCTCCTGCACGGCGATGTTCCCGAAGACGAAGAGGAGGCGAGGCTTCTCGCGGAAACCGTGGCGGACCTGACATCCGTGGAAATCGCCAGCTTGCGGACCATCATAGAAGAGTTGTCGCGGCCGGAAGCGCGGGATCCGAAGCTGGCGGCGGTCAAATACTTCCTGATGGAGCATCGCACCGAAGGTAAGACTTGGTTGGAACACGGCTGCATCGTTTTCAGTCAGTACTATGACACCGTGCGCTGGGTGGCCTCTGAGCTGGCCTCCATTCTGCCTGACGAATCGATAGCGGTCTACGCCGGTGCTGGCAAGAGCGGCATATTCAGGGGCGATTCGTTCGCCTCGGTGGAGCGCGAGAGCATCAAGAAAGCCGTCAAGAACCGTGACATTCGTCTGGTGATCGCCACCGACGCGGCGTGCGAGGGCCTCAACCTGCAAACCCTCGGCGCGCTCATCAACGTGGATTTGCCCTGGAATCCTGGGCGCCTGGAGCAACGGCTGGGTCGTATCAAACGCTTTGGGCAAGCTCGCCGGACCGTGGACATGCTGAATCTCGTGTATCACGATACCCAGGACGAACAGGTTTACCAGGTAATTTCCCGCCGCCTGAAGGACAGGTTCGATATCTTCGGGGGCCTGCCCGATACCATCGAAGATGACTGGATCGAGAGTGTGGAAAGGCTGGAGACGATGATGGACCAGTTCATCCACCTCCGTCAGAAGGCTTGGGACGCATTCGAACTCCGCTACAAGGAAACCATCGACCCCGACAAGAATCGCTGGGAGCTATGCTCTCGCGTTTTGGCTAGAAAGGACGTGGTCGAGAAGTTGTCGGAGTCCTGGTAAGCGATAGACCTCTAAGGTTGGCGTGTGCCGGGTTGGTCTACACTGCCACTCTCAACTTGATCCCATCGTTCGGCGCATGCACAAGATCCTGCTTCGTGCCAAGGTACCGCTCGGTCGTCTGGACCGAAGCGTGCCCAAGCAACAGTTGGATCTGCTCCAACTCCCCGCCCGCCGCCCGACACAACTTCGCGCACGTGCGCCTCAAATCGTGGGGCGCGATCCCCGGAACACCAGCCGCCGCCGCATACCCTTGGAGCAATTGCCAGACGACCTTTTCGCTCAGGCCGACGCCTTGCGCGTGGCCGGCGCGGTTCACCGGTCGGAATACGTAACCGTCAGCGACCCCGGCCGTGGCAGTCCATGCGTCGGTCGCCACCTTTACCCACGTCGGCACCGGAATCGTCCGCACGCGGCCATGCTTCCCAACCAGATCCACGATACACCACCGCCCGTCCCGCTGCTGGACATGCCCGACGGTGAGCGCCGCCACCTCGGAACGCCGGAGGCCGCAGCCCAGGAGCACCGCCAGGATCGCGCGGTCCCGCAGCCCCTTGGTAGTGGTGACCTCCGGGGTGTTCAGCAGCGTCTGGGCCTGCCGCACGGAGAGCCAGTTGCCGAGGCGGACACCTTTCGACGCGACGCCCTTCACGCGCGTGATCCCGGCGGCCAATTCCGGCGCCAGCAACCCGTTGTCGGCCGCCTCCACCGCAAGCTTGCGCACCGCCGTGATCCGCACGTTAATAGAAACAGTGCCGAGCCCGCGGGCCTCCAGAGCAACGCGCCAAGCACACACAGTTGCCTTCGTGAATCCGGGCCGGGGTTCCCGGCCATACCACTCGAAGAACTCGTCCAGGCCGAGGTTGTAAACGCGACGCGTGATCGGGGACGAGACGCTGTCGAGCACCAACCCCTTCAGCCTTTGCCATTGGGTGGCCTGCGGAACAACAATCAAATCAGTCATTTAGGTCCTCTTAATGGGCAATATCGGTAGCCATGTGGACCTTACCTCGGTGCGCAGCGGCACATCAAGCGAAATTCGAATGGCTCCACGTCTGTAGGATGGTCCGGCGCTTGCCCTGGGACAGCCGGTTGTACGGTGACGATGAACTCCAGCCAGACAGTAAACGGCGCTCCGGCCGTGCCGGGGGACATCTCGTCGCCAACCCTCTTGACTACGTCGTTCGTCGGCTACGGGAGTTCTGGTGGGTGAGGTGTGGTCAAACCGTGCACGAGCCGCGATTCCACTCTCCACTCGAAGCGCGTCGGGCGGCCCTTTCTGCCGGGAATGAAGCGGCCAAGTCCAAGTTGGTCGAACCGCCTCATCACATCAAGGATCTCGTTGTACGGTAACGGCGTACGATCACGCTGCAGCGCGGATTCGAGCGCGTCCAGTTTCGTGACGTTTTGGTTACGCTCCCTGTTCCCAAAGTGGTCGATGATCACCCGCGTGGAAACATGGCTGGCATAGCGCTCACGCAATGCCGCAAGTTGATCAGCAGCAAGTACATTCGTTGAATCGCCCGCGCTGGCGAGCGGCTCGGCTCCCGCTTTCAGTTCCGCCCCGTCGACGGGTGTCTCGGTTCCCTTGGCCAACGTGCCGGTCTCTTCGCTGCCAGACCCGCCGACGGACAACTCGTCTCTGTTCTCCCCAGTCCCTTCAGCCGACGGCTCCGGCGCGCCGTCCAAACCGAAGCCGGAATCTCCATGATTCGTCGGGACCTCATCAATGCTGGACTCGGTGCCCTCGACGTCCATGGCAGCGCCGTCCGCCTCGTCGCCCGACGCCGTTGGCGCGCCCAAGAGAGACGCCAACCTATCGCGAATGAGTTTCTCGCGGGCCTCGATAAACCTCTCGAAGCTCTCAAATCTCCAGAGCGCTTGATCCCGCGGAATCAAGTGCCGGTCGAGAAAGCTCTCGTCGCGGCTGTTGATCCATTTCTCAAATTCCTGGCCGGATTTCTGGTTGTTCTCCTTCTGGACCAAGAGTTGCAGATTGCCGAGGCGGTCCATCAGCTCGGCGTAGCGGGCTTGTTTGCCGGCATCCAGGCCACGATCGTTCATGCTCTTCTTGCTGAATAGCTGTCTCGGAAAGATGTGGTCTTCGTGGGGGTCGTTGGCCCAATTGTTGTCATCATAAAGGAGGGTTAGCGCTAGAAATGTCCTGGGTTTACCGTATGTCAGGGAGAGCGTCTCTGTAATCGTGTCACTATCAAACGCGCCCGTCCTTCCTCTTTTTGACATCTCCGCGTTCAACTCTGCCAGAGGGAACGCGTCTCCGGCCTTTAGCTTCCCGAGCGCCTCTCGTGCCGCACGGAGAGCGGTGTCAGAGTGCACGCCGAATGCCCCTCTGAGGAGAGACGTCGTCAGCCAAACCCTGATTGCATAGGTGCACTGAACGTCGAACGCAGTTGTCCCTCCTAAGGTCAGCTTAGGCTGCGTGTAGAGGTAATAGATGACAGGGATTAAAGCATTGGCGCTGATAAGAGTGTCGCGGTCTATTCCGAAAGAGTTGACGAGGGAGACGCCTTTTTGGATGGCGTCTTTAATTCCCTCCCACTTACTTCGGATCAGCTTGAGATTGGGGCTTTTAAAATTCCTGATCTTATATTCGACCGAAAGATCGGACAGGACGAGACATGTCTTCATCAAGAAGTCCTTGTCGAATGCGTTCTTCCGGGCCAGTTTTGTGTTCAACAGATCCACGAATCCATAGATTTCGTCACGGGCGTTGAGGTCGCCCCACTCCGCGATTACCGTCGAAAGGAGCAGATCGGACTTGTCGAGCTTCACGCCGCCGTCATTTGCACGCACGAAAATGTCCAGCACTCGATCGTAGTCCTGATCCAATTCCGTGTGGTAGGCAATCGGTTGTTCCTTCCAGATCGCTCGGTGCAGTCGATCGAGATTGGCGCGAAAGACTTTGACTTGGTCCTTCGTCGTGTTCCCTGGCAGCTTGTCTTCGAACTGGGCTTTGAAATCGTCGAACGCGTCGTCATTGTCGAAATCGAGTATGCGGCCTACCTTCAGCCAGCAATGGTGCGCGTCGTTCGACGGCTCGCCGTCGAAGAAGGCAAACCCATACCGCACACCGCGGTCGTCGTCTTCCTCTTCGAACTTGGGGTCCTTCAGGAGGTTGAGGTAGAGACGCTGTTTTGACCACGCATCCGGGCTGGCCTTCTTCTTGTACTTCTTCTTAATCGTATACGTCCCTTTGAGTCCGATCAGCACCGAGGTGAGTCGCTGTTGACCGTCTAAGACCAAGGTGAGCTGTTGCACTCCGTCAGTATTGGCAAGCTCATTGTGGGTTCCCTCGCCGCTCGCGTTTTCGACGAAACGATACACCTGCCACTTGTCGCGGTTGTCAGGCTTGACCTCCCAAAAGAGAAACGAGCTGATGGGATAACCACGCATAAGGGAATCGAAAAGCTGGATGACCTTCTCGGGTGCCCAAACGAACTCACGCTGGATCGCGGGCAGAAAGTAGTTGAAATTAAGCCGGCTTATGGCGGCCGCTACAGTTTCGGGTTTGTATCCCAATGGTTTAGCCTCCAGGTGCGTCCTCACGCACCAGATTGACTCGCGGGTGGTGTCGCGGGCCCATGCAATTATCTCGGAAGCCGCCGACCGCAACCCGCTGAAACATATAGCACGATGCGTGTTGCACCGTGGCCCATTGTACACCCGGAGCGTGCGATCAGCCACAGTTTTAGGTCCGATTTGGCGGATTTTGGAGGAGCCGACGGGCCGCAATTGCTAAGGCAACCATAGTCCCGGAATGAGAAACGCTAGGTTCCGGTGATCGATTTTGGCGCGGAGTCAGAGTGCCCCGACAGTCGGTTACCTCGCCGACCGCAGATTGGTGGCGCGAACAGCCCGGAACTACGCACGACTAATCGAGTCCGACCAATCGGCCAGGAACCGGGGACGAAAGCGGCACGATATGCGGCCATATCGGAAGCCGTCCCTGTCGGCCAGGCGCCCGGAGCGGCCTGCTGTTTTCGAGGAGATGTTGGCCGCGGCGAAACCAGTCGGCATAACGCCGCGCACGCCGGTCGTGCGGGGCAGAGCTTGCTTGCCCGCTGGATTTACTGTAACCAAGCGAGCGGCTGGCCGCACTTTCGGCCGCGATACACCGGAGACGGTGGTTTTCAACCATCCGCACCGCCCAGACGCCATATCAAGTGACTGCCTGGTCAATAGGTTGGCGTTTGGCCCGCAGCGTGCACTGGGGAAAGCGTGACGTGAGACCCAATGGAGGTGCATCATGAAGACTATCAAAGTTCAGTGGGTTATTCGTCGGGTGCTTTGTCTGGTTTGTGTTCCGCTTCTGGCTGGCGGCCTTATGGTTGCGCAACAACCAGCGCCTCCCGCGCAAGCTCCCGCACAACTCCTTTCACCGGAACAGTTGGACACCCTGGTGGCGCCCATCGCGCTTTACCCCGATGCGCTGCTGAGCCAGGTTCTGGTGGCGAGCACCTATCCGCTCGAAGTCGTGGAGGCGCAACAGTGGCTGCAACGTAATGGCAGCCTGAGGGGCCAGCAGTTGACGGAAGCGGCCCGGCAACAGAATTGGGATGCCAGCGTCCAGGCTATGGTGGCCTTCCCCGACGTTCTGACGATGCTGCACCAGGACGTCCAATGGACCACGGCATTGGGCAATGCGTTCCTGGCGCAGCAGTCGGACGTGATGGCCGCGGTGCAGCGGATGCGAGCGCGGGCGCAGGCCAATGGCAAGCTCTCTACCACTGCGCAACAGACGGTTACCACCGAGACACAGGGCGGGCAGACGGCCATTGACATTGCGCCGGCCGATCCGCAGGTGATCTACGTGCCGGAATACGACCCGGCTTACGTCTGGGGACCGCCAGCGTGGGGCTACTATCCGCCGCTCTATTATGCCGGATACGGCTTGGGATTTTATCCAGGGATCAACATCGGACTCTGCTTCGGCGGTTGGGGCGGCTGGGGCTACGGCGGCTGGGGTTGGGGCTGGGGCCCGAACTGGTTCGGCGGCTCGTTGTTCGTCAACGGCGGCTTCTTCAACCGTTATGGTTACCGCGGTGGGCTATACGCGGGCGGGTTTGCCGGCAGAGCGGCGTGGCAGCACGACGCGGGCCACCGTTTAGGAGTCTCGTACCCGAACGGTCAACTCACGGCACGGTATGGGGCCGCATCGCTCGCTTCGCGGAGCGCGATGGCAAGATCGAGCAGCCTGAATTCCACCCGATCGGCCGGCACGGGAAACTGGAACCGGTTTGGATCGGGGACGGCGTCAACGTACGGGAACCGATCGGTGACGCAGGGTGCTCGCAGCACGGCACCGCAGAGCGCAGGTCACGCAACCGAGGGGCAGTGGCAACACTTCCAGGGTGCGCAACGCAACCAGGCTCCGGCGCAGCGGTATTCGGCTCCGGCGCAGCGCTATTCCGCTCCAGCTCAGCGATACTCGGCTCCAGCACAGCGATACTCGGCTCCAGCACAGCGGTATTCGGCTCCAGCGCAGCGTTACCAATCTGCGCCGCGAATGTCCGCACCGAGCTACAGCGCGGGCGGGCATAGCTTCGGCGGCGGTGGCGCCTCACGCAGCTTTGGCAGCGGCGGCGGGGCGCGCAGCTCTGGCGGAGGCCATAGCTCGGGCGGCGGCGCTTCACACGGTGGCGGCCGCCGTTGACGGGGCTGCCACAGGGTCTTTGAGTAAAGACGCGGAACGCGATGGTGCCTATCGTGTCGCCAAGCGATTGCAAGCCGTGGTTCTGAATGCCGAAGGCCGCACCAGTGGTGAACTGGCTGCGGTTCGCAAAGCGCCGCGCTTCACCAAGTAGCATACAAGGTAGAGTCCTGTCGCTGGCTTCGTCGGTGACGGGGACTTCCGGCGGATGGCCCACCCGGCTCCCAGCTACCTGGCATTCCTGGAACAGTTGGCGCAATTCGGCTTTGTAAACGGCGTTATCTGGTGATATCGGTAGTCTGCCGGTGGCGGTATCTACATGGTCGGCGCCCTCAATCGGGCTCGTGTGGTCAAAGAATCAAGCGACTCGGGAGTAAAACTTGAGCAAACCACCCAGTCGGTCGCGGCGGTGAACGGTCCTGCACTTCGGCGGTACGTCCGGAGAAGGGAAGAGGAGAAGATTGCCTTTGCCCTGGTGGTTCCGTTCCGAATGATAATGATCGATGTACTCAGTCAATGCCCGGCGTAAGGAAGCTTCTCCAAAGAGAATGAGCTTGGATAGGCATTCTTGCCGCACGGAGCCCACCCAGCGCTCGGCAAAAGCGTTCAAATTCGGACTCCGCGGCGGAAGAGCCAATGGCTGTATGCCGCTGGATCGCAGGACATCCAGAAACGCGGCGCAGAACTTCGTATCGCGATTATGAAGAAGGTACTGCTGGCCACGCAGGAATCCGGAATTCTCGTCGGTGGCGTTGCGAGCCATCTGCAGCATCCATTCGGAAGTAGGATGTCTGGTCAAGCCGGCGAGACTGACCCGGCGTGATTCCAGATGGATGAAGAATAGGACGTAGTAGGTGGTGAGACCTCGCCAAGTAAGCACCTCAACGGTGAAGAAGTCGGTACCTGCCAGGACGGCAAGGTGGGAGGCGATGAAATCCTTCCAGGTGGTATTTTGGCTGCGTCTCGGTGCCGGTTGGATCCCGTACCGGCGAAGGATGTTGCCCACCGTCTGATCGGAAACGGCGTGGCCGAGATTGGCCAGAGCTCCGACGATACGGTCGTATCCCCAGCCGGAGTTCTTCTCTGGCGAAGCGGACAATAAGCGCCTCCACTTCGGGCGCGATTGGGGGGCGGCCTGGGGCAGCGCGGAGTTTGGAGCCGTTGAACTTACGAGCAATGAGGCGGCGGTACCAAGCAAGGATGGTATCGGGTTTGGCGACACAGGCGACCTGCTGAAGTGCAGTGCGGCCGAGTCGCTTACCGATCTCAGCGAGGGTGGAACGTTGGGGATCCGACAGGCGCAAACGGGCGGGAAGGTGAGCTCGGAGGATGCGATTCTCGGCTGCAAGATACTCATTCTGGAGCAGGAGCTTCTGATTGACCAGGCCGGTGACGTAGGCCAACAGGCGAGCCCATTTGTTGTCTGTCATGAGGAACTTCCATCATAAACTGAGCCCGCTCGTGTGGATAAATTGACCACATGGGGGCCGCCGAATTGAACTCGGGACCGTGATTGCCCCTCGGAAGCGGCCACTGTGCGCGCGCCCGCTTGAGCCTCCTCCTGCACCACGTCCGCCCGCACCTGCCGCACCGCCAGGCGCCACAAGCCCAGAGAACCGTTGGCCGGAACCTGCGCCGGCTTCCACTCGGGGAACCAGCCACCGCTGGGGGCGTCGGCGAGTTTCGTTTCCAGGATCAGGGTTCCCTCGGATGGAAGACATAGCTACGGGCGCCGGCAAGGGTCTGAAACTCGAACCATCCGGGTCGTGGGGCAGTTAACTTGACTGATTTCAGGCTCTTGCGGTCGGGATCGTACGCAGTGAGGGTGCCGCTCTCCGCCGTCCGGAACGCGATGCGCCGATTGCCGTAAATGTCGATCAACTCGAGGCCGCCCCCGGGCCGTGGCCGGCGTGCCACGCTGCCAGAGCAACCCAGGGTGCCGCGCTCCGTCCACTGGCCACGGCCGTCCAGAAACTCATACTCAGCGCCCTGCACATAGTCGATGCGCCGGCCACCCTGGTAGCCTGAAATCTCGTAGAACTGATTAGACGGGTTGAAAGCGAGCCACCCGGACACGGGCAACTCCACGCGTTGGCCTCTATGATCGCTAACCGTCCAGGAGCCTTCTGACGCGCGGTTGACGTATACCTCGGTCCGGTTCTCGTAAATGACATGCAGACGAGAATCAGCAATTACCCCGGTCGCATGGGCTTGACTCGGCGTATACCACTTCCTGTCCCGGCCGGCATACTCAATCACCATGGGCGGGGTGAAGGCGTACTGCTGCTGGAGTTGCTGCATCATGTAGTAGGAACGGGTTAACAAGTCGATGCCCCAAGGGGAATCCTCGACCCTCGTGACGGCGTATGTACCGCCAAATGGGGTGGGATGCTCAACCTCGTGCACCAACCAACCCATGTTACCGTAGCCGATGGCTGTGGCCATATACAGGTCGACGTACGCGCTGCGCTTCGGCGAATCGTACCAGTTCTTGTCGATTCTACCGAGGTAGTTGTCCAAGAAACCCATGCCATAGTCGCACTCGAGTGGCTGGATCTTCATCAGCTTGAAGGACACGTCCAGTGGATGCGTCAACAAGTTGACGCTTCCATACATCCGGCCCCAGTTGCCAGCCGACAACCCCGCATACAGCCACTGTTGGGTGCCCTCGGAGAGGTCAGGGCCGTACACCTGCTGGTCATTGCGCAGGATCTGGCCGTATGCGTAGTATGTGGCCGCGAAAGTGCCCGCGCCAGGAACCCTGGTATCGAAGTCGACGTAGCGCCAGGGCCCAACCGAAGTATGAACATCAGTATAAGCCATGCTCGTGCCGAATTTCTCTTTAATGCGGCCGGCGTAATACTGGTCGAACTCTACCGCCTTGGAGGGCTTCAGGTTATACACCCGGGGCCAAATCACGTTCACCGCCCACTCACCGTCTTGGGTGCGGGACACGTGAGCGGGACTCCAGTTGGTGTTGGTCGGCGTAAAGTCGGTGTAATTGGTGTACACACCTTGTAACCACCCGAGGCTGTGCTGGGCCTTGATGTACCACTGCAGCATAGAGTCGCCGCCCTTCTGGGGCGCGGCGCGCAAACGAAGGGTAAAACTGTCGCCCTCATCGCGCCACGTGGTCTCATGGCTGTGCTGCATGATCTTGTCGAGCCCGTAGGAGCGGATCTGGCGGCAACGGTCGTGGTCATCCTGGAAACTTGCCGGCCTGGCTATTGTCCAAATCACCTGCTTGCTTTCCTGCTGCCGCAAGGATGGGGGGTTGGGAATTGTCGGCAGAACCTCCTCGTAAACCGGAGAATTTGTGACGAAGATACGTTCGTACAAGTTGTTGCGAAGCCCATCCGTTTTCGGAAGGTAGCGCATGCCCCCATTGATCTCCACGCCGGCGGACGCTTTCGAGGGGCGGAAATACGGGGTCGAGGCGCTGGAACGATACCAGTCGAACCAGATCGAGGTAAACACCGGGGCATCGCTGGCGCCGGACATCAGCACGAGCGGATCGGCAAGTCCCCAGTCGACTTGGTACAGCAGAGCGAGCCTACGCGGGGTGGTGGGTTCGGGAGCCGTGAAGCCGGGCGCGTCAGAGACATCACGGGGGGCACCTCCGCTGTAGGTGATGAAGGGAACCGTGATGGTTTTCGGTAAACTCACACCGGTGACTCGGCCAAAGCTCAATTCAGTGGCATCGCCGCCATCGCACCAGACATCCAGAACCAGGGATTTCTGCCAGAGGCGGAGTTGGTAGTCAACGCTGCGCCCACCGTAGAAGAACCTGGCCTGCACCACGTTACCTGCGAGTTTGCCTTCCACCAGATGCCCAGTGGGTACGGAGCCCGCCGGCGTATCCCAGAATCGGACTCCGCCCCCATCCAGGGGGTGGAAACGATCGCCACCGTTCACGCTGACGGTCAACTCACCGAGATTGCCGGTACGCGGGCGATACTCGTACAGGACGCGCGCATCCCTGCCCTCGTAGCGAAGCTCGAAACGGCCGGTTTCGATTTCGTTGACGCTCAAGCGATAGTCCTTCTCCCGGTTTGCCGGCAGGATGGTCTCTTCGCGGGTGGGAAAAGGGAGCCTGCCCGGCCCCACGTTGACTCCGGCAATCTGGCCGCGATAGGGTTCAAGATTGCGTTTAGGCTGCGGCTGAAGATCGAGGGGGCTGAGTTCTTCGGTGTAAAAGGCAAGCGAATCGCAGTAGAAAACCCGCGGTTCCTTGTTGCTCAGTTTTGAGATTTCAATCCCAGAGAAGCTCAAGGGGAACTCCACTTCCTTCAGCGCTTGTGCGGGAACCTTGCGGTGCATGAGCCACCACTGTTTCCAGCCGACATCGCTGAGCGCGATGGCAAACTCGCGGCCCCGAGCGTCCACAATCAGGATGGCGACCTCAATGATAGGCGTCGCCGGATCGGGAACGTAACTCCAGCGTACGCCGTAGCCCCACATGTCGATGGAGTCGAAGGACCCGGGGATGGGGATGGGCTTGGGCGGGCGGGCTATCATGCGGCTGTGCCCGCCGGTTCCGGCGTACTCGAACTTAGCCACGTACTGGCCCCACATCTGTTGCTCGCGGCTGCGGCGAAACCGTCCGGATGCGCCATCGTACGTTTCCAATTGCCAGCCGGTCAGGTCTTCAAAATCCACGAGGGGCCGGGGAGGTGCCTCTCGCTGGATCCAGGTCATCTCGTACGGTTGCTGGCCCACCTGTTCCCCGGGTGGAACCTCATTGATAGCGGGCACAACCTTCTCCGGCCTGGCCCCGTAAAGAGCCGCAGCCGTAAGCAGAGCGAACACCACCATTCCGGAATGCATATGGCTCCCTCTTTAGCCGCCAGCGACGATTCTTTCTTGTTGCCGAGCTGGCGGCCCGTCGTATTCAGTAAGCAGCGTCAGAAGGCATAACGGAAGCCAACCTCGATGCTACGCGGCAGATTCATTTGTGTGGGCGACACGACTCCGAAAAGCGTCGAGGTCGGGTCGGTAGTCGGCACGTTGAAGATGGGGGTGTTGGTGATATTGTAGGCCGAGGCTTTGAACAGCATACTGTGGCCTTCGCGAATGCGGAACTGACGGCTCAGGTTGGCATCCGCTTGGGGAGCTGTCTGCCTCCGGATGTTGGGGCTATAGAATGGGGTGACCCGCAGGGTATCGAGTGGCCTTTGCACCCAAATCGAGGGCGAGGTGTTGAACCAGTGGCTCAAGGTTTGGCCGCTCGTCAGCTTAGGGTTCCCGTTTATGTAGTAGTTCGAAGGATACGTGATAGGCGTGCCGGACTGATGGGTCAAATTGGAACTCACCTGCCAGCTGCCGACGATCCGCGATACCAACCCGCTGTGGATCCAGCGCTTCTTGGGGCCGACCGGGAGCTGGTAGACTCCGCTCACGACCACCCGTTGCGGCACGTCGAAGGAGGTAAGATCCCGCGAAAGCTCTGTGTCCTGGGGGTTCTTGTACTGTATCGCCTCCATCGTCTTTGAATTGGTGTAAGAAAACAGCACCGACAAGCCGGCGCGGAACCGCTGCTCGGCTTTCACCTGAAGCGAGTTGTACCAGCTCTCGCCTATGCTGACATCATTCATCGTGACGGCGGTGAATTGCGGGTATTGGACCAGTAAAGAGCTGCGCTGAACAGTGGCCGCTCCACCAAGGGTCGTGTTGCTTGGCAACACGCCGTAGAGCGGGTTTGGCACCGACGCGGAGAGGTATGCGGCGCCCATGGCAAGCTGCGCTAAGGTGAGGAAGTCCTGCGACTGGCTGACCTGGATCTGACGCGTTCGGCTGCCGACGTAAGAGGCATCGAGCAGCAAGCCGGGCGCAAGCTCGTACTGAAAACCAGCGGAGAACTGCCAGACGTTCGGGATCTGCTTGCTCGGGTTGCTGAAGGTGACAGCGTTACCGACTCCGGTGGCTAAGCCCGCAGCGGCACCGGTCGGCTGGATCAACCCGTTGGGGAATGGATTGGCGAATACGCTATTCACCTGGTAGGTGGATGTCCAGGGTTGCGCACTGGTGGCTTGCGAGAAGCCCATAGTGCCGCCGTAGTCGGCGGTGGGCAAGAAATAGCGGCCGCCCCCGGCGCGGAAAACCAGGGGCTTAGTACTCAAAACCTTGTAGGCGACTCCAAAGCGGGGCTGCCAGTTGTCGCGGTCGAGATTGAACGCTCTCCGCGGCTGTCCACCAACACCGGCAAAGAGCAGTCCTCCGCGAAGGTCGTATCCGGGGATTTGATAGGGGTTTTGGGCGACGAAATCGAAGCCGCGGTTCTGGCTATCGTGCCGTTCAACGGGCGGCACTTCGTAGTCCCAACGCAGGCCGAGATTCAGGGACAGTCGCCGGTTCACCTGCCAGTCGTCCTGGAAATAGAAGACCGGGTAGTCCCACGTGAGATACGGAGTGCTGTTAATGGTGGCAGTGCCGCTGGACATGTCGCCGAGCAGGAGAGATGCGACGGCGTTGCCGGCTGCTGGATCGCTCACCTGCGGGTTTGAACTCGTCCAGGTGCCGGTGAAGGCGTAGGTCCCCGAAGCATTGGTGGTGGCCAGCTGGGCGAGGTGGATCAAGCGGAATTCCGTTCCAAACTTTATGGAATGCGCCCCGACGATCTTCAGCAAGCCAGCCTGGCCGCTATAGGTTTCGCTGGCGATTACATCGGGAGAACTGCCAAGACCGAGGCTTGTGTAGTTTGTCAGTGAGATATCCGGGTATCTGTCGGGCTGTTGCAGTTGACCAAGCAGAGCAGATGAGAAACCGAGCGAGCCCTGGTCGAAAGGAGTGTAATAGCCTTTAGTGACATAGCGGTTGAAGGCGATGCGCGCATCCAGGATGGTGTGGGCGTTCAGGGTGCCCACCACGTCAAATACGCCACCGTCGTTGGTAGCCACGCTGTGTCCGGCATTGGATGCCACAGTGCCCCATCCCCACTGATCGGCGACCACATCGCGCCTACTGTGATCCCAGCGGCCATATAAGCGCCATGCAGAAGTGATGTTGTCGTCCAGGCGCGCAACCAAATTGTGGAAATTATTCCTAGAAGTCGCATCATTAGTGAACCAGTTGTTGGCGTTGGTTACGGTGCCGCTTTGGTCGGGTAATGGAATATCCGCTAGCACACGGGTGGCGATCGGCTGAATACGCGCCTGCGGCACGAGGTTGCCAGGAAACGGGGTGGCCACGTACTGAGGGTTGGTGAGCGTAAGGGGCTGGGTGGGATCGTAAGCCGGGTTGGATCGGATCGTCTGGGGATCGTAGATGGTGTAAAGCTTGCCGCTGGAGTTGAAGGTCTGGGAGAAATCGCCGTTGCGCTGCTCGGTTGTCGGGACACTGCCGGTGTAGGACTTGGGTTGCACTTCGCGGTATTTCTCCAGAGCGAACATAAAGAACGTCCGGTTCTTTGCGCGATATATCTTAGGGAGGTTGGAAGGGCCCCCGATTTCGAATCCGTACTGATCGACCGAGTGTTCGGGGAGGGGCTTGCCGGCAGCGTTATTGGCGGACGGGTTGGCCTCCATGGGGGTGCGCCTGAGGTACTCGTAGACGGCGCCGTGGTAATCATTGGTCCCGGGCTTGATGGAGAGGTTGATGACGCCGCCGCCTGTCCGGCCATACTGCGCATCGTACGTGCTGGTTTGGACTTTGAACTCCTGGGTGGCCTCGGCGGGGGGAACATAAGCCACGTCGAGATTGGTTCCCGAATAGCTCGTGATTATAATGGAATTGTTGGGAGCGCCGTCGATCTGGTAGTCATTGACGCCGCTGCGCCCGCCGTTGATTGAAATCATGTCAAAGGACCCCTGATCGAAGGGGCGAAAATACAACATACCACCTTGTACTGAAGTAGCGCTGGGCTGCACACCCGCGGCTAGAGCCATGAACGTGTACGGATTCTTGGCTGGCAGGGGGAGATCAGTAAGTCTGGACCCCGCAATGAGCTGGCCGCGGCTCGCGGTGACGTCTTCCAGAAGAGGCGCTTCCGCGCTCACCGTGATACGGTCGGAGCTCTGGCCAAGCTCCAGCCGCACGTCTATGCGAGTGCGGTCGCTAATCCGCAGCTCGATGGGGCTGCGTTCGAAGCTCTTGAATCCATCGCGCGAGACCCGCAGGCTGTACCTGCCAGGCAGCAAATACGGGATGACGTAGTTCCCCTCGCTGTTGACTTCCGTCGCCAACCTGACCTCGGTGTCCATGTTGGTGGCGATGGCAATGGCGCCAGCAACCCCGGCGCCGCTCGGGTCGGTGACTACGCCCAGAAGGGTGGCGCGATACTCCTGAGCCAGCGTTAGGGGGACGCACAGGGCCAGCAGGCATGTCGTCCACAGGCAGACGTGCACGGATTGTCTCGAGTTCATAGGATAGGATCTCCTTCTTCACCAATCGACTCCGCAAGAATTTTACGTATGTATGAATGTCGCGAGCGGGATCCATATGGGTGACAAGCGCGAAAAAAATCCCGCACGTCAACAATTCGCACTTCCCAGTGGCGTATACTTGAGGATCATGTTGGCCAAAGTACTACTTGACCCGCGCGATGTGGCCGCAGCACAACGTATACGGCGGGAGAAGGCCACGGAGTTCGTGAGTGCGCTGTACCCCGAGTGGTACGGCCTGCTGGTACGATACGCATTCCGGGCGGGGGTCTCCCTCCAGACCGCCGAGGACGTGGTCCAGGAGGCGTTTGTGGAATTGTACGTCGCTCTGCTTGAGGGCAAAGTCGTCGAGAATCCCAAGGGCTGGATGCTTTGCGTGGTGCGCCGGAGAATCATCGACTGGAGGCGGCGGGAATCACGTCACGGCGGCGCGTTTCTTCCGCTGTCTGCCGCCGGCGCCGCGACGGAACGGTCCCATGAGGAGTTCCCCGCCGAGTGGGTGGACACCCAGTTGACGCGGTTGCTTGCGGTCCTCAGCAGGCGCGAGGAGGAGGTTGTGCTTCTGCGCGCCAGCGCCTTGAAGTACAGCCAGATCGCGGCGCGGTTGCAGATCAGCTCCAACTCGGTGAAAACGCTATTGGTCCGGGCAATCCGAAAAATGCGGCTAGCCCGCGGCGCGGCAACCTATG
This sequence comes from Candidatus Solibacter sp., assembly GCA_050014175.1. Lineage (GTDB taxonomy): Bacteria > Acidobacteriota > Terriglobia > Bryobacterales > Bryobacteraceae > Solibacter. The sequence goes on along the minus strand of JBEKDV010000183.1, from coordinate 5,768 downwards.
GACAGCAAGACACGAGGCGCTATGACGACAGTGTTCCGGAAACATTGCAGTGACGAGTCTTTGATGGCCTACTTGGACGGCGAACTGCTGTTCTACCAGAGGTTCACCGTTCGGCGCCACATTCAGGCATGCTGGGAGTGCCGGCTCCGGCTGGACGAAATCGAAAGGCAGGTGCTGGAGTTCACCCGCGCGATCAAGGAGGATACGTTCCCGGGAGGGCACCGTTGGGTGGACGCCCGGCTCGGGTTCCTGGCCCGCGCCAATATCCTCGCGGGGGAAGTGTTCGCGGCGTCTCGGAAGCCGGTGCCAGCCGCGTCGGTGCGGCGCCTGGCATGGGCGGCGGGGGGCCTATTTCTTGTGGTCGGAACCTGGGGGGTGACTCGGCGCGCCCAGGAAGCGCAAACACCCACTCCCCGGGAGGTGATGACGCGCGTGGAGATGGCCGAGGTAAAGGCCGTGCGCGGACCGGTTCACCAACGATTCAGGTTGGTTGCAAGGCAAATTCGTCCAGCTGCGGTGCAGCGCGAGAGCTGTCTCGAGCTGTGGTACGAACCCGACCATGGCCGCTTTGCTGCACGTGTGGAGGATCCGGCCGGAACGTTGCGGCACGCCATCTGGCAACCGGAGCCGTCGCGGCAGTACATCTACAACCCGCTCCGCGCCGATCGTGCTATTCGGGTTTCCCGAACCGAGACCAAAGCGCGCTGGAGCACCATCCTGTTCCGCGAGGGCCTAAACCTGGAGGACCTCGAAGCAGGCTTGGTGGAGTGGATCGAGAAGCGGCAATGGGAACCGCTTGCGATGTCCTCCGGGGTGGCGCTCTTCGTCAGCCAGGAGGGCGCTACGCTCCACGCCGAGGTCTTTGACAAACGCCGGCTCAGGCTCTCGGCAGTCAAGGTGGTCGGGCGGATCACGGTCGTATTCACGTTAGAGGTAGATGCGCCCGGCTACCAGCCGCGGTTGCAGAGCATACGGTACGAATCGCCCGCGAGAACCCTGGAGTTGACGTTCGTGCCGGAGATGGCTGGAGACGTGATGGTGACTTCCTTTGAGCCGCCCATTTCACTGTTGCGGCTGGCGCGAAAACCGATCATTCCGGATCGGCCCGGGCTGAAGCTGCGGCAGCCGCAGTGGAGGCCTTCCCAGCCGGATCTGACGGAGCTGGAAATCGAGCTCTGGTACGCGTTGCATCGTGTGGGGGCCTGCCTCGGCGAACCCGTGGAAGTCCTGCGGCAGCCGGACGAGACGCTGCTCGTGCGTGGCGTTGCAAGCACGCCGGAACGGAGGCAACAACTGATGGCCGTGCTGGCGGCTTTCATGGCGAACCCGGCAGTACGAGTGGAGATGCAAACCACCGAAGAGGCTCTGCGGGAGATCCCCGCGCAAGAGATTACCCTCTCCGCCACCCCGCAGCACGTGTCCCCAGCGCCAGTACATGCCTTTCTGGAAAAGTACTTCTCGCGGACCTTCAAGGCTCCATCGCGCGCAGCTGAAAGATTTGAAGACGAAGCGCTCTCCCGCAGTGACGGCCTGATGGCGGAAGCCTGGGCCCTGCGCCGCCTCGCGGAGAGGTTCACCGAAAATCCGGATGCGGACCCGCATTCCAGAGCGCGCTCGCTGCTGGCAGCGATGGTGCACGACCACCTCAGGGAACTGCGGTTGCGGGCGGGCGAGACGCAAGAATTCCTGGTGCCTGCCTTGTCCTCCATTCCTGCCACTTCGGCCCTGACGCCGCCGGGCCGCCGTTCACGCGATGCCGGGGACACGTGGCAGCACCTGCTTGTGGGGGTCTTCGACGATCTGGCCTCGCTCAACAACCGGCTGGTGCAACTGTTCACCGGGGGGCAGAACCCTAGATCGCCGGAATCGCTTGTGCCCGAGATCTTCGCCGGGCTCAGGGCGGTCGCTGCGGGTGCGCAGGACGCCGCCGAAAGCCTCGCCGGGGCGTTTCCCGCCAGCACAGCAAGCGCTGGGCAGGAACACCCATCGCCGGAACGTCCCGAGTGAACAACAGCGGTTCTTCCGGTCTGCCGCTGCCACCGCCCCGAAAATCAGATCTCCGGCTGCTTGCCCTCGCGGCAATGACGTCCACATCGAGAACCACGTGCCGGCCCGATGCGTGATGGCGTACGGCGACCAGCGACTTTGGCGAGGCGGCCCAGGTTGACACTTGTGCTCTGGAGCCGCGCTGTCGGTTCCGACGCCGGCGGCCCTCCTTGCAGGCTTGCCGATTGACCGGCCAATCTTTCCTCATTTTTCGCCCGTTGGGATGTTCTGGAGTTGTTGATCGACGTCCAGCAGGCGCCGGTCAAGCCGCTGGAGGCGGCGCCCGAGCTTGTCATCGGAGAGCTGCCGTCGGTACATTGCCAGAAGGTGGCGCGTGGCCGCGAGTGCGTGGCGGATTCCGGGGAGATCGGAGGTGGCGGTAGCTGCGGAGAGCGAGGGGATGCAGTAAGGCTGAACTGTGTTGTGACGGGCACGGTAGAACTCGCGCTGCAAATCAGGCTGGGTGACCTTCAGATAGCGAAGGGTCATCCGGATGTCTTTGTGCCCCATCAGTTCTTTCAGAGCAGGCAGGCTAACTCCGCAGCGGAGCATGTCCGAGGCCCAGGTGTGGCGCAAGCGGTGAGGCGAGATCGGGCTGGTGTCGGCACAACCCGCTCTCTTGGCGAAATCGGCCAGCGCGACGCGCAACGTTTGAAACAGGGCAAACCGGCCGCCTACGCGAGGCAGCAGAAAGCCTTCAGATTTCCTGAGGCGGGCCGGGGAAGCTTGAGCACGCAACTCAAGAATGCGCGCTAACAGCCGCAGACCTTCAGAGTCGAGGGGCACGAGGCGCTCGGTGTGAAGCTTGCCGAGGGGAACATGCAGTGCCCATTGTTCAGGCCCGAGATGACGTTGACAATCGATTGGTAAGTGGATGCATTCTCCGATCCGGATCCCCGTGACGCGAGCCAACAGGAGGGCATTGGAATACAGGCTGTCGGTACGGCGCAATTCCTCTTGCAGCCGTTGATCGTCCTCCGGTGACAGCGGCCTGGGGAGATACTCGGGACGGACCGGAAAATCTTCGCGGATAATAAGGCCGGGCTGGAGACGATGGCCCTGGGCGGCCAAGTCGTCGAGCAGACGGCGGAGACAGAGCAGGCGCTGCTCACGCGTATGATTGCCGATAGGCGGACGCAACTCGCAAAGCCAGCGGAACCAGCCCAGCATATGGGGATCGCGGCGGAGTTGGGAGAGTCGACGGACCTCTGGAAAGGTGGCGCGAAGATAACCAACGAAGCGGCGGGCGACGTATTGGTACTTGACCACGGTGAAGGGCTGCAACGTCAGAGCCAGGTTCTGGACCTGTGCTTCGAAAATCTGCTCGAGGTTGTGTCTGGGCTGACTCATGGCATCCGCCGAGTGGTCAAACGCGCGCGGTTGGCGACGGCGCGGGCATACTCGCGCCAGACGTCCTGGGGAGCGAGCTGAACATAAAGCATGGTGGTGTGAATCTGCGCATGTCCCATCAGGTGCTGAAGCGCGGGGAGGGAGATGCCCGCCCGCACCATGTCTGCTCCGAAGGTGTGTCTAAAACGGTGCGGGTTGGCTGTCGCGACTTGGCTGCGTAGCCGATGATGACGGAACAGCGAGCGAAGTCCGGCAGTCGTCATAGGCAGGCCGCGTCGACGGCCTTTGAGGGAAACGAACAAATAGGGAGAGTTGGTCAGCGGCCGTTCCAGATGCAGGTAGCTTTGCAGCACTTCCATGATCTCGCCGGGCAGGGGCAGAGTACGCTGCTTCTTTCCCTTGCCCAGTACGTGCAGGAGCGCGTCGGCCAGTTTCAGATCTTCGAGTTGGAGCGCCAGAATCTCACAGGAACGCAGGCCATCGAGTAACATCAAGCCCACTACGGCCAGATCGCGGAAGGTACGAAAGCTCTCCCAGAACTTCGCGACTTGCTCTGCAGAGAGAGGCTGGATGATGCGTCGAGGTTGCTTGAGACGGAGACCGAAGGCCATGGCGCGATGAGGGCGGCCGTAACCGACCGGGCAGCGCGTCGTATAGATGCGCTGGAAATGGGAATTGCCGGCGGGAAGTTCCTGTCCGTGATGGAATCGATACAAACAACGGATCACGGTCAAGCGATGATTTACGGTTTGCGGCGTGGGTTTCGACTCCTGATCGAGTTGGTGACGGACGTAGTCGAGCAGGGTGGACTCGGTGATCTCCGACAGAGGCAGCGGCAGCGGCGGTTCGCTCCACCAGCGGGCGAAGTGCAGTAGGTCATAAGCGTAAGCGCGCAGGGAACGCAGGGACAGCTGGCGAATGCGCTGACCATCGAGGAAGGCATTAGCCCAACCGATCTCTTGGCCCTGCTCATCGAGCAAGCGATAGGGAGAAACACTGGCCAGAACGGTGGGGCGATGGACCAAGAAAAGTTTCATAGCGGGCGTGCCTGTTGGAGACAGCGGGTGAAATCGGCGGCTGTGGCGCCGGCCACGAAGTAGCTGTTGGGATCGTGCCCAGCCGGCAGCTGGACGATGCGGGCGTTTACGCCGACATTGGCGAGGTGCTGTGCAAGCCCGTGAGAGGCGTGCTGGCCAGCTTGGTTTTCATCCTGATCAAAGACAAGATAGACCAAGCGGCCCGCTCGATCGGAAAGCTGATGGAACTGAGGCGGAGTCAGGTGGGTGCCAAGCGCGCAGGTGGTGTTGCGAAAGCCCGCCTGCCACAGCACTGCCAGGTCGAACAGGCCTTCGACCAAGATAGCCGTTGGGAAATTGCCTACTGACTCCCAGGCAACCAAGCCACCCTTGGAGCGTGGCAATAAGCAGTGCGGGAAGGCGGCGCCAATACTGCGACCGTACAGGTTGACAATCCGGCCAGCCTGACTGCAGGGGAAGATGATGCGCCGGCAGAAGGCGTCGCGGCCGTGCCGGTTGACCAAGCCGGTGTCGAACAGCAGATCGAATGGATATCCCCAGCCGGCGAGGTGGCGCCGCAAGTTTCCGCCGGGCGCATACCCGATGCCGAGGTCTTCGATGATTGCGGGATCGTGCAAGCCACGGTAATCCAGATATCGGACCGCCTCCGAATGACGATGGAGTTGAAGCTGATAGAAGTCGAGCGTCTGCTCCAGCAATTGTGAAGCGGGGGCAGGCATTAGTTCCTGTTCGAGATGCGCCACACTTTGGCGAAACGGTAGGTTGAGGAAGAGTTGGACAAAGCGGATCAGATCGCCACCCCGGCCACACCCGTGACAGTAGAACAGATTCTTGTGGGCATTGACGTAGAAGGAAGGACGAGCTTCCTGATGTAAAGGGCACAGCCCGACCAGTTCCTGCCGCGTGCCGGCACGACAAGGCTTCCAGTTGTGGCGCTGCAAATACTCCACCAGCGGAATGCGTTGTTTGAGCCGCTCCAGATCGTGGGCCATCGCGCTGTTTTCGCCTCCAGGGAGAGCGTAGGAGAAAAGCAGCGTTATTCCCAGGCAAGGATGGTGGGCGGCGGCAGTTGTTAGAGGCGCAAGGGCCAGACCCGGGCGAGAAATGGAAATATGGTGTGCCAGCGCAACGGCAGCGAATCATGAACGAGGATCTCGATTCTGTCGAGCCACGCGCTCATGCCTATCGCATCCGCCTCGTTCATGGAGCCTCGGACGTGTACTCTACGAAATTGAACGCAACGCTCCCCGGTGATTGAGCAGCCCTGGGAACTATTCAGGTGTAAAAACGGCGTTACTGGAAACTTGCGGGCCACTTGGTTAGTCGCCAAACCGC
>JBEKDV010000182.1:0-14761 GCA_050014175.1 Candidatus Solibacter sp. | reverse complement strand
CAAATATTCTATTGCCTCGCCGCCCCGCCGAGTACATTTCCTCTCAATTTTGTTTTGTACCGACACCAACCAGGGGCTCTGGATCCGGAATTTTGCAAGTCCCTAGAAAGCGCCTGCCCCACTCTTGCCACATTACTGATCGAGCTCGAAGGTAAAGGTCGCGGTGGTGACGACTTCCACGGGTTTGCCGTTGAGCAGGGTGGGCTGGTAGCGCCACTGGCGGAAGGCATCCAGAGCCGCCTGGGCGAGTCCCGGATTCACGGTGGTGTTGATCACCTCGGGATGGAGCGTCTCGCCGGTGGTGGAGATGACGGCGCGCAGCATGACGGTACCGGTGATGCCCTGCTGTTTGAGTTCCGCCGGGTAGACGGGGTGCACTTGAAAGAGCAGTTTGGCGGCCTGCACATTGCCGCCGACGGGAATGCGCTGGGGCGTACGCGCCGGGGTGGCCGCGACAGGCGCCGGCGGCGCCAGGCTGCCGGTGGCCGGTCTGGCGCCGTGGACGGTGAGGCTCTCCGAGATCTGGCCGAGCGGGAGGGCGACGATGGCTGAGACGCTCTGGCCAGCCTCTACCAGGACTTCGGTCTTGCCGACGGCAAAGCCGCGGGCGCGGACTTCGATGGAGTAGTGTCCCACCGGAATGGAGGGGAATCCGAACTCGCCGGCGGCGTTGACCTTGGCGACTTCCTCGTTCTTGCCATCCAGGTTCTTGATGCGGACCTCAGAGAATGGAACGCGCGCCTGGCTGGCATCCACGACAATTCCAGCGAGCGCGCCGGTTCCCGCTTGGGCGTGCAGGGTGACCAACGCCACGGGCAGGACGAGTGCGCAGGCCAGCACGGCTACGGTCGCGGCCAGGCGGCGGTTCAGCGGCGCGCGATTGCGCGAGCCATCGAGGACGGCGCGGACGCGGTCTTCCAGGTCGCCGGCTTCGGCCATGGCGGGAGCGTCGGCCAGGCTGCGCCGCTCCACCAGGACGCGCGCCAGTTCGAGCAGGTGTCCGGCGTAATCGGGGGCGGGCACACCGCCAGAGAGCACGGCATCGTCGCAGGCGCGTTCGCGCTCCTTGCGGAGTTGGCGGGCGGCGAGCCAGACGAGGGGATGGAACCAGTAGAGGCAGCAGGCGGCCTGGGCAGCGAGCTGGGCGAGGAGGTCGTGGCGCCGCACGTGGACGAGTTCATGCAGCAGGACGGCGTGCAGGCGTTCGGCGGGCCAGTGGCGGGCCGGCTCGGGGAGGAGCACGACGGGGCGCACGGTGCCCCAGGTCATGGGCACGGGCGCGGCGGGGCTATCGAGGGCGCGCACCGGGCGGCCGATGGCCAGGGCGCGGCGCACGGTATCGGCCTCCGCCTGCGCATACTCCGCGGGCCGCGCCTGGCGTACCATGCGCGCGGTGCGCGCGGCGCCGGCCAGGAATCGCGCCGCCACAAGCAGCAATCCCGCGAGGTAGAGAGCCAAAGCGTATGCCCCCGCCGCCGCGGTGAGGGCGGGCGATTGGGGATCGCGGCGCGGTTGGGAGGGAACGGGAGCGGACGGGATAGCAGGCGCGGTGGCGCGAACCGAGTGCACGCTCCGAGCCGCCGGCCAGGGGGCAAGGGCGATCTTGGGCGCGAGCCCGAGGGCGAAGGGCATGGCCAGAAGCGCCAGAAAGGTCGCGGTCCAGACCAGATGGCGCAGGGCGGCGGAGGCGCGCCCGCAGGCGAACGACGCCGCAAAACCAGCCGCCAGCACCACCGTGCCGCGCACTACAAAATCCATCCAGGTCATGATTGTTCTCCTTGCTTTTTCGCGGTTTCGATCATTTCAGAGATGCGCTCGAGATCTTTGGGGGCGAGATTGGCCGCCGAAAGGTCGAGCAGGGCCGCCACGGTGTCTTCCACGCTGCCGGCGAAGAAGGTGGAGACCATGTGGCGGAGCGCCGATTTGCGGGCCATATCGCGGGCCACGACGGGCAGGTAGACATAACGCAGCGCCTCTTCCTGGTGGCGCACATGGCCCTTCTCCTCCAGCACGCGGAGTTTGGCGCGGACCGCCGAGTAGGTGGGGGCATCGGGCAGCGCCTGGTGGATCTCCGCCCCGGTGGCGCGTCCCTGCTGGTAGAGGATGTCCATGATCTGGCGTTCGCGCCGGCTGAGATTGCGATGTCCGTCTTTGCGCATAGTCCGTATGCTGCAAAAGCAGCAACCTGGTGCAAAAGTAGCACGGCGGGCGGAAGCTGTCAAGGGGGAATACAATAAAATTTGCAGACATCAACTTCGGTTCGCCGGTTCGCGCGCTACGCCTGGAGCGTGCTAGCGTTCAACATCGCCGTGGTGCTGTGGGGCGCCTTCGTGCGCGCCACCGGGGCCGGCGCGGGATGCGGCAAGCACTGGCCGCTGTGCAACGGCGAGATGCTGCCGCGCGCGCCGAGCTTGAATACGATTGTCGAGTTCACGCACCGGGTGACCAGCGGAATCGATCTGGCGTTGGTGGCGCTGCTGGTGTTCTGGGCTTTCCGGGCGTTTCCGCGGCGGCACGCGGTGCGGCTCGGGGCCACGCTTTCGGGCGTCTTCCTGATGACGGAAGCGCTGCTGGGCGCGGCGCTGGTGCTACTGGAGCACGTGGCGAAGAACCAATCGTCGGCGCGGGCTTACTCGCTATCGGCACATCTTATTAATACGCTGACCCTGCTGGCATGCCTGACGCTGACGGCGTGGTGGACGGCGGGAGAAGCGCCGGTGCGGCCGGGCGGGCGCGCGGTGTGGATGGCCGCATTCAGCCTCGGCGTGGTGATGATTCTGGGGATCAGCGGGGCGATCGCGGCGTTGGGCGACACCCTCTTCCCTTCCCGTTCGCTGGCCGAAGGTTGGGTGCGGGATTTCGACCCGGCGGCGAACATTTTCGTGCGGCTGCGCATTCTGCACCCGGCGATTGCGGCACTCGCCGGAGCCTGGCTGGTGTATTATGCGGGGGCCACGGCGGGACGGCGGCCGGATCTGCGCACGCGCGCCTGGGTGCTGCTGGGGATGGTTGCCGGGCAGATCGCGGCCGGGGTGGCCAACCTGCTGTTGAGCGCTCCGGTGTGGATGCAGTTGGTCCACCTGCTGCTGGCCGACGCTCTGTGGATTTCTTTAGTGCTATTGTGCGCAGGGACACTAGAGCCGGACCGAGTTTTGGCCGATAAGTCTGTGTGACGCTTTTTCTCTGGATTCTGTTCGCCGGCGCCGCCCTAGCCCAGACCGCGGCGCTGCCGGCGAGTCCGGATGGGCCTGCGGCGGCGGCCCAGACGGCGGATAAGACCGCGCCGGCGGCGGCCAAACCGCCCGAGACATTCCAGTCCGCCATGGCCAAGCAGCGCGCGGCCGTCGCTGCGCAGCGCGCGGCCATCGCCACGCAGCGCGCGGCAGTGCGGCAGCAGATGCAAACGGCGGTGGAGTGGCAGTTGACGACGCCGGGAGGCGAGGGTCCCGCCGCGGATTGCGACCCAATCGCCGATCCGGAACTCGCCCCGTTGATCGACAGCGCGGCAAAACAGCACCAGGTGGAGCCGAAAGTGCTTCGCGGCATGATCGAGCAGGAATCCGGATTCCGCCCCTGCGCGATTTCCCCCAAAGGCGCGAAGGGGCTGATGCAACTGATGCCGGCCACCATCGAGCAGTTCAAGGTGGACGACGTATTCGATCCGCAACAGAACATCGAGGCGGGCGCGACGTATCTCCAGCAGTTGCTGGAGAAGTACAAGGGCGACCTCAAACTGGCGCTGGCGGCCTACAACGCGGGACCTGGTAGTGTCGATAAGACGGGCGGGATTCCGGACATCAAGGAGACTCAGGACTACGTGGAAGGGGTGATGAAAAAGACAAAGTGAGGTTAGCGAAGAGCTTCAAGTGGTTGCGAAAAAACAGATTCAGCCGCCGATGAACGCGGATAAACACTTTGGGTTTCATCGGCGTTAATCGGCGTTTATCGGCGGCCAGTTTGCTTGGTTTTACAACGCGCGGCCGGCCGCGGCGCCGGAGGCCCACGCCCATTGGAAATTGAAGCCGCCTAACTGGCCCGTCACATCGGCCACTTCGCCGATGAAGTAGAGGCCAGGGACGTTGCGGCACTCCATCGTCTGCGACGACAACTCGGCTGTATCCACGCCGCCGGCGGTGACTTCGGCTTTCTCGTAGCCTTCGGTTCCGGCCGGCTGGACGCGCCAGGCGTGCAGACCCGCCGCCATCTCCGCCACCTCGCGATCGCTGCACGCGATTGAGGGTTTCGCTATGCCCTGTAGCTGGCACCAGCGGTCGGCCAGGCGCTTCGGCAGGTACCGCGCCAGCACGGTGCGTACCTCCGCGCGCGTACCGGCCGCCCGGCATGCGGCCAGCGCCGCCGCGAAATCCACCCCGGGCAGCAGATCGATCTCCACGCACTCCCCGGCGCGCCAGTAGGACGACGCCTGTAAAATCGCCGGCCCGCTCAGGCCGCGGTGGGTGAACAGCAGCTTTTCGCGGAACGAGCGGCCGGAGTTGCGCGCCGTGACATTCACGATCACGTCCGCCGAGACTCCCGCCAGGCCCGCGAAGCGGCGGCGATCCGCATCGTCGAAAATGAGCGGCACCAGCGCGGGGCGGCACTCCACGATGCGGAGCCCGAACTGGCGCGCCACCGTATAGCCGAACGGGGTGGCGCCCATTTTCGGAATGGAAAGGCCGCCGGTGGCAATCACCAGCGCCGCGCATTGAAATACCCCGCGGGACGTCTCCACTTCAAACCCGCCGCCCTCGGTTGCGGCGGAACTCGCGGCGATACGGGCCACGGCGCACCCCGTCTGGATGCGTACGCCCGCCGCCGCGCACTCCGCCTCCAGCATGCCGACGATGTCGCTCGCGGTACGGTCGCAGAATAACTGCCCAAGGGTCTTCTCGTGGTAGGGGATGCGGTGGCGGTCCACCATGGCGATGAAGTCGCCCGGCGTGTATCGGGCAAGCGCGGATTTGGCAAAGTGCGGGTTACGGGAGACGAAGTTCTCCGCCGTGGTGTGCCGGTTGGTGAAATTGCAGCGCCCACCGCCGGAGATGAGGATTTTGCGCGCGATCCGGGGGTTGTGCTCCAGCAGCAGCACGCGCCGGCCGCGCTTGCCCGCCTCGATGGCGCACATCAGCCCGGCGGCGCCGGCACCGACGACCACCGCGTCCACGGTTTCTCGCGCCATCCCCTACCATTCTGGCAGAGCGGCGCGGTATGCTGGCTTCGGATGACCCGCAAGGTTCTGATTATGACCGGTGACGGCGGCAATAGCTACGAAGCGATATACGCCTGCCAGAGATTCCAGGAGGCTTATTGGGAACCGGTGATCGCGGCGCCCGCGCGGCGCCGGCTGCATCTGGTCTTCCACGATTACGAGCCGGGCTGGGACACCTACGTGGAATATCCCGGCCACTCGATGGAGGCGCAGATCGCGATTACCGCCGTGGCGGCTAAGGAATTCGCCGCCATCGTAATCCTGGGGGGACGCGCGCCGGAGTACCTGCGCAACGATGCCAGCGTGCTCTCGCTGGTGCGCGAGTTCGCCGCCCAGAACAAGTGCATCTGCGCCATCGGGCACGGCATCCAGGTGCTGGTGGCGGCGGGCCTCGTCAGCGGGCGCACGGTCACCGCGCACCCGCACGTCTGCGTGGAAGTGGAACGCGCCGGCGGCAAGTACAGCGAGAAGCAGGCGGTTCGCGACGGCCGCATGATCACGGCGCAATCCTGGAAGGCGCACCCCGAGTTTTACCGCGAAATCTTCGCCTGCCTCGAAGCCCCGAAATGAAGCGCTTTCTGCGCGGCTGAACCGATCCTGAGCGCTGGAGCTACGAAACCTGGTTCGTGCGCAATCGGAAGTTGCAGTGCAATGGCGCTCAATAGCGTGGCGGCGCTTGTAAGGCGTGCGGATTGGATGTACCGTAAGGCAGGAGGAGGATTGCCATGCCATACCCTCCGCACGAAGAAACGGTTGCCGACTCCACCGAGCGGCTTTCCCTGGAAGAGCGTATACACAAACGAGCCTACGAACTCTACGTCCTGCGCGGCAATGAATCGGGCTCGGAGATGGAAGACTGGCTGCAAGCCGAAGATGAAATCCAGGAAGCCGCGGAACAGATCGCGAAACACAAATAGGCGGATGCGGCCGGAGGCGTCTACTTCGCCGCTTTGCGGAGCACCATGGGACCGGCCGCTTGCTGGCCCCGCCTGCCGCCACCTGCGCCACCCGTCTGGGCGGCGATAAAAGCCGCGTTCGAGGGATCGGATCCGTCGGGCGGAGGCCCCAAAGCCGGAGGCGCGCTGCCCGCGGCCTGCCCCAGGGCGACAATCGCTCCCGCGGGCGGAGCGGGCGCGCCACCCGCACCGAATCCGCCGCCGCGGCCGCCGGCGAAGCTCCTCTGCAATTGCAGTTGATCGCGCTCCACGGTGCCGGTGTAGGTGGTCGTGCCGGCCCGGAAGGACAGGTTGTTGCCATCCACCTTGCCATCCTCAATGGCCACCGGCTGATCGCCGCCACCGCCGCCTCCAGGACCGCCGGCGCCTTCCACGGTGCCGGTCAGCTTGCTCCCGTCCTGTTTCAGCGTGAACAGGCTGTCCGCGCCCATACCGAAGAAGCCGCCGCCGCCCGCCGCAGGAACGGCGGGAGGAACGGGCCGCCACAAGCCCGTGATGCCGGGTCCCACCGGGATTTCGCGACGCCACTCGGGGACCGCGGCACGGAGTTTCGCCGCCTTGGCCGCGATGGTGACCAAGGCCGGGGTCAACCCGGGGGAAGTCACTTCCACCGTCACACTGCCGGCTTGACTGGCCGCCTGCACGATGCCCATGCACAATCCGCAGAAGGCCTTTCGCGTCGTGCCATGGTCCGATTCGAGGCTGGATGGCTGTCCGTTGCCCACGCCGATCAGACGCCCCGGCCCCGAAACCTTGAAGGCCACGGCGTTATCGGCCAGCGGCGCCACGCGGCCCTGCGCGTCCTGCACTTCGACGGCGAACATGGCCACGTCTTCGCCGTCCGCGGCGATCTCCTGGCGGTCGGCGCGCACGACGAGTTTAGCCGCCGGACCAGTGGTTTCGCGCTTCGCCGTCAGCACCTGCTGCCCACCCTTGAACCCGCGCGCCTCCAGCACTCCGGGCGCGTAGGTGACGCGCCAGGCGAGGTGCCGGTCTTTCTGCATTTGCTGCGCGCCGAGGCTCTTGCCGTTGAGGAACAGCTCCACCTTCTCCAGGTTGGAGTGGACCCACACCATCACGTCCTTGCCTTCGAGGCCCGGCCAGTTCCAATGCGGGAACAGGTGCAGCACGGGCTTGGCGCCCCACCACGCCTGGTAATAGTAATAGGTGTCCTTGGGGAAGCCGCAGGTGTCGATGATGCCGTACTGCGAGCTGATATTCGGCCAACCGTAGGGCGAGGGCTCGCCGCGATAGTCGAAGCCGGTCCACACGAAGCCACCCGAAAGCCACGGCCGGGCGTTGGTGAAACTCCACCAGCCCTCGGCCGAAGCGCGCCCGGTGATGGTCCAGGGGTCGTAGGAACTCACATAGCCGTGGTCCTTGTCGATTTGGTAGATGCCGCGGGTGGCCACGGCGCTCACCGTTTCCGTGCCGATCACGGGGATCTTGGGATTGGCTTCGTGGAAGCGCTCCGCCACCGGGTCGGCATAGTTGTAGCCTTGCACGTCGCACGCCACGAAGCCGCCGCGGTTCATGTTGTTGCCGCCGAGCGGCGCGATGGTGACCAGGCGCGAGCCGTCCTGCTCCATGGCGACGCGCTTCATGGCGGTGAGAATGCGCAGGCCGCGTTCGGTGGCCGCCTCGCCTTCCTCGTTGCCCATGGACCACAGGAACACGCTCGGATGGTTGCGGTCCCTCCGCACCAGGCTCTCGAACTGGCTGAGGCCTTCGGGATTGGACGACATCATGCGCGTCTCGTCGAGCACCAGCATGCCCAACTGGTCACAGGCGTCGAGCAGCTCGGGAGTCGGCGGGTTGTGGGAGCTGCGGTAGGCGTTCGAGCCCATCTCCTGGAGCGTGCGCACGCGGAAAAACTGAACCGCGTCGGGCAAGGCCGCGCCCAGCCCGGCGTGGTCCTGGTGATTGCACGTGCCCTTCACCTTGACGGACTTGCCGTTGAGGAGGAAGCCTTTCTCCGCGTCGAACTCGAGCGAGCGGATGCCGAAGGTGGTTTCGTAACGGTCGACGACGGCGCCCGCCGATTCCACTTCGGTCACCAGCTTGTACAAGTTCCTTTGCTCGAGCGACCACAAGGCCGGCTGCTTCACCGCGATCTGCTGTTCGAAGGTGTGGCCATCCCACTCGGCAACGGGCGCCGGAGGTGTCGCCGCCTTGGCAGCGGGCTTGCCGGAAGGATCGAGGATGGTGGAAATCACGCGGGCGTTCTGCCTGCCCTTGCCCTCGTTATCCACCTCCGTGCGGATGGAAAGCGTGGCCTCGCCCGGCCGCACCTGGGAGCGCACCAGGGTGCCCCATTGCCGCACGTGCACCGGCTGGGTCTTCACCAGCCAGACGTGACGGTATATGCCCGCGCCCTCGTAGAACCAGCCGTCGCTGAGCGTGGCGTCCACGCGCACCACGAGCACGTTGCGCGCGCCGGGGGTGGCGAAGTCCGTCACGTCGAAGCGGAACGGCGCATAGCCGCTTTGGTGCTCGCCGATGAAGCAGTTATTGAAGATCACGGTGGCGTGCCGGTAGACGCCGTCGAATTCAATGGACAAGCGCTTGCCCGCGTCCGAGGCTGGAAGCTCGAAAACGCGCCGGTACCAGCCGATACTGGTCTCCGGATAGTTGCGCCCCAGGGGGTAGAAGCCGCGGCCCTGCAAGGCCGGATCGTTTTGGAAGGGCAGATCCACGGCCCAGTCGTGGGGCAGATCCAGCGCCTTCCAGTCGCTATCGTCGTAGTTCACGCGGCCGGGCGGGACGAAATTCCCGGTCTTGGAAAATGTTCCGGAGCGGCCAAAATTGAAGTCCTTGGCCGAATCGTTGGCGTGGCCGAAATGGAAACGCCAGCCGGAATCCAGCAGCAGGCGTTCCCGGTGGGCGCCGCCCTGCGCGGTCTGGTTGGTAGAGTTCCCGCTCGCCTGCTGCTCTTCGCGCGACGGCGGCATTGCGGCAGCGGCGGCGGGCGCCACCATGCCAGTCTTCAATACGTCCCGACGACTCCAATCGGCCATGCAAACCTCCCTGACTAAAGCGAACGCTCAGTGTAATCGGGCGCGCGGATCCAGACAAGGGGAGTTCGAGAAGAATGCCCGCTGGAAAGCGGGCATGGCAGCCTGAAAGGCTACGCTACGGTGGGGCGGTAAACGTCCCAGCGGAGATAGGTTTCGAGGGCCTCCTGGAATATGCCGGCACAGTGCGACGCGCTCATGGCGGCGTGGTGCTCGAAGCCGTTCTTGCAGATGTAGCGCATGAGTTGCTGCAATTCGGGCACCTCCACGACGGCCCGGTTTCCGAAGGTGGCCAGCGGATCGCCGGTGAAACGACCCTCGCCCACGTAAGCGCGAATGCGGCCGGCGGTGTCGTCGGTAGTGACGCGCGCGAAAGTCAGCGGTCCGGCCATGGTCCGCCCCGAAAGCGCGCCGTAGGTATTCTCTTCGCCGAGCGTCGAACCCAGAATCGGCGCGGTGCCGATTTTGATATCCGGCAGGAAGCTCTTCGCCCAGTTGCCGCAGTGGAAGAGCACGCACTTGTCGGGGTCCTGGCCGTAGTTGTTGTTCCAATCGACGAGCGCGCTGGGCGTGCCGGAAGCGAGTTGGAGCGCGTACATGGTGACCACGCCGGTGATATCCACCTCGCAGGCGCTGGGCATGAGGTTCTCGCTCATCATGCTCATGATGGTGCAGCAGTTGACGCCGAAATTCTGCTGCATCGAGGTCCAGCACTGAATGGCGGTGGCTTCGAGGCTGTATTCCGCCATCCAGTCGCTCAGCACGACGCCCAGCCTCGCCATCTGCACAAGCTTTTCGGGCGGCACGCCGGACGCGTCGGCGTAAGCGCCGATCTCGTCGAGCTTGCGGCGCACACGCGGATCGCCATCGCCGAGCTTCTGCGCGCGGCCGAAGATGTCCGAGAGATCGATGGTGGAAACGGAGATGCCCGCCTGCTGCAAGAGCTTCTCGCTGTAGCGGGTGGTGTTGAACGCGTTGGGGCGGGCACCCACGGCGCCGATGCGGGCGCGGCGCAGACCGCGGACGACGCGGCAGACGGCGATGAATTCCTGCACATCGGCGCGGAACTCCGCGGAGCAGAGCGGCTCCGTGTGCAGCCTGGTGAGCGAGTAGGGAATGCCGTACTGGCGCAGGTTGTTGCACGCCGAGATCTTGCCGCAGAAGGCGTCGCGGCGCCGTTCCACGCCGAACATGTCGAGATCGTCGGGATACGCCTGCACCAGGACGGGAACGTCGAGGGCGGCGAGTTTGAGCGTGTCGGCGACGCCCTTCTCGTCGCCGAAGTTCGGCAGGCACACGAGCACGCCACCGATGCGGTCGCGGTGGGCGCGAAAGAGGTCGGCGCAAGCTTGCGCGTTGGCCCAGGTTTCGACGGAGCCGCGCTTGCTCTGGGTCTCGTCGAGCATAACGGGCTCGATTTGCAGGTCCTGGAACACGGCGGTCAAGTCGCGGCGCGCTTCGGTGACGAGATGGTCCGGGAAGAAATCCCGGTTGCCGACGATGACACCCAGAACGGTCTTGGACATGGGCGATGGCCTCCTATTTGTGCGCGAAGATGCCGAACTGATCGACATTCGCGCGGTTGACGAGTTCACAATCGATGGATTGCTTTTCGGGCGCGCCGGTAGACCCCGCGGTGAGGAAGCGATGCGCCTGATCGACGGCGAGGATGGAAATGCGGGCGGCGGGCTGGAGCACGGTGGCGGCGATATCGCCGGCGCGGATGGCGGCGAGCACATCCGGGCTGCCATCGAAGCCGACCACGATGACGTCGCGGAGTCCGGCATTTTTCAACGCAGCCGAGGCGCCCAGCGCCATGGTGTCGTTGCCCGCGATCACACCTTTGATCTTGCGGTTTCCCTGGATCAGGGTTTCCATTTTTTGAAAAGCTTCGGTCTGGCTCCAGTTGGCGCTCTGCCGCGCCACCTGTTTGAGCGCCGCATATTTGTCGAGCACGTCGTGATAGCCCTGGCTGCGGATTCCGGCGTTGGTGTCCGACTCGCGCCCGATAAGTTCCACGTAGTCGCCCTTCTCGCCCATCAGACGCACGAATTCCTGCGCGCCCAGCGTCGCCCCCTGGTAGTTGTTGGACACAATCTGCGCCGCCGCGCTGCCATTGGCGTTGATTTCGCGATCGATGAGGAAGGTGGGAATGCCGGCGGCTTTCGCCTTGGCGACGGCGGCGACGGAGGCGTCCGCGCCGGCGTTATCCAGCACGATGGCGGCGGCGCGATTGGCGATGGCCATGTCGAAGAGCTGGTCCTGCTTGTGGGCGTCGTCGTCATGCGAGTGGACCATGACCTGGTAGCCCAACTCGCGGGCGCGGGCGGCGGCGGTCTCGGCTTCGGCCTTAAAGAAAGGATTCTCCTCGGAAGGGGTGATCACCACGATCAGCTTCTGGCCGCTCCCGGCGCTCTTCGCGCCCGATCCGCAGGACACCGCCAGAAGCACCGCGGCGCAGGCGGCGGCCAGGCGAATCAAGACTTGATGGTTTGCCATTGCATCCTCTGTTGTAGTTGGTCCAAGATGACTGCGAAAACGATCACCAGACCCTTGATCACGATTTGCGAGAACTCCGACACACCGAGCAGCACCAGGCCATCGGCCAGCGCCCCGATGACCAGCGCGCCCACGATGGTGCCGCCGATGCCGCCCCTGCCGCCCATCAACGAAGTGCCGCCCAATACCACCGCGGCGATGGCATTGAGCTCGAAGGATTGGCCGGTGGCCGGGTGGGCCGAGGCGAGCTGCGCGGCGATGATGACGCCCACCATGGCCGAGCACACACCGGAGATGACGTAGACCAGCAACTGGATCCGCTTGACGCGCACGCCGGAAAGTTGCGCAGCCCGCTGATTGCCCCCCACCGCGTAGACGTGACGGCCGAAGGGCGTCCTGGCGGCGACAAAAGCGCTGGCGGCGGCGAGCGCGATCATGATCCAGATAGGAACCGGTATCGCCAGGATGGACGCGGACCCGATGGCAGGAAAGCCCGTGTTGCCGAGGTCCGCCTTGCCCGCCAGGTTCGGAAAAGTGGCGCCGTCGGACAGCAGGAGCGCGGCGCCCCTGGCCACGTACATGGAGCCGAGGGTGGCGATGAATGGGGCGACGTTGAGGCGGGAAACCAGGAGCCCGTTGAGGCCGCCGGCCACCGCGCCCACCAGTAAGGCGATCGCCACTACCAGCCAGACCTGGAAATAGACCACCACGCCCGCCGATCGGAGGATGAGGCCATGATCGATCAGCCCGCCGGCGATCATACCGGCGAGCCCGGCGATGGAACCCACGGAAAGATCGATGCCGCCGGAGAGAATGACGAACGTCATACCCACTGCCATGATGGCGTTGATGGCCACGTGCTTGACCAGGATGGTGAGATTGGCGGTGGTGAGGAACGCCGGAGAAAGCAGCGAGAAAACGCCGAGTAGAATGGCCAGAGCGAGCAGCGCGCGCAAGCGGAAAAGCAGCGCGCCCACGCCGGCGCCGGCGGTGCGCGGTGCGCTCATGCGATTCTCCTCGCGGCGGTGGGAGCCGATGCCGCGACGAGCGCCTCCGGCGTGGCCTCCGCGGTGGCAAACTCGCCGGTCAGGCGACTACCCGCCATCACGAGCACGCGCGTGGCCAGCGTGAGCACTTCGTGGATTTCGGAGGACGAGAAGACCACTGCAACACCGCCGGCTGCCATGCGGCGGATGATTTCGAAGATCTCGGCGCGCGCGCCCACGTCCACGCCGCGCGTCGGCTCGTCGAGCAACAGGACCTTGGGCTCGGTCAACATGGCGCGCGAGAGAACGACCTTCTGCTGATTGCCGCCGGAGAGCGCGGTGATGGGCGCATCGGGCCCGGGCGCGCGAATCTGCATCTCGCGGATGGCCTGTTCCGCCCGGGCGCGCTGCCGCGAGGGGGACACGTAGAATCCATTTTGTTTGGCGGCCAGATCCGTAATGGTAATATTCTCGCCGACGGAAAGGTTGTCGAGAATCGCCGCGCGCTGACGGTCTTCGGGCGCGAGTACAAGGCCGCGCCGGATACGATCCCAGATGCTCAGCCGTTCCACTGGCGCGCCGTCGAGCAGAATCGAGCCGGTGGTGGCGCGCAGGCCGATGAGCGTTTCCAGCAGTTCCGTGCGTCCCGCGCCCATCAGGCCGTAGATGCCGACAATTTCGCCCGCGGCCACGCGAAAGGCTGCCTCCGGCGTGGCCACTTCCAGCACGGCCGTCCGCCGGGACGAAGCATCGTAGTACGTGGATGGCGCGGCGGCGCGGCCCGTCATCTGTTCCACGAGCCACCCCACGCCGACCGTTGCCGCCGGGGATTCGGCCACGGCGCGCCCGTCGCGCAGCACGGTGACGGTATCGCCGATGGTGAGCAGTTCTTCGAGCCGGTGCGAAATGTAGACGATGCCGATGCCGCGCGCCTTGAGATCGCGAATGGTGCGGAAAAGCGCGGCGATTTCGGCCGCGCTGAGCGCCGAGGTGGGCTCATCCATGATCAGCACGCGCACGGCTTGGGCGGTGGATTTGGGGGCGATGGCTTTGGCGATCTCCACGATCTGCTGCTGGCCGATGGGCAGGCTGCCTACCAGGGTGCGGGGTTTGATGGGCTGCTGAAGGCGCAGCATCAATTCGGCGGTCACGCGCTCTTGCACGTTGCGGTCGATCACGCCGCGCCGGGTTCGCTCGCAGCCGAGGAAAATATTCTCGGCCACGGTGAGGTTGGGCAGCAGGTTGAGTTCCTGGTGGATCATGGCGATGCCGTGCGAAGAGGCCCCGCGCGGCGAGGTCAGAACAATTTCCCTGCCGTCCATTTCGAGAGATCCCGAGGTGGGCTGGTCGATGCCGGCGAGGATGCGCATGAGGGTGGACTTCCCCGCCCCGTTTTCGCCGATGAGCGCATTCACCTGGCCGGCGCGGACGGCGAAATCCACGCTGTCCAGAGCCAGCGTGCCGGGAAACTGTTTGCTGATGCGGCGGGCGGCAAGTAGGCTCAATCGGGCCTCCGCTGCACCGTAAACTCGATTGCCACGATCTCCGGCAGTTGCCCCGGCGCGGGCCGGGCCATGGCTCCCGTGAAGGAAATCATTTGCCCTGGCGCAAGGCTCGCCGGCAAGGCCATCTGAAGGGCGCGCGCGTTGAGTTCGTTCGACACGCGGGCAAATTCGAGCTGATTGAGGAACTGGGAGAATTCGATGAACGGCAGGGAATCGCGCAACGCCGTGCCGCGAATCGCGGGGCCTGTCTGAATGGCCGCATCGGGCCGGCCGTCGAACGGCGCGACATCGATGGGGAGCAGGCCGGAGCGCGAAACGGTATCCGCGCGCAGAACGCGGGCATCGCCTTTCACCAGGAACTGCGCCGGCCCCGGGCTTTGCGCGGCCTGGCAGGCGCTCGCCACGTCGACGGCATGGTCGCGGACGTAGGGGAGCACTTTCGTAGTCCAGATGGATGAAACGTAGGCGGATGCGTCGAGCCCGCGGGGCTGGTTCTGCGCGGATTCGGAGATGGGACGAACGGTCCAGGGTTTGCAGGAGGTGGACAATAATACTGTGAGCAGGCAGAAAAATGCCCGTGCGGGTTGGCAGG
>JBEKDV010000181.1:0-14843 GCA_050014175.1 Candidatus Solibacter sp. | reverse complement strand
CATCGAGATCTATACCCGCGAGAATCTCTGGCCGCTGCCCTGGTATTTCCGCGCCTATCCAAACGTGCGCTGGTGGCGCCAGGTGACCATTCCCGGCCGGGCCGCCCCCATTATTCTGGTGTCGCCGGCGATGGAGCAAGACGTGGCGCGAAAACTCTACGAGGGCCCGCCGCCGGGCCAGCGGGAACTCTACATGAACCTGTTCTCCGGCTATGTGGAGCTTCGCCCCCAGGTGGAGGTGCGCGGCTACGTGGCGAAATCGCTCTGGGACCGGCGTTAGATCACCTCGAACGCGCCGGGATCCAATCGCCGCGCCGCGGGGCGAACACGTCGATGGCGGTACTCTCTTCGAGCGCTTCCAGCCAGTGCGGCACGTTGGGCGGCGTCTGAATCACCTGGCCGGCCTCGACCACCTGCTCGCGGTCCGGGTAAACCAGCTTCACCCGCCCCGCCGTCAGCATCGTGATCTGCTCA
This sequence comes from Candidatus Solibacter sp., assembly GCA_050014175.1. Classification (GTDB taxonomy): domain Bacteria; phylum Acidobacteriota; class Terriglobia; order Bryobacterales; family Bryobacteraceae; genus Solibacter. The sequence goes on along the minus strand of JBEKDV010000181.1, from coordinate 14,369 downwards.
TTGGAATGGCTATGCTCGGGCACGATCGCGCCCTTCTCGAGATGGATCTGTGCCAAGGTCATGTTCTCGGCGTGGATCACCTGGCGCGTGGTCCGCGGGTTCAGGTATTCCTTCTCGATTTGCGACCAGTCGTAGAGCATGCGCTGACTCCCTAGTTTACGGCACCGATTATTAAAGAAAGTATGGTACTGTGCTTCCGCTGTGGTTTCAATTCTGTCATCCAGGTAATCGGACGCAGCCATTGAACCGCCCTCCGAGGCGCAGTACGATAAGGGGTGGAGTATCCAATTTCAGAGAATCGGCAGAAAAGGAGCTGGAAATGCGCTTAGGCAGTAACGTTTCCGTGCCTCGCCGCCGACTCGGCTTCGCTTACCGGAAGAGACCCGCGGGACCGATGACATGGTGTCCCGGTGTGGTTCCGCATCCTGGTGACTCGACCTCCGGTCGGGAGGTTCTGAATGACCGGGCGGCGTGACTTTCTGAAGGGCATCGCAGCCGGCGCGGCGCTCGGTCCGGCCTTCATCCCTGGCCGCGCGCTCGGCCGCGATGGCGTGGTGGCGCCCAGTGACCGCATCACCGTCGCCTGCATCGGCACCGGGTGGCAGGGCGGCAACAACGTAGACAGCTTTCTGGAGGAGCCCGGCGCGCAGGTCGTGGCGGCCTGCGATATCGATGCCGATCACCTGGAGACGGCCCGCCAGGCCATCAATAAGAAATACGGTAACCAGGACTGCAAAACCTACCACGAGTTCGAGGAGGTGCTGGCCCGCAAGGATATCGACGCCCTCATGCTGGCAGTGCCCGACCACTGGCACGGCGTCCTTTCCACCGCCGCCGTGGCCGCGGGCAAAGACATCTACGGCGAAAAGCCGCTGGCCCAGAACTTCGCCGAAGGCCGCGCCATCTGCGAAGCCGTCGAGCGTTACCAGCGCGTGTGGCAGACCGGAAGCTGGCAGCGGTCGCGCGACGATTTCCGCAGGGCATGCGAGCTGGTGATCAACGGCCGCATCGGGAAAATCAGCCGGGTCAAGGTGGTGCTGCCCGGTGGTCTCACCGATTTCGACGGCCTCGGCGATCAGGACTCGCCGGTGCCCCCTCCCAAGAGTTTGGACTACAAACGCTGGCTCGGCCCGGCGCCCGAAGCACCGTACTCCCCCGCGCGCGTTCACAAGACCTGGCGCTGGAATCTGGACTACGGCGGCGGCATGCTGATGGATTGGGTGGGCCACCATGTGGACACCGCCCACTGGGGCTTGGGATACGACGGCACCGGCCCGGTCGAGGTCAACGGGACCGGCGAGTTTCTGCCCTCCCACCGCGTGTGGAACGCGCCATCGCGCTTTAAAGTTACGGCGCGCTACGCCACGGGCGTTGTCATGGAAATCACGGGCGGCTACGATGCCAGGCGCGGCGTCACCTGGTATGGCGACGATGGCTGGATTTGGGTGGATCGCTCCGGCATCGACGCGCAGCCCCGTTCGGTGTTGATGAGCCGCATCCGGCCGGACGAAATCCGCTTCGAGCGATCCACCAACCATCACCGGCAGTTCCTGGAATGCGTCAAGAACCGGCGGCGCACCCTGGCGCCACCAGACATTGCCCTGCGCTCGGCCACCCCGGGTTATCTGGGCCTGATCTCGATCCTGACCGGGACCGGCATTCGGTGGAACCCGGAGCAACAAAGAATCGTGGGCAATCCCGCGGCGGAGCGTCTGCTCTCGCGGCCGATGCGCGGCCCCTGGCACATTTGACGATGACCCCTCCTATCAAACTGGCTGACATGGAGCCCGTCCTGGCCAGGATCGCGGCTTGGGACTACAGCCAGGCGCGCGACCCATTGTACGAATTCTCCGGCTTCCTGCGCGCGGCGGCCGCGGCGCAGTCCGAACTGCCGCGGATCGAAGCCCGCCTGCTGCGGCTGCTGGAGCCGCGGGCGGCCGTCACTCCCGCGGGCGGCGACTATGTGTGCCGCGAGCTGAGTGTGATCGGAACGGCGGCATCCGTCCCCGCGTTGGCGCGCCTGTTGACCGATCGCGCCACCGCCGAGACGGCCCGCTACGCGCTCGCGCGTATCCCCGCTCCGGAAGCGGCCGATGCCTTGCGCAACGCACTGCCTGCCGTCCCGCCGGGGGTGCAGACCGGCATCGCCAACGCGCTGGGTGAGCGCCGGGATGGGAAATCCGTGGCGGCGCTTTCGGGCCTGCTGGCCTCGTCCGATGACGCCGTCGCCACCGCCGCGCTGACCGCGTTGGCGCGGATCGGCGACAAGCCGGCGTTGGCCGCCATCGAATCGGCCATGCCGAAAGCGGGGGTGCGCCGCGAAGAGTTCCTGCGTGCCTGGGTCCGCTCGGCCGATGCGGTAGCGGCCGGCGGCGACAAGGCCGCGGCCACCCGCGTCTATCGACGGTTGATTGCCCAGAACGAACCGGCCATGATTCGCATCGCCGCGCTGAACGGCCTTCAGGCGGCGGATCGGAAGGCCGCGCTACCCCTGCTCTCGCGGGAACTCGGCTCGACCAGCTCCGATGTTCAGGCCGCCGCCATCCGCCTGTTGAACCGCGTGCCGGACACCGAGGTTACGGCGCTCTTTGTGAGGCAATATCCCGGCCTTTCGCCGATCGCCCAAATACGCGTGTTGAGCGCGCTGGCGGATCGCGGCGATCGGTCGGCGCTGCCTTCGGTCGCCGCGGCGGTGAAGAGCGCAACCGCGGAAGTGCGCACCGCCGCGCTGGCGGCGCTCGGCAAGATCGGCGACGCGTCCTGCGTTTCAACCCTCGCGGAGGCCGCCGCCAACGCGCCTGCCGAAGAGCAGGCCGCCGCTCGCGAGAGCCTCGCCATGTTGCGCGGCGCCGATGTCGATGCCGCCGTGGCGGCTGCCATCGCATCGTCCACCGGGAAGACGAAGCTGGAACTGATCCGCGCGGCCGGCGAGCGCGCTTCCTCGGAATCGGCGGATGTGCTCATGCAGACCGCGCAAGGTTCCGATGTGGAGGCGGCCCTCGCGGCCATTCGCGCGCTACGCAACGCCGCCAGTCCGGAACAGGCGCCCGCCCTGCTCGATGCCGTCATGAAAATCGGCAACGCGACGCAGCGCCGCGAAGCCGCCATGACGCTGGCTTCCGTCATGAAGCGGGCACGCAAACCGGCGATCGGCTCCGTGCTGGCCGCCTTCCGGTCGTCCGCGGACAAACCAATCAAACTCACCCTGCTGGATGTGATGGGCCAGGTGTCGGCCGACGAGGCTTTGCCCGTGCTGCGCGCGAGCCTGAAGGATCCGGATCCGGACACTGCCCGCGCCGCTATCCTCGCGCTCACCGCCTGGCAGACGCCCGCGCCTCTGCCCGACTTGCTCGAACTGGCCAAGACCGAGTCCAACGCCACTCGCCAGATTCTGGCACTACGCGGGTATATCAAGGTAGTCTCGGTGCCCTCGGAGCGCTCCGCGGGCGAGAGCGTGGCGTTGCTCAAACAGGTTTGGCCTCTCGCCAAACTTCTGGCGGAGAAGCGCGCGCTGCTGGCGCTGCTGCCGCTCTATCCCACAGCCGAAGCACTGCGTATGGCCGAGGCAGCCGTTGGCGATGCCGCCGTATCCCGCGAGGCCAGGACAGCCGCGGACACGATTCGAGGCATCGGTGTGCAATAGGAACAGGAAGGGCCGATGAAGAAGAACCAGTTACTGCTGATCTCCGTTGCCATCGCCGCCCTGGGCGGCTGTCCCGCAACCGCCCAGTCCATGAAAGTGGAACCTCTGCCTATCGGGTTGCCCAAACCGCTGTTCGAAGGCACGCCGGTTCTCTCCAAAGTGCCGAACCTGGAAAAACCGTCCAACAAGCCGAGGCCTCCTTTTCTGGCTCCAGCCGGAACCGTCAACGTGGCGCTGCACAAGCCTGTTTCGAGCAGCGATAGCGACCCGGTAATCGGCAGCCTGGAATTGATCACCGACGGCAACAAGGCCGGCACCGACGGCACCTACGTGGAGCTTAAGTCCGGGGTGCAGAACGTGGTGATTGATCTCGAATCCAAATGCGTCCTCTACGCGATCGTGGTCTGGCACTATCACAAGGAGGCCCGCGCCTACGGCGGGGTGGTGGTACAGGTGGCCGACGACCCGGATTTCATTTCCAACGTGCAGACCGTCTTCAACAACGATGTCAACAACGAAACCGGCAATGGCATGGGCAAGGACATGCGCTATGTCGAGACCAATGAAGGCAAGTTGATCGATGCCAAGGGTGTGGAAGGCCGCTATGTGCGGCTCATCAGTAACGGCAGCGACAAGACCGCCGCCAACCATTACATCGAAGTGGAAGTGTACGGCAAACCGGTCCGTTAGAGAACCATGAAAGGGAGCCAAATGCAAACAGTGGCGGTCATTGGCGCCGGCATGATGGGGCCGGGTATTGCCCAGGTTTTCGCCGCTCGCGGGCATTCCGTCCGCGTGCAGGATGTGGCGGAAGAGCGGTTGGCGCAAGTGGTGGACCGGGTGCGGGCGAACCTGGGCAAGATGGCAGATTACGCGCTGGTGGAGGCCGCCTGCATCCCGGCGATTCTCGACCGAATTACGGTGACCCGCGACATGGCGGCGGCCTGCGCCGGAGCCGATATCGTCATCGAAGCCATCACCGAGAACCTGGGACTGAAGCAGGAGTTGTTCGCGGAACTGGACCGCATCTGCCCGCGCGACGCTATCCTTTGCAGCAACACCTCGGTAATCAGCATCACCCGGATTGGCGAGCGCGCCTCACACCGGGAGCGCATTCTGGGGACGCATTTTTACCAGCCTCCGTTCCTGGTTCCCCTGGTGGAAGTGGTTCGTACCGAATTCACGGCGGCGCGATGCATGGACCTCGTTTTCGACCTGCTGCGCGACGCCGGCAAAGTTCCGGTGCGCGTCCAGAAAGACGTGCCGGGCTTCATTGCCAACCGCATGCAGCACGCCCTGTGGCGTGAGGCGTTCGCCCTGATCGACGAAGGCATATGCGACGCCGAGACGGTCGATATCGCCGTTCGCAACAGCTTCGGGATGCGCTTGCCCGTGCTCGGTCCGGCCGCCAACGCCGACATGGTGGGGCTCGATCTCACGCTCGCTATTCACGATTACGTTCTTCCGTACCTGAACGCGTCGCCGCTGCCTTCCACCACGCTGCGCGCCGCGGTTGCACGGAACAAGTTGGGGTTCAAGACTGGCAGCGGTTTTCTGAAATGGACCGAGGAGTCCATCGCGGCTGCCCGCGAGCAGTTGGCCACGCATCTGCTCGAAACGCTGTCGCGGTCCAGCAACGCAGTACACCCCAGAGAAGGAGGAAAATGAAACTCCAGGGCAAGGTAGCACTCATCACGGGAGCCAGCCGCGGCATCGGCCGGGGCATCGCCGAAGTGTTCGCCGAGGAGGGCGCGGATGTCGCGGTGAACTACATCTCCGGCGCCCAGGCGGCCGAGGATGTCGCCGCGTGGATCCGCTCGAAGGGCCGTCGTGCCATCACCGTGCAGGCGGATGTCGCCGACCGCGGGGCGGTCGAAGCCATGGTGGAGCGCGTCTGGAACGAACTCGGACCGATCGATGTCCTGGTGAACAACGCCGGCATCGAGACCATCGTGCCGTTTCTCGATCTGACCGACGAACAGTGGACCCGCCTCACCGACGTGAACCTGCGCGGCGAGTGGATGTGTTCACAGGTGTTTTGCCGGCACGTGCTGGCGGCCGGGCGGAAAGGCAACATTGTCAATATCGGATCGGTGCAGGCGGGCAAAGTCCTGCCGGGGCGCACGCACTATGCGCCCACCAAGCTGGGTCTGGAAGCGCGCACCCGCAACATATCGGCGGAGATGACCCCGCTCGGCATCCGCGTCAATTGCGTCCACCCCGGGCTGATCGATACCGATATGACAGCCTGGGTGATGAAGCGGCCCGACCTGCTGCCCGGTATCCTGGCCCAGATTTCGCTCGGCCGCGCCGGGGCGCCCCGCGAAATCGGCACTGTAGTGGCGTTCTTCGCCTCCGACGAGGCCAGTTATCTCACCGGCCAGTCCATCCACGTGGATGGCGGCTGGGTGGGCAAATAGGGGGAGCGGCTATGAAGCGCAAGTTGATCGACCTCAGCATGGAAGTCTTCCAGGGGATGATGACCTACCCCAACGTGGTCAAGCCGGTGATCGTCGAAATGGAGACCCATCGCGAGATGGCCCGCAGCATCGGCACCGACCAGTACGGCGTTGACGAGATCACCAGCCACTGCATGATCGTCACCGGCGACCACATCGGCACGCACGTCGATTCCTGGGGCCACGTCAATCCGTCCGCGCCGCGCGCCGAGGGCATCCCCATCGAACTGTGTTACGGCGATGGCGTGGTGCTGGACCTGACTCACAAGAACGCCGGCGATGAGATCACGCCCGCCGACATCGAGGAAGCCGAAGCCAAACTGGGCGGCTACCGCATCAAGCCGCTGGACATCGTCTTACTGCGCACCGACTCGGCCAAGCAGCGCTTCGACAAGTGCTACCTGACCAACCACCCCGGTATGACCAAGGAGGCCGTCCACCTCCTGCTCGACCGGGGCGTCAAGATGATGGGCATCGACGCCATCGGTTTCGATCCGCCGGTGGCCAAAATGTTCGAACGCCGGAAATTCTGGGAGGCCCACCGGGTGATGCGCGAGCGGGAATACTACCACCTGGAAAACCTCTGCAATCTCCATGAGATTCCCCCGCCGTACCACTCTTTCACGGTGAGCGTGCTGCCCGTGAAGTGGCGCGGAGCATCCGCGGCGCCCGCACGGGCCGTAGCCATCATTCAGGAGGCATAAATGAAAACGCAAACTCAACTCACCCGCCGCGACGCGATGAAAGCGTTCGGCGCGGCAGCCCTCGCCGCGCCCTTGGCCCGGGCCGCCCCTGAACGGCGCCTGAAAATCGGCCAGACCAGCATCAACTGGGGTTTCCGCGTGGAAAGCGCCGAGCCGGGAGTGCGCGACTCCGCCAAGCTTGGCTATTGGGGCTACGAGTCTTTGGGCGATGTCATCGAAGCGGTCGAGCAGAAAATCGGCTGGTCACGGCTCCTGGACCAGTACGACATCCCCATGCCCTCCAGTTACTTCAATTTCAACCTGACCGATCCCGCCGTCCGCAGAGACCAGGTGGCAAAGGCCCTCCGCCTCGGCAACATCCTGAAGAAATGCGGCGGCAAGACGGCAGTCATCGGCCCCAACGGTGTCAACCGCTCTACCTACGACTTCAAAAGCGCCAAGCCGGACGTGGTGGCCACCCTCAACGAGGTGAGCAAGGCGCTCGACGGTCTCGGCCTGGCCGCCGCCCTGCATCAGCACACCGGGACCTGCGTTGAGTCGCGCGAGGAAGTCTACGCTGTCTTCGACGCCGCAGACACCCGCGTGGTGAAGTTCGGACCCGACGTGGGACAGTTGCAGAAGGGCGGCGCCGACCCCCTCAAAATTCTCAAAGACTTCCTCCCGTTGCTGCGCAACATTCACCTGAAGGATTATGTGGGCGGGCAGGCTTGGGCGGGTTATTGCCCCCTGGGCCAGGGCAAAGTCGACCTTCCCGGCGTGATGGATGTGCTGGAACAGGCCAAGGACCTGCAATACGTCATGGTGGAACTGGACATGACCGCCAACGCGCCCATGGCTCCTTTCGACTGCGCCCGCACCAGCAAAGAATATCTCATGAAACTCGGCTACAAATTTCGTTCCTGAGCAGGACCGGCCTCCCGGCCTGTTTTTGGCGAACCGTGAAGGAGTCCCCAAACGACCGCAACCGACATCTTCAACCTCAAATACTTCGCGGGCGAGCCGCGCGATTCCCAATCGGGCGAGTACTTCGAAGTCTTCGACCCCAGCACCGGTCAGGTGACCGCGCATGCCCCGCGTTGCACGGCCGCCGAAGTCGAGCAGGCCATCGGGTCGGCGCGCGACGCCTTTCCCGCCTGGTCCGACACACCGGCGCTGAAGCGCGTCCAGGTGCTGTACCGGTTCCGCGACCTGATCGACCAGCATCTCGACGAGCTGACCCTCTCCGTCCGCACCGAGAACGGCAAAGTGTGGGACGAGGCCCAGGGCGACGTTCTCAAGGCGCGGGAAGCGGTCGAGATGGCCTGCGGGATTCCGTCCATGACGAGGGGCGAGTCGCCGATGGATGCCTCCAGCGGGTTCGACACCGTGCTCAATCGCGAACCGACTACGCCCGGAATTTCGCCCAGCGCGCGCACGGCGGCATGGTCGGCATCAACGTGGGCATCCCGGTGCCGGTCGGGATGTTCCCGTTCGCAGGCCACAAGCGCTCGTTCTTCGGCGATCTCCACACGCTGGGCAAGGACGGCATCCGCTTCTTCACGGAGTCGAAGTGCGTCACCTCAACCTGGTTCGACGAAGCGGAGATGAAGAAGCAGAAGATCGACACCTGGGACGGCGTGCTGCAGCGCTGAAGAAGCCCCGGGCCGCCCGCAACGCGCGAAGTTCCGCATCGCCTCAGGGCTTACGCGTGTCTCGCCCTGTATTCCGCGGCCCCGCGCAGTGTGTATATGCAGTAGAATGCGGATCATAGGGGCACATGCAGGCTCTCAAAACAACTTCCCCTCCCGCCGTGGATCGGGCGCTCACCATTCTGGAGGTGCTCGCGCATTCGACGCGTGGCCTGCGGCTCCCCGAAATCGCACTCCGGCTCGGACTGCCGAAAAGCTCCGCGCATTCCTTGCTGGTAGGGCTGGAGCGCAGGGGATACTTGCAGCGCTGCGAGACCAGCGGCCGCTACCGGTTCGGACCGAAGATCCTTTCCCTCGCCAACGTCGCCCTTTGCGGGATGACCCTGCGCGACATCGCTTTTCCTGTCTTGACCGGCGTGATGCGCTCGACAGGGTTGGCGGTCAAGATGGCCATCCTCGATCGCGACCAGGCCGTACTGATCGAGCAGGTGCACCCCGCGCATGTGTCGGCGCCCATGACTTGGCTCGGGAAACGCCTGGACCTGCACAGCACGGCGCTGGGCAAGGTGCTCGCCGCTTTTCAGCCGCGCGAACAGTGGTCCAGGCTGATTACCGAACACCGGTTGCCGCGGCACAACAATAACACCATCTGCTCTCCCAGGCGTTTCTTGAGGGAGTTGGCACTCACGCGTGAGCGAGGCTACGCCCTGGATAACGAGGAGTTCGATCTTGGCATGCGTTGCCTGTCCGTGCCCCTCTGCGGCAGTTCAGGTGAAACCGTGGCGGCCATCGGCATCACCGGTACCACGTCGGAAATCCACGAGGGCAACCTGGAGTCTCTGCTAAAACTGCTCACCACGGCGGCGGCCACCATCAGCGCGGCCCTCACGCGTTCAACCGAAGGAAGCGCGAACGAAGCCGAGCACGACCGCGCTTCCACGACGGTAGCTTGACGCCAGCTTGGAGTACGTAATTTGTGTTGCAGCCCATGGCCGGGAACACCAATGGCCGGCGTTGCCCGGATCAGGCGATGCGCCGAAAGGGAAGGGTTGCCAGGCGATTATCCCGGGCGCGGGCACGGCCCCCCAATCTTGTTAGAATGAGCCACAAATAGAACATCGCGAGGGCCACCCTATGGACTTCAAGGGTCCGGATCTGAACTTGTTATACATCCTAGACGTTTTGCTCCAGGAGAAGAACGTCACTCGCACGGGCGAGCGGATTCACTTGAGCCAATCTGCCACCAGCGGCGCCCTGGCGCGGCTGCGAGCCATGCTTTCTCTATGCGATCTTGAGACGATTGAACAAGGGGATCTTGGCGAAGTCCACGATGAATGCGAAGACCACTGCCGCCACGAGTATTCCTCCCACAACGAATATAGGCAGAGGCGGCATGGCGATGCCGCAAGTGGAAAGCGTCGAGGCGATCAGCAGATCGGCTACAGAGGACGCGACGAGCCACGCACTTGGACGAGAGGACCCGAGGCGCCGGCGTTCCCGATTGGTATAGGTGGTTGCCTGATTGCCGAATATGATGACCACGAAGGCCAGAGTTCTTAGCGTTTCGATTCCAAGACCCATGCGGAATTTGGCGATGGCCAGGACGGCGGTGCAAAAGACGAGTTCGGAGACTCCCATGAAGATACCCGCGATCGTCAATGCGCCGATTCGCCAGACATTGGGCGTTGGGGACGGCCGCACGTTGTCCGTGGTCAAGGACATGCCGAGCAGGTCGCCGGTGAGCATGATAACGACCATCAACATTGGAGTGAGGATCGCATGCCCGGTCATGACCAGGCCCACCGCCAGGAAGAGCACCTGTACAAGTTTCTTGGTGACGGAGTTTAGCGCATAAGTCAGGATTCGCTGGAAGGTGACGCGGCCTTCTTTTACGGAAGCGACGATGCCGCCAAGTCCTGGTTTGGTCAGCACGATGCCGGCCGCCGACTTGGCAACATCGGTCGCGGTGGAAACCGCGATTCCCATCTGCGCCTGGCGCAGCGCCGGCGCGTCGTTGGCGCCGTCGCCGCACATACCGACGGTGTGGCCGCTCTTCTGGAACGCTTTGACGAGGTTGTACTTTCCCTCCGGAAGGACGCCGGCGAAGACAGCAAACTCCTCGGGGCGTACACCGTCGGGGATTGGTCCGGGTGGACAGACTTTTCCGCCGAGGCCTACGGCATGAGCCACGATGGTTGCCGTCGCCGGCGCGTCGCCGGTCACCATCACCACGCGCACTCCCAAGGTGTGCAGTTCCGCAATCAGCGCCGCGGAATCCGGACGCGGCGGATCGCTGAGGGCGATGATACCGGCGAGCTTCAGCGACGCGGGTGGACCCACCGCAACGGCCAGAACGCGGAAGCCCTGCGCTTCCAGATCGCTCGCCGTCTTGGATGCATCGGGATCCGATTGGGTAAGGCCGGTGACCGCGGCAAAGGCCCCCTTGACCGCGCGTACCGCAGCTCCGAGCGAATCGGCCGCAGTCGCCTCCGACATCTTCGTCCCGGGATCGAACGGAACGAAATGGATCAGTTTAGGCAAATCGGTGGCGACGTTTCTGGCGGCAGCGGCACGGATGGCCGCATCTACCGGATCTTGCCCGCCGTCCGAACTTGCCAGGGCGGCCAGTCCGAGGACGTGCGGTTCGTCGAAGCCGGACATGGCATGAACGGCGGTTACCGTCAATTCGTTTTGCGTCAGCGTGCCGGTCTTATCCGCGCACAACACGTCGATGCTGGCCGCTTCATCGACGGCGGAGAGCCGCGTCGGAAGAACGCCCAGATGTGCCAGAGCCCGCGCGCCGAGCGCCGCAGCAAGGGTAAAGGTGGCAGGCAGGGCTACCGGGATCGACGCCAGGATCGCCGTTAGCACCAGGGGAACGATCTCGCCATGCGGCATCCGGAGAGCGTAGGCATACCCCACCAGGATCGCGATGATGAGGCCATTGGCTATGGCCAGATTGCGCACCACGCGCAGAACGGCCTTCTGCTGCGAACTCTCGACATGGGCGGTGCGCACCAGCTCCGCGGTGCGTCCAAACTTCGTGCGCGCTCCGGTGGCGGTCACCTCCGCAACCGCTTCACCGCGCCGCACCAGCGCTCCCGCATAGGTTTCGAAACCGGCGCCAGCTTCGATCGGAACGGATTCGCCGGTCAGCATGGACTGGTCGAGCAGCACCGACCCTTCGGTGAGACGCACGTCGGCGGCAACCACGGCGCCGAGCGAAAGCTTCACAAGATCGCCAGGCACGAGTCCGGCGGCGGGCACGGTCGCCCAAACACTATCGCGACGAACCGACGCGTTCAGCGCCAGCCGCGATTTCAGCGCCGCAAGAGTCGCCTGAGCGCGCCCTTCCTGGAAGAACCCGAGAGCGGCGTTGAAGGCCAGGAGCAGCGCGATGATCGCAGCCTCGACGTACTTGCCGAGGGCCAACTCGAGCACGATCGCGGCCTCGAGCATCCATGGCACCGGCGCCCAGAAGTGGGTCAGCGCCCTGCGTAGCGCGTGCGGAGAGGTGTCGGGCACTGCGTTGGGACCGAACTTCTCGAGGCGGCGGCGGGCTTCCTCGCTGGTGAGGCCGGCCGGGAGCGGGACGGTACCCATCATTTACCTATCATCTCTCCTCCCCGCTCAGTGCCTCGAAACCCGAAGTGACGTCGAACATGCGCGAGAGAATTCCTTTGCCGACCGGGGCCTTCGACTGCCCGCCTGTATCTTTCACGGGCTTGCGTTTCTTACTTCATTTTCTTGATTTCGTCTTCTACTTCTTTTGCCCCCTTGGCATAGAACTCTTCTTCATCGGGGGCTATTTCGCGGAGCAATCTCAGAAACTCTCCAGCGTGTACGCGTTCCTCTTCCGCTATGTCCGTGAGCACTTCCACGGCGAGCTTGCAGTCGGTCGACTCGGCAAGCTGCATGTACATCTGAACCGCTTCGTACTCCGCGGCCACCATGAAACGAATGGCTCTGACGAGCTCCTGCTTCGTGAGCTTCCTGTCGTTTGCTAACCCTGAAAACGGCGACCCGAACTCTGGCATGCTTATTCTCCTATGATGGTTTTTGACTCTAAACTTGTTGTGCGGCGGTCTTAAGGAATTCGAGCAGGTCGGCGTTGAGCTGGTCTTTGTGCGTGTAGGCCAGTTCGCGCGCGCGCCCGCGTAGATCTTTAGGGTGGCGTTGCCGACGAGCTTCGATGAGCGGACAGCCGCCGCGCCGATCGGCACGATCTGGTCGTCGTCGCCGTGAACAATCAGCGTCGGCACGTAGCGTTCCGTCTTTCGTCGTAATCACGCTTAGGTCCTTTCCATGGCCGCACTGTATTCGCCGCGGCGCGCGGCCCGGTTGCACAGCGCCCGGTGATACAGAGCCTGCTGTGCCGCCGGCACGTGGGCATCCTCGCCTCGCCAGATTTCCAATGCCGGTTGCTGGATGGCACGCGCAAACGAAAACGCCAACGCCCAGGGCAGACGCCCCTTGAACCTGACATTCATGGCATTCAAACGCGCCGAAGCCAGTTCAGCGGATTGGCCGCCCGACAGGAACGCAATCCCCGGAGCCGCGGCCGGGACCGCTCGCAACAGGCACCTCACCGTGGCGTCGGCCACCTCGTCCACCGCATCTTGTTTCGGGCAGGTCGATCCTGGAATCACCATATTGGGCTTCAGGATCATCCCCTCCAGCAACACCCCTTGCACGTAAAGGTGGTGGAAGACCGTTCGCAGGACCTCCTCCGTGACCTCGCCGCATCGCTCCAGAGTATGCCCGCCGTCCATGAGCACTTCCGGCTCGACGATGGGGACCAGTCCGGCTTCCTGGCACAACGCGGCATAGCGGGCCAACCCCTGCGCGTTGGCCTCGATCGCAGCCCGGCTGGGAATGCCGTCACCCACGGCGATCACCGCGCGCCACTTGGCGAAACGCGCACCCATGGGAGAGTATTCAGCCAGGCGGTCGCGCAATCCGTCCAGGCCTTCGGTGATTTTCTCTCCGGGATGACCCGCCATGTCCTTTGCCCCGGTGTCGACTTTGATGCCGGGAATGATTCCCGCGTCCGCGATGGCTTTCGCAAACGGGGTGCCATCTTTCTTCTTCTGGCGGATCGTCTCGTCGTAAAGGATCGCGCCACTAATGCTCTCGCCGAGACCGGGTGTGTTTACAATCAACTCACGGTAGGCGCGCCGCGCCTCCTCGGTCTGGGGAATCCCCAGCCTGGCAAATCGTTTGTTGCAGGTTGGATAACTTTCATCCATCGCCAGCAGGCCCTTATCGCCGGCCACCATTGCCCTCGCCGTGTCTATAAGTTGTTGCACATTCATTTGGGGACGCTCCATTTCCAGTTACGAATCTCCGGTAAGTCCTGGCCGTTCTTGTCGATGTATTGCTTGTGCTCGATCAGCTTGTCCTTGAGCTGCTGCTTCAGGTAGATGCCCGCGTCGCCGGTCTCGGGCAGGCGGTCGATGGTGTCCATCACCAGGTGGAAGCGGTCGAGTTCGTTCAGCACGGTCATGTCGAAGGGCGTGGTGATCGTGCCCTCCTCCTTATAGCCGCGAACGTGAATGTTGTCGTGGTTGGTGCGCCGGTAGGTCAGCCGGTGGATCAACCACGGGTAGGCATGGAAAGCGAAGATGACCGGCTTGTCCTTGGTGAACAGCTCGTCGAAATCCCTGTCGCTCAGGCCGTGTGGGTGCTCGGTTTGGGGCTCCAGCCGCATGAGGTCCACGACGTTGACCACCCGGATTCTCAGGCCGAGCAGGCGCTCGCGCAGAATGGAGACGGCAGCGAGCGTCTCGAGCGTGGGCACGTCGCCGCAGCAGGCCATGACCACGTCGGGGGCAACGCCCTGGTCGTTGCTAGCCCACTGCCAGATGCCGATGCCCTCGGTGCAGTGCTTGATGGCGGCGTCCATGGAGAGCCACTGCGGCGCGGGGTGTTTGCC
>JBEKDV010000180.1:0-14914 GCA_050014175.1 Candidatus Solibacter sp. | reverse complement strand
CACGGCCTGGCCATGGCGGCGGCCGGCACGGTGGTGGGGTTTCTGATTCTGCTGCCCTTCCATTGCTGCGGCGCCATGGGCGGCGGCGATGTCAAACTGATGGCCGCCTACGGAAGCTTGCTGGGGCCTTCGGGAATCCTGCTGGCGGCGGTGTTGGCGGCGGTCTTCGGCGGCCTTTCGGCAGCCGGCGCGTGGCTCCGCAATCCGCGCGCGCCCGCCATTGCGTACGCGCCCGCCATCGTTTTGGGAGCGTGGATCAGTCTGCTAGGGGGAGGTTCGTGATGAATTTCGATCGGCGATTTCTGGTGGTGGTATCGATGAGCCTGGCCTGGGCGCTGGTGGTGGCCGGCGTTTTCTACAAACTGGCGGGCGGGGCGGCGGGCCGCGCCAAACCCGCCCCTCCGAAGCAGGTCATGGTGGTGGTCGCCACCAGGCCGCTAAGCGTGGGATTCACGCTGGATCGCGACTCTGTGGCGCTGCGCGGCGTGCCCGAGGGCCTGTTTCCGGCCGGGGCGTTCCCGCGGCTGGAAGATGTGCTGGACCGGCCGGTGATCAGCCCCATACAGGCGAACGAGCCGGTAGTGGAAGCGCGCCTCGCGGTCAAAGGCAGCGGCACCGGTTTGGGTCCCTTGATTCCGCCCGGCATGCGCGCCATCTCGGTGCGCGTCAACGACGTGGTGGGGGTGGCCGGCTTCGTGCTGCCGGGCATGCGGGTGGATGTGCTGGTCACCGGCAAGCCGCCCAACCGCCCCGACACCGAGACCCAGACCGTGCTGCAGAACATCACCGTCCTTTCCGCCGGGCAGACCCTGCAGACCGACAGCAAGAGCCAGCCGATCGTGACGCCGGTGGTGACCCTGCTGGTAAGCCCGGCGGATGCCGAGGCGCTGACCCTGGCCAACAGTGAAGGCCACATCCAACTGGTGCTGCGCAATTCCACCGACCAGACGGCCGTCGCCACGCGCGGGCACAGGTTATACGACCTGTACGGGGTTCCGGCTCCCGAGGAGCCGCCACCACCGGTCCGGCGGGCGGCGGCGCGGCCGGCCACGCGGGTAGCGGCCGCACCCGCCGCCAAGCCGGCCGCCGCGCCCGCGGCCGAACCCGAACAGATGATCATGATCCGCGGAGCCGTCAAAAATGTCCAGGTCTTCGCCCGGGAACAACAGGAAACCAAATGACCGCCGCCAACGTGCCCAAGGCCGGCGAATCGAGCTGGGAGCAGCGCCTGCTGCGCAACGCCCACAACCCCGCCGCGGTCAAGCCCGAGCACCAGGAGCTGAAGTTCACCCTGCACCGCAAGCTGCTGGAACGCATCAACCTGGAAGCGCTCTCGGCGATCGACGACGACCGCGCCCGCACGGAGGTGCGCCAGGCCGTGCTGGCCATGGTGGAGCAGGAGCCCAACCTGCTCACGGCCGGCGAAAAACAGCGCATCAGCCATGAGGTGCTGCACGAGGTTTTCGGCCTGGGGCCGCTCGAACCCTTGCTCCAGGACCCGGGCATCAGCGACATTCTGGTGAACGGCCACAAGCAGGTCTACGTGGAGCGCAAGGGGCTTCTGGAGCTGACCAACGTGCGTTTTCACGACGAGGCGCACCTCTTGCGCATCATCGACAAGATCGTTTCCCAGGTGGGCCGGCGGGTGGACGAATCCAACCCCATGGTGGATGCGCGGCTGAGCGACGGTTCGCGCGTCAACGCCATCATCCCGCCGCTGGCGGTGGACGGGGCGTTGCTGTCGATCCGCCGTTTCGGCACCGACCGGCTGATGCCGGACGATCTGGTGGCCAAGGGCGCGCTGACGCCCGGCATGATGCGCCTGCTGGAAGGCGCCGTGAAAGCCAAGCTGAACATTATCGTGTCCGGCGGAACCGGCGCCGGCAAGACCACCCTGCTCAACGCGCTCTCCTGGTTCATTTCGCCCAAGGACCGCATTCTGACCATTGAGGACGCCGCCGAGCTGCAGTTGAAGCAGCCCCACGTGGTGCGCCTGGAAACCCGTCCGGACAATCTCGAAGGCCGCGGCGCGGTGCGCCAGCGGCAACTGCTGGTCAACAGCCTGCGC
Source organism: Candidatus Solibacter sp. (assembly GCA_050014175.1). GTDB lineage: Bacteria > Acidobacteriota > Terriglobia > Bryobacterales > Bryobacteraceae > Solibacter. The sequence continues at coordinate 12,846 of JBEKDV010000180.1, read as the reverse complement.
ATGCGGCCGGACCGCATTATCGTGGGCGAGGTGCGCGGCGAGGAGGCGCTCGACATGTTACAGGCCATGAATACCGGCCACGACGGTTCGCTGACCACGGTGCACGCCAATACGCCGCGCGACGCCGTCTCGCGGCTGGAGGTGATGGTGACGCTGGCCAACGCCAACATGCACCTGGCCGCCATCCGCCAGCAGATCTCCTCGGCGGTGAACCTCCTGGTGCAGGCCACGCGTTTGACCGATGGCACGCGCCGGGTAACCAGCATCACCGAAATCACCGGCATGGAAGGGGACATCATGACCATGCAGGAGATTTTCCTGTTCGAAAAGCGCGGCATCTCGCCGGACGGCCGGGTGCGCGGCCGCTTCTGCGCCACCGGCATCCTGCCGAAGTTCAACGAAAAGCTGCTGGCCGCGGGTCAACGCCTCCCGGCGGAGATCTTCGACGAGATGGTCGATGTGGGAGGCCTGTGATGCTCGCCTTCTTCCTGGTGGCGGCGGCCACGGCGGTGGCCACCTACACCCTGCTGTGGCGCCACCTGGAGCGCCGGGATATGCTGCAGGCGATGCAGCGGCTGGCCGCGCGCGGCGCCGAGAAAGGCGCTCCCCTCCGCGGCCGGCCGCGCCTGGTGGAAGCCACCATCGAAGTGCGCGGCCTGCTGACGGGACGGCTGCTGGACAGCCTGAAGCTGCGCGAAGCCGCCACCCGCCTGCTGGACTCGGCGGCGCTCAAGTGGGGACCCGGCGGCCTCTTGCAGCGCTCCATCGCCCTGTTCCTGGCGGGCTTCCTGGGGGCCACGGTGATCGCCCGCAACAGCCAGCCGCTGATCGCCCTCGCCTTCGGCGCATTGCTCGGTACGGCGCCTTTGTGGTACGCGCGGCGCAAGGCGCAGAGCCGCGTGCGCGCCTTCGAGGCGCAGTTCCCCGATTGCCTGGAATTCGTCTCCCGCTCCATGCGCGCCGGGCACGCCTTCTCGGTGGCCATCGAAATGGCGCACCGCGAATTCAGCGATCCCCTGGCCGGCGAACTGCGCCGCACCTTCGAGGAGCAGAACCTCGGGCAGCCGCTGGAGATCGTGCTGCGCAAGCTCTCCCAGCGCGTGCCTTCCATGGACGTGCAGTTTTTCGTTTCCGCCGTGCTGCTGCAAAAACGCACCGGCGGCAACCTGGCGGAGTTGCTCGACAAGCTGGCGCAACTCATCCGCGAACGCTTCAAGCTGCGCGGGCGGATCCGCGCGGTGAGCGCGCAGGGGCTGATGAGCGGGCGCATCCTGTCGGCCATCCCGGCCGGCGTGGCGGTGATGATGTTGGTGATCAATCCGCAATACGGGCGCTTTTTCGTGGACGACCCGGTGGGACGGGAACTGCTCGCCGCCGCCCTGGGATTGCAGGTAGTGGGCTATCTGATCATCCGCAAGATCGTGACTTTCGAGGTGTAGGCATGTTGATCCCATTCACCGCGTTGCTGTTCTTTCTGGTGGCCGGCGGGACGGCCTGGGCCGGCCTCCGCGCGGGCGCCTGGCGAGCCCGGGGACTGGAACGGCTGACGCCGGTGCCGGCGCCCTCCTCCGATCTGCTGCCCTCCTCCGCGCACATCTGGCGCGAACTGGTGAGCCGCCTGGGTTCGGTGATGCCGGCGCCGCAGCGGGACTTGCCCCGCCTGAAGCGCCGCCTCATCCGCGCGGGTTTCCGCGGCCAGAACGCGGCGCGGTACTTCCAGGGCGCGCGTTTGGCCACCACGGTGTCTTTCGCCGCCGCCGCGCTCGTGGCCGCATGGCAATCCTACGCCGCGCTCGACAACCTGATTCTGGGCACGGCCGCGGCGGCCGCCATCGGCTACATGGCGCCCATGCAGTACGTGCTGTTTCGCATCCGCCGCCGCCAGCGCGCCATCGCCCGCGGGCTGCCCAATGCCCTCGACCTGATGGTGGTGTGCGTGGAGAGCGGCCTGGGGATCGACCAGACCATGCTGCAGGTGGCCAAAGAGCTGCAACACGCCCACCCGGAGATCTGTAGCGAGTTCACCGTGATGAACCTGGAACTGCGCGCCGGCAGCCGTCGCTCCGAAGCGCTGCACAACCTGGCGGAGCGCACGGCCGTGGAGGATGTCAAGAAACTGGTGGCCGTATTGGTGCAGACCGACAAATTCGGCACCAGCATCACGCAAAGCCTGCGCGGGCACGCCGACTTCCTGCGCACCATGACCCGCCAGAAGGCGGAGGAGCGCGCTTCCAAGCTGGCGGTGAAGCTGGTTTTCCCGATCTTCTTCTGCGTGCTGCCCTCGCTGTTCGTGGTCACCATCGGCCCGGTCATGACGCACCTGGTGCGCGATCTGATCCCCATGGTTGAAAATCTGTAAGGGCCGGCCGATAAGGGGGGAGAAGGAGACTTTGTCTATGGATTCGACCACCGTACGCCTCATCGCCGGAGTCCTTGCCGCCTTGTTCGGCGTAGTGATTTTCCTGCGCCGCCGCAGCCACCACGCCGACTGACGCCGGCACACGCCAGCCGAATCGTTCGCCATCCGCCACCCGGGAATCCCATGGCGGTTTTCGTTATGGGATTCGCTCCGCTTGCGGGATAATCATCCGCGCGGGATGGCTGCCTCGCTCTTGTTTCGCGCCGCCCTTGAGCAGTCGATCAGAGCGCTGGAAGAAGCGGCCGTAGCCACTTCGGAACCGGTTTGTGCATCTGTACGATCCGGCCATTTTCAAAAACCGCGACTAGGCGAAAGGGAACTCTCAGGTCGCCATTGTCGAAAACCCACACTTGAGGCAGTTCACCGATAGCGGCCTGGAGATTGACCAGGGTGCGGGGAAAGCGAGCGGTCAGCTTTTCCGTGGGAACATCGTGTCCCCCTTGGGAGACACGCATCGCCACGCGCTGCTCGGACACTTCGGGTCCAGGGATCCCTATGTAGCAGAGCACCGTGCTGTACCCAGCCTGCATGGCGGTTTGGAGAAATGCCAGCTTCTCGCCCACTGGGTCGGAGAAGACAGTCTCGAAGACGAAGCTCTCACCCTGCCGTAGCAGTTCCCGCCGAAGGGAATCGGCCAGCCGGGCAGCGGCATAAGGCTCCATGTTCAATTGCCGGGCCAGCACGTCGGCGTTCACGAAGCGCAACCCGGCTGGCTGGAGATGAGCGTGGTAGAACGTCGTCTTGCCGGCGCCGTTCGGTCCCCCAATGGCTACGATAACCGGGCGCCGGTCGAGCGGGAGGCTCATTACGGTTTTGCCCTGGCCTTCACGGGAAGGAACTGGCGGTTCACGAAGCGCCCTGCCATTCGTTGCCCGTCCGCATCGACGCGCACCAGCATGCCGGGACGGTCCGGGTCTGGTTCATAATGCGGAAACGGCTGGCTCTGCAGGAAGCTGGCCACGCGCCGGCGCCCGGCGTCGGAATCGACGGATTCCAGGCAGGCGGAGAACGGGCGGGCGTTAGCGTCGCGGCACAAGGCCAGCGCTTGCCGCCCTTCGAGCAGCGCCTCAACGCTCCGGCCGATCCGTGCCCAGAATTCCACCTGCCCCGCAATCGAACGCTCCTCTATTTGGCCGGCAAGCCGGGCATCCAGGACGAGGCTGTCGGAGAGTTTCACGGGCTGACTCATATGACCAGGGTAGCATCATGCTACCGCATGCTGCTCTGCTTGGTTGACGGCCCACTCGGGAACTGGAGATGGACCGCAGGCCACCCGATTCCTATCGCGAAATCCCCTGCCCACCATCGACAGTTCCAAGCGCTGTGCATGCCCAGACCCTGGCGACGAGGCACCGCCCCGCAAATTGCACTGAGCGTCAGCGGACCAGCCGAACCAGTCCGTAACACACCAGGCAGATCCAGAAGTCGACCCCCAATCCCCAATCGATCTGGTAGATATGGTGTTGCGCGCGGAGCGGGAGGTACCGCTCGATAGAAAAGTAGATGGCATTGCCGGCCAGCACAGCAATCAGGGACTGCCAGAACCGCCGATTCATGAAGCCCGCTTCTCCAGCCGCATGCCGATCGTGAAGTTCACCGGCTTCAGAGTAGCATTTTGCCCATCGCGAAACACGCTTTAGCGCGCCATTACCGCGCCAGCCGCGCGTCGATGGCTTGCGCCAAGCTGAGGAGCGCCCGCTCCGTCTGCGACGCATCCTGGTAGGCCACCAGGCGAATGAAGAAAGGGCCGCGGCGAAACGTCACGCTCTGCCCATAGCTCCGGCCCGCATCGCCCAGCGCCACGGGCCGGCTTCCGGCGGACGGCTCCGCTTCGAACATCGACGCGGCGCCGCGCGGCGCTTCCATCAGGTGGATATCCGCCACAGCCTCCACGGTGTCCGCATAGCGGTAGTTCGCCGTGAGGGTGCGGCGGACACCGGCACGCAGATATCGCTCGGCGTCGCCATCCACATATCTCCAGAGATCGGCGGCTTCGAAGGAACGGGTCTCGCCCACCTTCGTCCATCCGGGCACATCGCCGCTCTCGGGGAACCAGGACACAGGCTTGGCCCCCCGTCCAAGCAGGAGCCGGTTGGTCTTCGACCGGCTCTCGCCGGCGCTGGTGACATAAACCGCCGGGCGGTCGCGCACCGGGCAGGCGAACTCGCATGCGCCACAGCCGACGCAGCGCGCGGGATCGATGTAGGGCTGCCGGACCCGCCGGGTGTTTCCGGCGGCATCGGTGACCTCGGCCCACTGCAGGTAGACGGCCTTGGGCGAGGTGGGGCACCACTCCTCGCACACCATGCAGTCGGTGGCCATCGCCCAAGGCAGACATCGGCCCCGGTCGTAGAAGGCGGTGCCGACACGGATCGGCCCGATGTCCGCCGCGGATCCAGAGCGGACCCCGGAAGGCGCTTCGGTCCAGGCCTTCTCCTTGTCGGTGAACTCCCGGATCGCGCCGGTGGGGCATACCTGGCCGCATAGGGTGCAATTGGGCTCGCAATATCCCACGCGCGGCACCAGCACGGGAGTCCAGATGCCCTCCCAGCCCGCTTCGGTGAACGCGGGATGCAAGGCGTTATTCGGGCAGACCTTCATGCACTCGCCGCAGCGGATACAACGCGCCAGAAACGGCTTCTCGTCCAACGCCGCCGGGGGCCGGATGAGCCGCTCGTGCGGTTCCGCGTTCAGACCGGTATTGGCACGCAACAGGGGCACCGTGGCGGCGCCGGCTACCAGGCCGGTCAACACCCTGCGCCGCTTGAGATCCGCGCCTTTCATGGTGGCAACGCCGGGGGCCGGCGGGAAAAAGCGGAATTGAATCCCGCTTTCCGGGCAATCGCCGACGCAGTTCATGCACAGAACACATTCGGCTTTACGCCACGGCACACCGGGGATGGGATCGTCCCCGCCCTGGCAATCGAGCAGGCAGCGGCTGCAATCCTCGCATTCGGGCGGGTGTTTCACCAGGCCCAGAATGGACCAGCGCGAGGCCAGTCCCAGCAGGGCGCCCAGCGGGCACAGCGCGCGGCACCAGAAGCGGGTGATCCGCAGATTGAGCGCCAGGATGACGAGGAAGATCGCGCCCAGCAGGAACCCTTGGCGGAAGTAGGCTTGCTTAAGGCTCACGGAGACTGGCAGCGCGTAGTTCCCTGACGGCAGAATGGAGAGCGCCAGCGATCGCACAGCCAGCGCGATGGGGTCGAGAATTCCGATCAGGGCGCTGCCGCAGAAAGCCGCCGCCAGCAGTGCGAAAAGCAGGTAGTATTTGAAGGTCTGCCACCGTTTGTAGCGGTTGGAGGCGATGCGTTGCCGGCCCAATTTCCTTTCCGAGCGGATGTTGGAAACCAGGTGGTTCAGTGTCCCGAGCGGGCAGATCCATCCGCAGAAGAAGCGTCCCAGGAACAGCGTCGGGAGGAGGATCGCCAGGCTCCATAGCAACCCGCGATAAAGTGCGTGCGTGGCCAGCGCATTGCCAAGGGCAACTAAAGGATCGCTTTCCAGAAAGGCGTTGCGAGATTCCCTCCGGCAGAGAAGGACCAGGAAGAGTCCGAGAAACAGGGCCTGCGACAGCCGGCGCAGCCTGGGCAGGGTCAACCCACTCCGAACAAGCGAGCGGGAGCGCGCGGGTTGTGCACTACGAGGCCCGCGAAACACAGTTTTCCAACTCAAGTATACATGCGGTCACTGGATGGCGACCCGCCGCCGGCTCAGTACGGGCTTGCCGTTCCCCGCGTCGGCTTTGGCCTGCAAGAGGAAGTCGCCCGGCGTTTTCGGCACGTCAAGATCGATGTAAAGTGTGGTCTGCCCCAGGCTGCCGACATGGAAAATCGCCTGCGCGCGCGCCGCCTCGGCGCCGCTGGGGGACAAAAGCGATACGGTGACGCTGCCCGCGGCTGCCTGGTATTCGTCGTTCACCAGCATCACCTGGAATGTCTGCTTGCCCGCCGCCAATTTCGGCTGCCAGAAGCTCAAGTACACGCCGAGCGGCGAAAAGGCCTGCGACATGTAGTCGCGGAAGTGCGGCTCGAGTTCCAGTTTCTCGATATCGATGAAGTGATCGGCCGTGTAGCCCAAGGGATCGCTGCTCATCAGATAGACGAAATGGAGCACGCCGGCGTATTGCCGGTAAGCGCGCCAGAACTCGGTGATGCCGGCCAGCAGGTAAGCGTTCAGGGCGAACCGGTCCTCGGCGGTAGCGCCGGCCGGCAACAGGCGCGGATAAAGATCCTTGGTGAGTTCCGTGGGCGAGCCGTCGCGGTTCAGCCACGTCCACCCGTACTCGTTCAGGATGAGAGCGTGGCCCGAGGGCGCTCCCGGAGCCTTGCCGTTGGGCCGCTCGAACGTGGTCATGCTGAATTCCGGGCCTCCGGGGCGCGCCATGCCGGAAAACTCGTAGGGATGATCCTCCACCGGGTCGTCGGGGCCCACCGGCGGGTTGTAGCTGTTCTCCCAGGGCCGGTTGGAAAGGTCGAGCGCGCGCACCGCCGGGATGATCTTCTCGCCGAAGATGGGGTCGAAGGTCTCGTTATTGGCGTCCCATATGGCGACGCTCGGGTGATTCCAGTTGTCGCGCATCCATTCGCCGTATTCGCGGATCATCTCAGCGGCGTCGAAGCGGAGCTGATTTTCCGCGCCGTGCCAACCCCTGCCGGTCCACACGAAGTACTCGTTCTGGATCAACAATCCGGCCTCGTCGGCGATGTCGAACCATTTGCCGGGCGCTGGACCGATGCAGAAGCGGAAGGAATTCCAATGCATCTCCTTGGGGATCGCGATCAGCAGCTTGCGCACCCATTGTTCGTCCCACGGCAGCACGCCCGATTTGGGGTCTTCGAAGAAGCGGTGCAGGGTGATATTGGAGCCGCGCAGGAAATAGGGGCGGCCGTTGAGATAAGCGCGCTTCGTGGCGGTTTCGAAGTGGAACTCGCGCATGCCGAAGCGCGTGCCGGCGCTGTCGCCGCCGGTGCCGGTTTCGAGCACGTAGAGGTTCGGCTGCTCCGGGGTCCACAGTTTCGCCGCGGGCATGGCGATCTTCTGCGTGACGGTGCGCGCTTCGCCCGCCGCCAGGCGCAGTTGCACCGCCGGCACGCGCGCCGCCACCGCATCCGATTTCCATGCGTGCACCGTCTGCGTGAGCGCGAACGCCACCGGTTGCGCGGAGTGGTTGCGCACTTTCGTCTGCACCGTGATCGATTGCAGATCGCGGCTGGGCGCCACTTGCACCTCCGCGATGGCGGGATTGTCGCTCAGCGCAATCGAGACGCTGTCATAAATGCCCGGCGTCCAGCGGTTCTTCTCGAAATCCGTGCCCGCCGAGACGGTGGCGGGCAGCACGCCCGGATGCGCGCCCACGCGCACCACGATCTCGTTCGATCCCTGCCGCAGTTTGCCCGAGATGTCGAAGATCGCGGCCGTGAAACAAGGCAGATGCTCGCCCACCTTCTGGCCGTTCACCCATACCGTGGCGCCGAACTGCGCTTTGTCGATGCGCAGGGTCGCGATTCCGCGAAGGGCCGCCACATCGAACCGGCGGCGATACCAGAACCAGTTGCGCTCCTGCCGCGATACACCGGCATTGGAAACCAACGCCGATGCGGGCGCGAGACCCCGCGAGATGCGGTTCTGAATCAACTGGCGGCTCTCGAATTGGTCCACATCCTGGAAACCGGGCACCGCCGAATGCGCCAGGCCTGGGACCGGCGCCTTATGGGACCAGGCGGCGGGCAGATCGCCGGCCTCCACGGAATCGGCGATGTCCCATTGCCCGTCCAGCGACAGGGTGGTCCGTTGCACGGCGCCGAGCGGGGCGGCGAGAACGGCCACTAGCAGCAAAACACGTCGATCAGCCATGTTCTTCTCCATTGAACTCCCGCACCGCGCGGAGCATCGCCACGATATTCTCCACCGGCGTGCCGGACTGAATGTTGTGCACCGTGTTGAACACGAATCCACCGCCGGCGGAGAATATCTCGCAACGCCGCAGCACCTCTTCGCGCACCTGCTCCGACGTTCCGAAGGGCAGCGTCTTCTGCGTATCGACGCCGCCTCCCCAGAAGGTAAGCCGTTCGCCGTACTTGCCCTTCAGCGTGGCGGGATCCATGCCGGTGGCCGAGCATTGCACCGGGTTCAAAATGTCGAAGCCGCCATCGATGAAGCTGTCGAGGAAGCGCACCACGCTGCCGCAGGAATGTTTGAAGCTCTTCCAGGTAGTGTTGGCGTGAATCCAGTCGTTCACCTGCTTGTAATAGGGCAGCCAGAGTTCCCGAAACGTGGCGTCGGAGCAGAAGGACGATGTCTGCGTGCCGAAATCGGTGCCGCAGACGAAGACCGCCTGCACGCTGTCGCCAACGCGCTCGTGTATGCGGGCCAGATTCCGGATGCCGATCTCACACTGCCGTTCGAAGATTCTGTGTATGTAAGGGCGGCGCGCGCGCGTCGATACGTACCACTCGGTGACGTCGCGGATGCCCTTGGGGTTGGTCATGAAAGGGCCCGGCACCAGCGCGATGTCGCCGAATGCCGTGCCGCCGAAGGTGGCGACTACCCCGCGCCCGGTGGAATTGGCCCAATCGACGCCGCGCGCCAGGTGGTCGAGGTCCGCGTCGGAGACGGGGCCGAATTCCTCCAGATTGTCGGCCGGGTCGAGGCCGTCCTCGTCCAATGGCGGCTGGCGGACGATGGTGTCGAAGAACGCGCTGCCCAGCGGCATGCGCCCGCTGGGCGCGGCCGAGAGATCGCCCTTGGGAAAAATCAGAATATCGCCATTGGGTTCCTCGACCACGCGAAAATTCCCGCCCACCAGCACGTCGAGCCCGCGAAAGCTCCACTCCTTCCAGTCTTCGTTGGCAAAGCCGAACATGTTCTCGCGCGGGAACACTCCCACCGTGTCGATGCCCAGCGCGCTGGCCAGGTCTTCGTCGACAAAGCCCAACATTTGATACGGCTCGTGCACTTTCACCGGGCGTTTCGCCAGGCCGAAATAATCGCGCAACTGGGCAACCGCGCTCACGTGGATGCCGGTGACCGCCGTGCTTCCGAGATCGATGGGGATACGGTCCGGCCGTTCGTGACCCAGCGTGGCGGCGAGGCGGCGGGCACTGGCGCCGGGCGCCGCCGAGGCATTCGGATTTACCTTTTCCATTGCTGTTCGATCTCCTCCAGATTTTTGCCCTTCGTCTCGGGCGTGAACTTCCACACGAACCACACCGTGCAGGCGCACATCAGCGCGTAGATCCAGAACGCCCCGCCCGCCGTGAATGCTTTAACCAGCGAAAGAAACGTCAGCGTGATCAGCAGGCAGGCGAGCCACAGCGCCACCGTGGCCAGCGACATCGCCCGTCCCCGTATGCGCGTGGGGAACAGCTCCGAGATCACCACCCACACACCTGGTCCCATGCCGAAGGAGAAGCAGGCGACGTAGCAGAGAATCAGCGCCAGGACGCTCGAGGGCGTGGCCGAGCCCGCTCGAAAGACGAAGCCCAGCACCGTCAACGACACTCCCATGCCCGCCGCCGCCGAGATGAGCAGCACCCTGCGTCCCAGGCGGTCGATGGTGAACAACGCCACCACGGTGAAGACCAGGTTCATCGCGCCCACCAGCACGTTCGCCCACAGCGCGGCCGACGTGCTGGCCGCCCCCGCCTGCTCGGTGAAGATGATGGACCCGTAGTAGAGCACCGTGTTGATGCCCGTGACCTGCTGCAGGATGGCGAGTGTAACGCCGATCGCTAGCGGGCGCCGCAGCCCTTTCTCGAACAACTGGCGCAACGAACCGCTCTCTTCGGCGATGGCGCGCTCGATCTCGCCCACTTGCGACGGCGGCTCGCCCAACCTCGCCAACACGCGGGCGGCCTCCTCGTGCCTGCCTTCTTTCACCAGCCAGCGCGGGCTTTCCGGCACGAAGAACAGGGCGCCGAAAAACAACAGCGAGGGAAGCGCCGCCACCGCGAACATCCACCGCCAGCTATCCTCGCCCAGACCGGCCATTGCCCACCCCACCAGGTACGAAACCAGAACGCCCAGTACGATGGCCAGTTGATTCATGCTCACCAGACGCCCGCGGATGGCCGCCGGAGAGACCTCGGCGATGTAGAGCGGGGCCAGCATCGAGGCGATGCCGATGGCAACCCCGGCTACCACCCGCGCGGCCACAAATTCGCCCAACCCATTGGGCAGTGCCGTGGCGACCGAGGAAAGCGCGAAGATCACGGCGGCGAGAAGCAGCACGATCTTGCGGCCGAAACGGTCGCTCAAAGCGCCGGCCAGTCCCGCGCCCAGCGCGCACCCGGCCAGCAGGCTGCCCGCGGCGAATTCGGTTTGGATCTCCGTCCACTGGAAATGCCGCCGAAGAAAAACGATGGCGCCGTTGATGATCGCCGTGTCGAATCCGAACAGGAACCCGCTCAACGCCGTAACCGACGCGATGCGGTAGGAATATCCGGAGGTTTGCATCACCAGACCTTCAGCTTCAGGCTTCCCTGCCCCGGATCTTCGAAAGGTCCGGCGGAAGGGGCTGCTGCCTTGCGCGGCTTGCCGAAATAGTCGCGGTCGATCGCCAGGCGCGAGCCATCGGCGTTTTCGTACGCCAGGTTCGGAATCTTCGCCTTCCCCAAAAGCCCGGTATCCACCAGCCTGGTTGCGGCCGTCCGCACCTCGGCGGGCATCTCCAGTCGCAGATACACGCGGTCGCCATCCTCCACGACTTCGGGCTTGGGGTTTGCGCCGGAAAGGTTGAGCGCGCCGTCCTCCTGGAAATAGGCGCGAGCCCCCGCGAAATACACATTGCCTCCCGTCAGCAGCGGGTAATCGCGATGGTTGTAGACCCACAGCCCGTAGCCGCCGAAGCGCAGCGGGTTGGCATCGGCTTCGGCGCCGCCCGCCGCCGCGCCATTCCCCACAAAGATGTTGTTGTAGAAACGGTCGTCGCCGCCCATGATGCTGTTCAACCCGGCGAGCGCCGTGGAGTGCGCCTTGTGATACGGCGTGGAGCGCCGCGGTTCGGGCCGGCTGAGAATTCTTCCGGCCATCAGATTGTACGCATAGGCGCCGCCCTCGGACATGTCGCTCAGGCTCAAGCCGGAGAGAAAAAGATTGTTGTCCACCACAAACGGCCCGTGGTCCACCTCGACAAACAGATCGTCCGTGCTGTTGTCGTAGAGCAGATTGCCCGTGATCCGCGTGCCCTGCGCCATCCAGTCCATCCACATCCCGCGTCCGGCATTGTGTATGCGGTTGCCCTGAATCACCACGTCGATCGCGCCATGCAGTTTGATTCCCGCCATCTCCGCGCCCGTGAACTGCCGTTTGGCCCAGATGTTGTAGATGTGGTTGCCGTTGATCTGGCTGAACACGGCGCCGAGACTGCCCACAATGCCGGCCTGCTCGCAGTTGAAAATTACGTTATTGCGCACGATGTGCGACCCGATCTTTTCCCGCGACCAGCCGGCTTCCAGCGCGCGCACGATGACTTCGTTGTAATGCGTGGCGCCATCCTTCCGCGGGTCGTTGATCCAGACATTGTGGCCGGTCTTGCGGTCCTTGCCCAAGCTGATGCCCACGCATTTGGAGTCGCTGACAACGTTGTTCTCGATGATCCAGCCCTTGCTCCAGTGGGTGCCGATGAGCCCGATCTGCTCGGCGGTCGGCGCCGCCCATTGCGTGGCCGCCTGGCTCATGTGAAAACCGCGCACCGTAATATAGTCGCGGCCCGGCTGGTCGGGGTAGAAGCAACTGTCGCGTACGTTGATCTCCACCAGCTCCTCATTGGGATTCTTGTCGTGGAAGTTGGCGTAGATGTAGGTATTTTTGTCGTCGCTTTCGGTGAACCAGGTCCAGGTGGAACCCTCGCGATCCCGAATGTCGGGCGCCGGCTGCGGATTCAGCACACGCTCCACGAGGTGCGTCTCCCAGAGAGATTTGCCGTTGAGATAGACTTCGCCGGTGTGGTGCGGACGTCCCTTGTCCGTGAACCAATCCCCCACGATCAGGTCTTTGTAGGGATTGTAGCCGCCGAAAAAGGAGTTCGGCAGCGTCGCCTTCCACACGCCGGTCATGAATGGCTTCCAGTCGCGCACCACCTCCGAACCTTTAATCACGGCCTTCTCGCCGGGAGCCGCCTGGTAGACGATCCGCTTCGCGTCGCTCTCGCCTCCGCGCGGCGGCGTCACGCGCTCGCGGTAGGTCCCCTCATGCACGGTGATGACATCGCCGGGTTGCGCCACCAAGGCCGCGGCGGAAATCGTCCGGTATGGCCTCGACGGTGAGCCGTCGTGGCCGTCGTTTCCGTTGACGGAGACGTGGAATTCCCTGGCCCAGGCGGCATGAGCCAACAGCACCGGGAGGAGCACTACGGCCAGGCGCCTGGCGGAAAAGGTCCGGCGGTTCGGCAACGCCCGGGCCGGGGTGGATCGCATCATCATGAC
>JBEKDV010000179.1:0-14926 GCA_050014175.1 Candidatus Solibacter sp. | reverse complement strand
TCCGGACCTTGAGCATCGTGATGATCCATCGTGGTCATCACGCGCCCGCTCGGTTCAGATCAGAATACCTGGGTCACTTTTGGAGAGTACGGGTGGGTCAGTTTTGGAGAGCGCCGAAGGGGCAGCAGAAAGCAACGTGATTCTTCAGCCACGCACATTTGGCTTTCCGGCTTCTCCCCTTTCTGTCGCCGCAAAATGAGAATGTCCTATTCTGCAAAGTAGAAATGTCCTACGCGCCGGATCGCGTCGCACCTGCCATTCCCCTCTGGATGCATGGTGTTGCATCGCGGCCAGCCGTCAAGGCTGCCCTCCGGCGCCTTGAACCGCGGCCTTGACGGCACCAGGCCGCGATGCGGGGGCGCACTGTGATGAGGGTGAATGGCAAGACTGTTCTGGCGCGGTTTCTCAGAATTGTCCGCGCCAAGTACTTTTTGGGAAAGCGGACATTTCTACTTTGCTCCGACACGGCTTCTCCTCTTTCTTGACAGAGATTGGGGTGATGGGTATAATCGGGAAAGCTCGGAAGGCTGTCTAATTCCTTTGGTTCCAGCGGTATACAATATCCGCATCCGGCCAGCCTCCATCTGAATCGAAATAGGTGGTTATGGCCAACGCCGCTCTCCCCATTCCCCGTTTGGCACGCACGGAAGCCGAACCGTTGCTCGCGACCATCGGGAATACGCCGCTGCTGTGCCTGGAAAAAATCGCCCGTGAGTTCCCCGGCATCGAGATCTTCGGCAAGGCCGAATACTTCAATCCCGGCGGCAGCGTCAAGGACCGAGCCGCCCTCCACATGGTGCTGGATGGCGAGCGCTCCGGCAAACTGAACCACCACCGGACCATACTGGATGCCACCAGCGGCAACACCGGCATCGCCTACGCCATGATCGGCGCCAACCGCGGGTACAAGGTCAAACTGGTGCTGCCCGGCAACGCCAGCGGCGAGCGCAAACGCATCCTCAAAGCCTACGGCGCCGAGATGGTATTCAGCGACCCGAGTGAAAGCTCAGATGGCGCCATACGCATGGTCCGCCAAATCTACATGGCGGATCCCGACCGCTACTTCTACCCCGACCAGTACAACAATCCGGCCAACTGGAAGGCGCACTTCGAGGGCACGGGCGCCGAGATCATCCACCAGACCAACGGCGAGCTGACTCACTTCGTGGCCGCCATGGGAACCAGCGGGACGTTTACCGGCACCACCCGCCGCCTGCGTCGCGATCTGCCGGAAGTGATGTGCTACTCCGCGCAGCCTTCGAGCGGCTTTCACGGGCTGGAAGGCCTGAAGCACATGCCTACGGCGATTCGCCCCGGCTTCTATGACGACACCATGGCCGATGGCAACTTCTGGATCGAAACCGAGGATGCCTACCGCATGGTCCGCCGCCTGGCCAAGGAAGAGGGGTTGCTGGTGGGGATTTCGTCCGGCTGCAACGTGTACGCAGCGACCCTGCTGGCGCGCGAGATCGCGGCCCGCGGCGAGAGCGCGACCATTGTCACGATTCTTTGCGACAGCGCGGAAAAGTATCTCAGCGAAGCGTTCTGGGACCAGGAATGATTCGCATCGAAGCCGAACCCTGGGCCGCGATGGTGGCCCACGCTCGTGCCAGCTATCCCAACGAGTGCTGCGGCGCCATGCTGGGCGCGACCGATGGCGAAACGAAGGTGGTGCGGCAGGCCCTGGCGCTGGAAAACGCCTTCGAAGGAGCGCAGGCTTCCCGCTACGAGCTGCGGCCAGAGGACCTGTTGGCGGCCGATAAGGGCGCGCGGGAACGGCACATGGACCTAATCGGCATCTATCACTCGCATCCCGATTGCGATGCGTATTTTTCCGCCACCGATTTGCGGAACTCCTGCCCGTGGTATTCGTTCGTTGTACTATCGATTCAAAAGGGCGAGTTCCACCACGCCAATTGCTTTCTGCCCAACTTCGATCAAACCGATGCCCCAAAAGAGGAGCTGATTTACTGACATGGCCAAAATACTGATCCCGACGCCACTGCGTCAATTCACCGCGAAGCAGGATTCCGTCAACGTCCCCGGCGCCACCGTGGGCGAAGTGCTTGCCGCGCTCACCACCGAGTACCCCGATCTGCGCAAGCAGATCTTCAACGAGGAAGGAAAGCTGCGCAGCTTCGTCAATGTGTACCTGAACGACGAAGACATACGCTACCTGGGCAAGGACGCCACCCCGGCGGCCGATGCCGACACGCTTTCGCTGGTGCCGTCGATTGCCGGAGGAACCCGTTGACGCTTTCGAAGGACGAAATCCTCCGCTACTCGCGCCACCTGATCGTCCCCGAGGTGGGGATGGAAGGGCAGTTGAAACTGAAGGCCGCCAAGGTACTGCTGGTGGGCACCGGAGGGCTCGGGGCGCCGCTCGGGCTGTACCTGGCGGCGGCCGGCGTCGGGCGGATCGGCCTGGTGGATTTCGACGTGGTCGATTTTACCAACCTGCAGCGGCAGGTGATCCACTTCACCAAGGATGTGGGCAGGCACAAGATCGATTCCGCGGCCGAGAAGATGCAGGCGCTGAATCCCAATGTGGAGATTGTCAAACACGAGGTGGCGTTGAGCAGCGAGAACGCCCTCGGCATCATCAAGGACTACGACCTGGTGGTGGATGGCACGGACAACTTCCCGACGCGCTACCTGGTGAACGACGCGTGCGTGCTGCTGGGCAAGCCGAACGTGTACGGTTCCATCTTCCGGTTTGAAGGGCAGGCCACGGTGTTCGCCTACGAGGGCGGCCCGTGCTACCGCTGCCTGTATCCCGAACCGCCGCCTCCCGGCCTGGTGCCGAGTTGCGCGGAGGGCGGCGTGCTCGGCATCCTGCCCGGCACGATCGGCTTGATTCAGGCGACGGAGGCGGTGAAGCTGATTCTGGGGATCGGCGAACCGTTGGTGGGACGCCTGCTGTTGTACGACGCGCTGGGCATGCGCTTCCGCGAGCTGAAGCTGCGCAAGAACCCGGAGTGCCCCATTTGCGGCGATCACCGGACAATTACGCGGCTGATCGATTACCATCAATTCTGCGGCGTGCCGCAACAACCCCCGAAACAGGAGTCTAAGGTGACCGAAGGCGAAATCGAAGTGACCGAAGTGAAGGAGAAGCTGGACCGCGGGGATAGCTTCTTCCTTATCGACGTGCGCGAGCCGCATGAATACCAGATCTGTAACATCCCGGCGGCGAAGCTGATACCGCTGGGTGAAATCGGCAGGCGGCTGGGCGAGCTCGATCCGGAAGCCGACATTGTGATTCACTGCAAGAGCGGTATGCGCAGCGCGCGCGCCTGCGGCGTGCTGAAAGCGGCGGGCTTCAAGCACGTGCGCAATATGAAGGGCGGCATCCTGGCGTGGAGCGACCAGGTGGACCGCAGCGTGCCGAAGTACTGAGGGGAACAACCGCTCCTGACCCAGAGGGTACCCCGGTCGCGGCTCGGATTGGGCAGTTACCAGCGCAGCTTGAGATCGGCCGTCCACTTCTCGGTGGAGTTCATGATCTCGTCCCAGGTGACTTCGCGATTCAGATAAGCCGCGGTGCGCCCGAGAATTGCCGTGAGGTTACTGCGCACGCTCTCCTCGTAGTTGTAGATGGGCTTGCGTTGGCGAATCGACGCGATGAACAGCTTCACGTTCTCCACCGCGCCGCCCTTGAAGGTGTCGTCCTGCTGCGCGCCCATCCAGGCATTCTTGCCGATGATGCGGACGAGACCGCCGTAGTGCGAATCGGCGCAGCCATCGATGCCGAAGACGCGCACGCAGAGGTCGCTGAAGGAACTGGTGAGCTGGTTGGAGCTGAAATCGGCGTGCACGTTGTTGGCGTAGAAGTACTGCACCAGGAAGTGGTCCCAGGCATCGCCCGCGTCGAAGCCGGTGCCGGTCCAATCGGTGCGCCCGCCGCTGCCGTAGGCCTTGGTGGGATGGCCCTGGAGCAGCCAGTTGGCGACGTCGATGACGTGAATGTTCTGCTCCACGATGATGTCGCCGCCGAGCACCTTATCCATATAGAAATTGGCCATGCGCCGCTGCCCGGGCTCCATGCCGGGAGTGCCTTTGTCCTTCGACGGGCGGCCGGCGTAGTAGAAGACCTGCGCCAGGACGGGGTTGCCGATATCGCCGCGGTGGACGCGCGTGGCGAGTTCCTTGTAGACGTCGCGCGAACGGGTCTGGAAGTCCACCCAGTAGGTGAGATTTTTCTCCTGCGCCCGCTTTCCGCTGGCCAGCACGCTCTTGCAGCCGGGCACGTCGACGGCGACGGGCTTGGCCATGTACACGTGCTTGCCGGCGTCGACGGCGGCCAGCGCCATCTCCGGGTGGTAGAAGGTGGGCGTCTCGATAACCACCGCGTCGAGCGCCGATTGTGCTAACTGGCGACCGGCATCGGGTCCATAGTAGGCGCGCGAGGCGCCCACCTTGAACGTGGCCGCGGTGGAGTCGAGATGATCCTTGACCACATCGGCCAGCGCCACCACGCGCGCACCGGTGTGTTCCGGAAAGAAGGGGGCGATCCAGTTGCCGCGTCCGCCGCAGCCGATCAGGCCCACTTCGACGTTGGAATTGGCTTGGTACCCGAATGCCGTGGCCGGCTTCAGGATGAGGATGCCGGTGGCCGCGGACTTCAGGAAATTGCGGCGACGGCTTTCGTTCTCTGGCATGGTTGCCTCCTGCTCAGTGAGATGGTAGCAGCCGGAACGGGCAGGCGAAATGCGGCGTATGCTGTTACCTTGGTCCAGAGCACGGAGGTGCGGACAACCATGGCGGCGGGCGGGCGGTACAAGTGGACGGTGGTGGGGCTGCTGTGGTTCGTGTGCCTGTTCAATTACGCGGACCGGCAGGCGATCTTCTCGGTATTCCCGCTGCTCAAGGCGGAGATGCACTTGAGCGACGTGCAACTGGGGTACGTGGCGTCCTCGTTCATGTGGGTGTACGCGGCGTCGGCGCCGTTCGCCGGGATGGTGGGCGACCGCTTCCGGCGGAAGCACGTGATTCTGGGCGGGCTGGTTTTCTGGTCGCTGATCACGGTGGCGACGGCGCTCTCCACGCGGTATTGGCACCTGGTGGTATTTCGGGCGCTGGAGGGGCTCGGGGAGGCCTTCTACTTTCCGGCATCGATGTCGCTGATCAGCGCGTGGCACGGCAAGGAGACGCGGTCGCGAGCCATGTCGTGGCATCAATCCAGCGTGTACGCGGGGACGATCACGGGCGGCGCGGTGGCGGGATACCTGGCGCAGCACTACGGATGGCGGCTCGGGTTCCGCGTGTTCGGCTCGCTAGGCGTGCTGCTGGCGGTGGTGCTGCTGGTGATGTTGAAAGAGCCGGAAACCGCGGCTGCGCGCGAAGAGGAGACGCTGCGCTTTTCCGGCGCGTGGCGGGAAGTGTTCCGCAACCCCATGGCGGTGGCGCTGATGACGGTGTTCATCGGCGCGAATTTTGTGGCCATGGTGTTTCTGACGTGGCTGCCTTCGTACCTGACTCGTACCTTCCACATGAGTTTAACGATGGCCGGTTTCAGCGCCACGGCGTACCTGCAGGTGGCGTCGGTGCTGGGAGTGCTGACCGGAGGGGTGGTGGCCGACGGGTGGGTGCGCAAGGACGGGCGTGGGCGCATGTGGACGCAGGCGGTGGGGTTGTTCGCGGGCGTGCCCTTTCTGCTGCTCACCGGGTGGACGTTCAGCGTGACGGTGTTTGTGTTCGCCGCCATGGGCTTCGGCTTCTTCAAAGGGATGTACGACGCCAACATCTGGGCGTCGCTGCACGATGTGGTGCCGGTGGAGCGGCGGGCGACGGCGGTGGGCGTGATGAACTCGATCGGGTGGCTGGGCGGCGGGGTGGCGCCGGTGGCCATGGCAAAGGCGTCGGGCGTGTGGGGCATGGGGATGTGCCTGAGCGCGACGTCGGCGGTCTACGCGGTGTCGGGGGTGCTGCTGGTGATGGGCGCCTCGCGCTGGATGCGGAAGGCGGCGAGCCCCGCCGCGATGCCGTCCGCGGTCAATTAGGGATTTTCATGCCCGATAGTCTGTGATAATCTACCGGAGGCACGGAAATAAGCGAGGTGTGCGCGATGTTGAAGAAGGCAGGTTTTTCCATCTGGATGTTGGCCGGCCTGGGGGTTTGCGCGTGGGGTGTCGATCCACCCGCCGCCCGGCCGGCACAAAGCAGCGCGGCAAGCCAGGGAGCGTCAGCCTCCCAGGGCGGGCTTCCGGCGGAGACCACCGTCGAGGCACAGTACGCCGACGGGACGCCGATCCCCTTCAAATTGCCGGAGCAGGTTGCCTTCCTCTTCGTGCAGGACATCAAGTCTTTGCAGAAGGACCCATGCATGAAGTACCTCGAGAGGCTGTGTTCGCTGGACGAGTTGGTGCAAGGGGTCAAAGGCAAGCCCGGAGGGCAGAAAGGCCTGAAGCGGGATCCGCGGCGGGAGACGGATTATAGCTACCAGGTGACGTTTTTCGGCGAGCCCTATCAGACGGCGGCGCGGTATCAAGTGGAAGCGGTGCCGCGTCGTGCGGGTTTGGGCGGGTTCCTGTTCGTTAGCGACCGGCGCGGCTTCAGCAATTTCTACTACAACGCCAATGGCGCGGCCACGACGACAGATAAGAAGTTGGGGGCTTACGGCTCGACGGGCGATGGCTTCATCGCGCGGTGACCATGCGGAAGGAGAATTGAGGTGAAACGTCGCCATGCCTTCGCCAGCTTTCCTTCTATACGTGTAGAATACGTATAGGGCCATGAGCAAGAAACTCACGATCAGCATAAGCGACGAAGTCTACGAAGGGCTGTATCGCAAGATCGGCCGGCGTCGGATCAGCCAGTTTCTGGAGAAGCTTGCGCGTCCACACGTCCTGCCGGAAGACATGGAGGCAGCGTACCGGGACATGGCCGCGGATGAGGAACGGGAGCGGGAAGCGCTGGCTTGGTCGGAAGGTTTGATCGGGGACGCCGGGGACGAGCCGCATGCTGCGCGGTGAGGTCTGGTGGGTTGACTTCGATCCATCTCTTGGCGGTGAGATACAGAAAACACGCCCCGCGGTGATTGTGAGTAACGATGCTTCCAATCGATACCTGAACCGGGTGCAAGTGGTTCCCATTACCAGCAAGATGTTGCGGGTTTATTCGTGCGAAGCCGTGATCGAAGTGAATGGCGAGGCGCGGAAGGCGATGGCGGATCAGGTGGCCACGGTAAGCAAGCAACGCCTGAAATCCAGGTTGGGGAGTGTTTCGCGCGAAGGCATGCAGGCGATTGAGCGGGCGTTGCGTATGCAGCTTGGGCTTGGTGACGCCTGACGTCAGGCCGCGTGCGCGTTGACGCCTTACCTCAGTGGAAATTGTGCACTTCCGGCGCGGCCCCGGCGCGGAGGGCGGCGACGCGGCCGGCTTTCACGCTGATCACGCCGTCCTGATTTTGCAGGACGCCATCGATGATGAGGTAGGGCTCGCCGAGGACTTCGAATTTGAAACGGTCGAAGGTGGCGGGGTTGACGATGGCGTTCATCATGCCGGTTTCGTCCTCCATGCTGAGGAAGACGAAGCCCTTGGCGGTGCCGGGTCGCTGGCGCACCACCACGCTGCCGGCGATGCGCACCACGGCGCCATTGCGGATGCGCGGCAGGTGCATCGCCGGAATCACGCCGAGCGTGTTCATCTCGATGCGGCGCCATGCCATGGGGTGCTTGCCGACGGTCAGGCCGGTGCCGCGGTAATCGGCCCAGAGGCGCTCTTCGGTGCTCATGGGGGCGAGCGGCGAAGGTTCGCCGGTTTCCTCCAGCGGGGCGAGCAGCGGGCCGACGGGGAGGATGGCGCGCTGCGCCTGCCATAGGGTGTCGCGGCGGTGCTGCTTCTCGAGCGTATTGAGCGCGCCGATTTCGGCCAGGCGATTCAGTTCGTCCTTGCGCAGTTCGCGCACGCGGACGGCGAGATCGTCCACGCTGGTGAAGGGGCGCACATCGCGGGCGCGCACGAGCGCGCGGGCGGCCTCTTCGCGGAGTCCGCGGGCATAGCGCAGGCCTAGGCGCATAGGTTGGCAGGCGGGTTGGCAGGCGGACCCAGAGGGTACCCCGCCTGCCGAGTCTACGTGTATCGGGGGTTGGCAGGCGGACCCAGAGGGTACCCCGCCTGCCCCACCTACCGTGCACTCCCATGCGGAGCAGGTCACGTCCACCGGCAGGACGCGGAGGCCGTGGCGCTGGGCGTCTTTGATGAGGATGGCGGGGGCGTAAAACCCCATCGGCTGGTTGTTCAGCAGGGCGCAGGTAAATTCCGCCAGGTAGTGGCACTTGAGATAGGCGCTGGCGTAGGCGATCAGGGCGAAGCTGGCGGCATGCGACTCGGGGAAGCCGTAGAGGGCGAACGACGTGATGGAGCGGACGATATCGTCCTGCGCCTTGGCGGCGATGCCGTTGCGCGTCATGCCGGCGCGCAGTTTGAGCTCGATATCCGCCATGCGTTTTTCGGAGCGTTTGAAGCCCATGGCGCGGCGCAACTCTTCGGCCTCGCCGCCGGTGAATCCGGCGGCAATCATGGCCATGCGGAGCAGTTGCTCCTGAAAGAGCGGGACGCCGAGCGTGCGCTGAAGCACGGGTTCCAGCGAGGGGTGGAGGCAATCGACCGGTTCGCGCCCCTGGCGGCGATTCAGGTAGGGGTGCACCATTTTGCCGACGATGGGGCCGGGGCGGATGATGGCCACCTGCACCACGATGTCGTAAAAGCGGGCCGGCTTCAAACGCGGCAGGCAGGACATCTGGGCGCGGCTCTCCACCTGGAACATGCCGATGGTGTCGGCGCGTTGCAGCGCGGAGAAGACGGCGGGGTCGTCGGGCGGAAGCTGCGCGAGGTCCACTTCGGGGCATAGTTTGAGACACTCTTCGAGCACCGCCATCATGCCGAGGCCGAGCAGGTCCACTTTGATGATGCCGAGATCGGCGCAATCCTCTTTATCCCACTGGACGACGACGCGGCCGGGCATGGTGGCGGGCTCTAGCGGCACCACCGAATCGAGCGCGCCCTGGCAGACGACCATGCCGCCGGAGTGCTGGCCGAGGTGGCGCGGCAGGTCTTGCGCCATGCGGTAGAGCTCGCAAAACTTGTTGACGCGCGGGTGGTTGAGATCGAAGCCGGCTTCGCGGAACTGGCGCTCGGTGGTGTCGGTGGGATCTCTCCATTCCCAGGTGCGCGCCAGGCTGGCGAGCTTTTCCAGGGAAGTGATTTCGAAGCCCAGCGCCTTGCCCACCTCGCGCGCGGCCGAGCGCCCGCGGTAGGTGATGACGTTGGCCGTCATGGCGGCGCCGAGCTGGCCGAAGCGCTGGTAAACATACTGGATGGCCTGTTCGCGCTTGTCGCCGCTGGGGAGATCGAGATCGATATCGGGCCACTCGCCGCGCTCTTCGCTGAGGAAGCGTTCGAAGAGAAGGTCCATGCCGACGGGGTCCACCGCGGTGATTTCCAGGGCGTAGCAGACGGCGCTATTGGCGGCGCTGCCGCGGCCCTGGGCGAGGATGTTGTGCTCTTTGCAGAAGCGCACGATGTCCCAAACGATGAGGAAGTAGCCAGGGAGATGGAGCTTCTCGATGAGCGCGAGCTCGCGTTCGATCTGAAGGCGAGCGCGCTCGTGATAGGGCTGGTAGCGGCGGCGCGCGCCCTCGCCGGCGAGCTTGCGCAGCAGGCTCATCTGGGTCTCGCCTTCGGGGACGGGGTAGCGGGGGAATTCGTAGCCGAGGTCGGCGAGGGTGAAATCCAGGCGCGCGGAGATTTCGCGCGTGTTGGCGATGGCTTCGGAGAGGTCGGCGAAGAGGCGCGCCATTTCGGCGGCCGATTTGACGTGGCGCTCGCTGTTGGATTCCAGCAGGCGGCCGGCGGTGGCCAGCGTAACTTTATTACGGATGCAGGTGAAGACGTCCAGCAGTTCGCGCTGCGCGGGGACGGCGTAGGCGGGATGGTTGGTGGCCACGATCGGGATGCCGAGGCGGCGCGCGCGTTCGATGGTGGCTTGGTTGTGCGCCTCTTCCGCGCGATTGTGATGGCGCTGCACTTCGGCGCAGAGCGCGTGCTTGCCGAAGATATCGAGCAGGCGCTCGTCGGGGTGCGCGGTGAGGCAGATGAGGCCGCGGGAGAATTCGGCGAACTCGTCAAGGGTGGCCGCGCCTTCGCCCTTGGGAGCGCGCAACTTCATGCGGGTGACCAGGCGGCAGAGGTTGCGGTAGCCTTCGCGGGAGGCGGCCAGCAGGGGGTATGTGCGGCCGTTGGTGCAGGTGATTTCGCTGCCGATGTGGGCGCGCAGGCCGGCCTTTTTGGCGGCCATGTGGAAGCGTGGCGCGCCGTAGACGCCGTTACGGTCGAGCAGGGCCATGGCGGGCAGATCGAGGTTGGCGCATGCGCCGGCCAGGTCTTCGGGCACGCAGGCGCCTTCCAGGAAGCTGAAGGCGGAGCGGGCGTGGAGTTCGACGTAGGCGTCAGTCATAACTGCCACCGGGTCTGTGGTGGAATGAGCTGGGAAACCGGGGAAGAATGCCCCCACGAATGGGGTCATGGCAGCCTGAAAGGCTACTCCACAGGGCGGATGTCATTTTAGTCATAACTGCCTTCCACGAACCAGCCGGCGGGATCGCAGTAGATGCGGTAGAGGGCTCCATCGGAAAGCGCGATATCCCATTCGTCGCGCTGCCAGGGGTCGAGGGTCCACCAGTCGCCGGAAGTGCGCCAGGGACCGGCGAGATCGAGGACCTTGCCGCGCACGCCATCGGCCATGACGAAGCTGGGCTGGCCCGACGCAAGGGCCACGCGCGCCGTGCGCCGCGGCCGGAAAATGCGCAGCGCCATGAAGGGGACAGACGCATTTTTGAATTGCGGTTTGCCCGATGCGGCCGTCCCCTTTTGCATGCGGAAGGCGTCGGGGCGGTGGGTGTCGAGCAGTTCCGGAGTGCCCACGCGGCCTTCCCCCACGAAGGCCTGTATGCGCGCCAGCGTCAGTTCCAACTTCACCGGTTCGGGCGCGACGGGGACGAAGAGGCCGTTCTGCGCGGCTTGCGGTTTCACCGGATTGACGCCCATCCACAAGTGCACGATGGGAGCGGCGGGCGGATGGGCTTCCAGATCGAGTTGCAGCAGCTTGAGGAACGCTCTTGTATCGAGCGAGGGAACCGGCAGGCGCAGACAGCGTTCGTGGGTACCGCCGGTTTCCAGCTTGAGGCGCAGGCGGAGTTCGTCGGTGGCGAGAGCGCGGGTGGCCAGACGCGTGGCCAAGCCATTGATGAGGCGGGCCAGCAGGAAGGCCAGGGGCTCCAGCAGTTCCACCGGATAATCCAGCTCGATCTCGTCTTCGAAATGGAGCGCTTCGGCGATGGGCAGCAGCTTGCGATCGCCTTCGCCGCGCGCCAGTTCGCGCAGGCGCAAGCCTTCGGGGCCGAGCCGTTCGGCGATGCCGAGCGGCGGGAGCGCCGCCATATCGTGGAAGCGGCGGATGCCCCAGCGGTCCAGGGTTTCGAGCAATTGGGGCGTGGGCGAGAGCAGCCCGAGGGGCAGGGTGGCCAGGAATTTGGCTTCGTCGCCGTGCGGCATCAGGCTCACGCCGGAGAATCCGCGGGCGGCGCAGATGGCGGCATCGGGATTGCAAGCGAGCGCGAGATTGGCCTTCACCGCGACCTCGCGGGCGCGGCGGGCGATGGCGGCGGCGACATCCTGGGGGAGGCCGAAGATGCGGTCGAGGCCAGACACGTCGAAGGTCACGGTATCCGGGCCGGTGGCCTCCACGGTGGGTGAGAATTCCATGGCCAGCGCGGTCAGATTGCCCGTGCCGTGAAGACAGGCGAACATTGCTTTCTCCGATGGGTGGATTGGGCGCGCACGTCGATGCCGCGCAGCAGGCGGGAGACGGAACGCGCGCCGCTCCAGGTGGCCGCATTGCGCCCGCACTCGATCACCAGCGAGGCGCAGGTTCGGGCGTTGGATTGCCGCGCGAGAGAAACCAGCATGGTGGGTGTATGTTCCACGGCGCGGCGCAGGCGGAACCAGGAGGCCAGCGAGATGCGGCGCGCGGTGGCGGGCGGGGTATCGCCCAGATCCATGACCACCAGGCCGAAGCCGCCGCCCTGGATGAGCAGGTCGGCCGCTTTAAGGGCGTGTTCGGCGCTGTGCCCGCAGCGCACCCACAGCAGGCGCTCCAGTTGCACGCCGGCATCGGCGGCGGAATGAGGGGAAAAGGCGTCCTCGGCATCCACCAGCGCGCAAGTTTCCTGGCGCGCGGTGGCGGCGGCCAGCAGACCGAGCAGCAGGCTGGTGCGGCCGGAGGAAGCGGGTCCGACGATTTCGGTGAGGCATCCACGGGGCAATCCGCCGGTGGCCGAATCGATTTCCGCGATGCCGGTGGAGGCGCGTTCCGGCTCGGGGCGGGATTGCCAGTCGAAGGGTTCGCCGAGCATCGATTCGAACTGCTTCAACAAGACAGCCGCGCCCATTTATTCGCCTTTTATTCGCCTGTACTTTACTTTTACAGGAGGCGGGCAAAAAAGTCAAGGAAGGTCTTGAGCTAGGGCTAAGTCCCCTAAATCCGGTGGAATGCCTTCAGGATCTCCCGCGTGGAGTAGTGCATTGCAATCGGCCTTCCGTGCGGGCAACTCATCGGGCAATCGGTGGCGGCGAGGGCGCGCAAAAGCCACTCCATCTTGGCGAAATCCAGCCGCATGTTGATCTTGATGGCGGCGCGGCAGGCGATGGACGCGCAGATATTGCGCCGTAAATCGTCCAGCGATGCGGAGCGCATTTCGTTCTCGGCGATTTCCAGAATCTCCAACAGGATGCGCTCCAGATCCTGCGGCCCCACGCTGGCCGGCGCGGCTTTCACCGCGATCGTGCGATTGCCGAAGGGCTCGGTTTCGAACCCCGAAGCGTGCAATTCCTCGGCGATGCGCGCGTAATCGATCTGCTGCTCAGGCGTCAGTTGCAGGATCATCGGCATCAGCAGGCGCTGCATCTCGACACGCCCGGCGGCGCGCTGTTTGAGCACCTGCTCGAAAAGGATTCGCTCGTGGGCCACGTGCTGGTCTATTATCCACAACCCGTCGCGCCCGGCGGCGATGATGAAGCTCTCGTGAATCTGCCCGAGCGGGCGCAGGTCGCTCAATGCCGAAAGCGACATCTCGGGCGCGGGAATAGCGTCCGGCGGGAACTCGCCATGCATGTCGAGCCGGCGCGAGAGTTTGCCGGATGGCGGCGGACCGGGCGTCACTTCGATCGGCGGCGCGCTGAAATCCAGGCGCGGAGTGGGTGCGGCGGACGCGCGCAGCGTGAACTCCGGCATCGCCGGCTCCGTCGTAATGGGCGCCGCTTCAGGCGGGGGCGCAAGCGATGCGGCAGGGTCCACCAACCCCGCCGCCACCGGCTGCTCGTTCTCCATCATCTGGCTGAATTCGGAGTACGGCAACCCGACCGCGGGCTGCGCCGGTGGCGCCGGCAAGGGCGCCGGGGAGAACGTGTTCGACGGCCGGCTCTCCATCAGCCGCTCGCGTATAGTGTCGCGCACGAAATCGTGAACGAAGGTGCCGTGGCGGAAACGAACCTCCGTCTTCGAAGGATGCACGTTGACATCCACCTCTTCGGCGTCGCATTCCAGAAACAGCAGCGCGAATGGGTACGCCGAGGGCGGCATCAGGTTGTAATAGGCCGAGGAGAGCGCGTGCAGCACCAGGCGGTCGCGAATCAGCCGCCCGTTGACGAACACGTAGATGGAATTGCGATTGGCCTTCTGCATCTGCGGGCGCGAGAAAAACCCGGTGAGGCGAAAGCGCCGCAGCGGCGGGTCTTCGGGCTCCGCGGCGCGGTAATCCGCGATCGCCTGCGAGGGCGGCACGCTGGGCGGCGGCAGAAACAGATCCCGCTCGCGCACGCCGATTTCCACCAGTTCGTCCAGAATCTGGCTACCAAATACCTGGTAGACGCGCTCCTTCATGGTCGTCACGGGAGTCACGCTCAGCAGTTCGTTCGGCCCCGTGCTCAAGCGGAAGCTCTTGTCGGGATGCGCCAGGCTGTAGTGCGTGACAAGGGAGGCGATGTGCGCCAGTTCGGTCTGCTCGGTGCGCAGGAATTTGCGGCGCGCCGGGACATTGTGGAACAGATCGCGCACCGCGATCGCCGTGCCGCCGCCGAGCGCGGCTTCCTCGCAGCGCAGCATCTTGCCACCGGCGATTTCGATGCGCGTGCCGGTGGCTTCCTCCATCGACCGTGTCTCCAATAGCAGGCGCGAAACCGACGCGATGGAGGGCAGCGCCTCGCCGCGAAACCCCAGCGTGGAAATGGAGAGCAGGTCTTTGACGTTGCGCAGTTTGCTCGTGGCGTGCCGTTCGAAGGCCAATAGCGCGTCATCGCGCAACATGCCGCAGCCATCGTCCACAATGCGGATCAGCCGCCGCCCGCCGGCCTCCACTTCCACGCGCAGATCCGTGGCGCCGGCATCGAGCGAGTTCTCCAGCAGCTCCTTGACCACCGAGGCGGGGCGCTCCACCACTTCGCCGGCGGCGATCTGGTTGGCAACCTGGTCGGGAAGAATGCGAATGCGGCCCATGCGGAATGCAGCTCACCTCACTATAACCAACTGGTGCCGCGGGTGGGACCCTCGACCGTCTTTTGCGCCTTACACTTTCGGCAGTTCGTACCCTGCGCGATACTCTTTGCGCAATAACTTGTTGGCTTCCGCATCGCCGAACTTCTCCGTCTTCGGATCGAAGCGCACGTCGCGCCCCAGTTTGTACGATACGTTGCCCAGGTGACAGAGCATGGTGCTCAACCTGCCGATCTCCACGTCCGCGTTGGGCTTCTTCCGGCTCTTCACGGCTTCCAGGAAATTGCCCTCGTGCGATCCGCCGCCCGCCTTCGTCTGCTCGACCTTACCGTCTTTCCAGTGGACCTCCCAGCGGTCGTTGAGGGCCAGCACGGT
>JBEKDV010000178.1:0-15006 GCA_050014175.1 Candidatus Solibacter sp. | reverse complement strand
ATTCCCCCAGTAGAAGCCGGGCGTATCGCCAAACCACTCGTTCTTTCCGCTGCGCCACAACTTGGTGTGCGCCGTGCCCAGTTCGTACATGGCGATCTCATTCGTCTTAGCGTCGCCCATCAGCCACTCATTGGTGTAGAGGCCGTTGTTACGTGTGCCGAGTTGTTTGACCACTTCGTCGATGGATCCGCCATACTGAATCGCCATGCGGGCGCGGAACGCCACGGGCGTCCCCTGCGCATTGAAGGGCGTCTGCCGGATGGTGGTTTCGGTAAGCACCACTCCAGCGTCGTTTTGATACCAATCCGTGCCGCTCTCGATCCCGCCCGGATAACTCTGCATGAGCACGCGGTGGCCGTTCTCCGGCTTGACGTCAAGCCACACATTGGTTTGTTCGGCCAGGGTCAGCGGCCACCAGGTGACGTGACCGACCACCATCTTGCCATCTCTGGTGGCCGGTCCTGTGGCGGCAAAAGCGCTGCAATGGTCCAGCACGGAGTCGCGTTTCTTGTCGTAGTAACTGGGCGATTCGAACTTAAGGGTCTCCAGGCCGGTGGGCGTAACTTCCATGGCGTTGCGCAGTTCGCCGAGTTCCACGGTGATATTGGAAACGACGATATCGACGACATCGAGCCGCCGCCCCTGCCACTTGATACCCGCATCGCTCGCGCCATCGGCGATACCGCGCATTTCCTCCAGGATCTCGCCATCGAAGCCGCGCAGAAACAGCGCACTCGCCTGCGTGCGCAGCCCGTCCCAACCGCTGGCGTTGGTGCCGAGATCGGCCGCGCAGCGTTCCAGATACTCGGGAATTTCGCGCGCCATCAGATAGCCGTGCTGGTAGCCCCGCTCGTAGGGCTTGCCTTCGATGTGCAGATAGATCCAGCCGGCGGCGGGGTAGCGCCAGGCCGGCCCGAAAGTCTTGACGGCTTCCCGCGCGGGCCAGGCATCGCTGGTGGAAGCTTCGTCCAGCGAGACGCCGTCGAACCAGGCCTTGCCTTTGAACGCGCCGCCGTTGGCCACCGCCAGCAGAATGGCGTCCTGCGCGCGCGTGGCCGTGAACTTGAGGGACAAGCGCGTCCACGGGCGCGTGCCGGCCAGAGTTTCGGAATGGACGTCGAAGGGCATGGACGCCATGGAAAGAGCCGCGCCGGTGGCGATGGGCGAGCGGTCCGTGTCGCGGACCGTAACACCCTCGGTGCGCACCCACGCGGAGAGTTCGTATCGTTTGCCGATGGTGAGCGAAACCGGCGCGGAGCGGACCAGGGCGTCGGCGTACTGCCCGCCCGGTTCCACGCGGAGGGACTTCGGCGCGTTGTGGTGGATGGCGGAATCCGCCGCCGCGGCCCCGTGCACCACGGTAAGTTGATCGACGGACGCCTGATACACGGAAGTGGCGGCATGAGCGGCAATCGCCGCCAGACATACTAAAAAGGTGCGCAAGGAAGGCCCTCCTGGAAACCCAGGATAACAGAGTAGAGTAGGCTTTCAGCCTGCCATGCCCTCTTTCGAGGGGGCATTCTTAGCTGAGGCCTCCCGGCCTGTCCCTTCATCCTTCTGCCCCTACTGCAACTTCCCCCGCGCGTCCACCGGCCACACCTCTTCCACCGTGTCCCCCCTCACGCCATACACCTTTTCGTGCAGGTTGACGGCCACGCAAATGTGGTTGGGGATCACGTGCACCCGGTCGCCCACCCTGAATTCCGCCTCGGCGTGGGCCAGGTCGATGAAGCCGTGCTCTTCGTTCATCTTGTGGAAGCGCGCTCCGGGAGCTTCCACCACCCGCCCGAACGTGACTTCCGCCGTGTTCGCCAGCCGGTCCGAAGAGAAGGTCTTCGACCCGCCATCGATAATCATCTGTCCGGGGCGGGCGGTGGAAACTACCGTGGCCAGAATGCTGGCGGCGCAATCTTCCAGCGCGCAGGCGCCGCTGCGAATCGTGTTCAGGTCGTTGAACACGTACGTGCCCGGGCGGATCTCCGTCAGCCCGGATATTTCGTGCGACTGGAAAAGCGTGGGCGTGGACCCGCCGCTCACCGTCCCGATCTCGATTCCGGCGCCACGGAAATCGTCCAGGATGCCGCCCACGAGATCGGAAAGTTCCCCTAGCGCGCGCCGGCCGCTTTCATCCAGGCTCTTGATATGGCCCGGATAGAATGCGATGCCCGCAAAGCGCACGTGGGGCAGCTTTTCGATGGTCCGCGCCAGTTCAAGCAGCGCCTCGCCCGCGCTCACGCCCACGCGTCCCAGACCGACATCCACTTCGGCCAGCACCCCGATTTCCACCTGCCCCGCCCGCGCCGCGTCGGCCAGTTGCCGCGCCGCGAACGCGCTGTCCAGCGCCACCGTGACCCGCGTTTGGCGCGCCACCTGCATGAGGCGCGCCAGTTTCGTGTGGCCGATAATCGGGTAGGCCACCAGCAGATCGTCGGGCTCGGCGGCCACCATGATTTCGGCCTCCGAGACTTTGGCCACGGTCAGCCCCGCGGCGCCGCCGGCCAACTGCCGTCGCGCCAATCGCACCGATTTGTGAGTCTTGGTATGCGGCCGCAATCGCAAGCCGTGTTCGCGCGCGTAGCCGCCAACCCGGGCCAGGTTGCGCTCCATGATATCCAGATCCACCACCAGCGCGGGCGTGTCGATTTCCGAAACGTGCATATAAACTATGGTAGTTGATCCTCCGAATTCATACGCTGAACCCGAGTCACGCCAACATAAAATAAATTCTCTTCCCCCTAAGCCATTCTTCAGGCGGACTTTAGCTCGATTTTCCCTCCGCCCCGCACCCCCGGCGGCCATACCCCCGTGCCGTAACATGGAATCAGGGGGCGGACGCGCGCCGCCCCGCTCCTGTGAATCGCCGGCGAAGCGGGACAAATTTTGCCCGCTTTCGCCGCATTTTGCGTACTAACTCATTTATTATCAACAAGCGCAGTCAGAGGAGCGGGACAAATTTGTCCCGCTTTTCAGTTCTGGAGCCGGCTTTTATGTCCGCTTTCCTGCTGGATCTTCGTTACGGGGCGCGCACGCTGCGGCGCTCTCCGGGCTTCACCTCGATTGTGGTGGCGGTTCTGGCCCTCGGCATCGGCGCCAACAGCGCCGTTTTCAGCGTCGTCAACGCCGTACTTCTGCGCCCCCTCCCCTACCACGATCCCGACCGCCTCTATCGTCTCGACGAGATCGATCCCAAAGGTCAGCCGGCCGGCGTGTCGCCCGCCGACGCACTGATCTTCGGCCAGCGCCTTCACGCCTTCGCCGAGCTCGCCGTGTCGCGCTGGCAGAACCTCACCCTCACCGGTCCCCAAGGCCCCCAGAACGAGTTCGGCGGCAAAGTGTCGAACCAGTGCTTCCGCATGCTCGCCCGCCCCGCGGCCCTCGGCCGCATTTTCCGCGACGAGGAGTTCCGCCCCGGCGCGCCCGCCGTCGTCATCCTCACCCACAAGCTCTGGAAAAGCCGCTTCGCCGGCGACCGCGGCGTGCTCGGCAAAACCCTGCTCTTGAACGGCGTCCCCCACACCATCGTCGGCGTCATGCCGGAAGATTTCTTCTACGACCAGCGCTTTGCCCTCTGGACCCCGTGGCAATTCACCGCCGCCGACACCGCCGAACGCGACCTCCGCACCCCCGCCGCGGTGCGCCTGCGCCCCGGAATCTCCCCCGCGCAAGCCCAGGCGGACCTCTTGGCCGTGCTCCGCCAGATCGCGCCCGAAGACGTGCGCAAAGGTTGGAACGTGCGCCTCGTCCCCCTGGCCCGGCAACTCACCGGCCGCGTGCGCGCCAGCCTTCTGGTATCGCTCGGCGCCGTGGCTTTCGTCCTCCTCATCGCCTGCCTGAATGTCGCCAACCTGCTGCTGGCCCGGGCTTCCGACCGCGCCCGCGAAATCGCCGTGCGCGCCGCCCTCGGCGCCGGACGCCTGCGCATGATCCGCCAACTCCTTGCCGAAAGCCTGCTGCTCTCCTCTGCCGGCGGCGCCTCCGGCTTGCTCGTGGGCGCCTTAGGCGCGCGCGCGTTGGTCGCGCTCTTCCCCGGCCGCGACCCGGTGCCGCGCTTGGACCAAACCCACTTGGATTCCGCCGTGCTGCTCTTCACCCTGGCGGTCACCGCCATCGCAGGCGTGGTCTTCGGCCTCGTGCCGGCGCTCGAAGCCACGCGTTCCAATCTCACCGCGGCTCTCAAGGAAAGCGGCCGCGGCAACTCTTCCGGCGCCCGCTCCGGCCGCGTCCGCAATCTCCTGGTCGTCGCCGAGACCGCGCTCTCCCTCATCCTGTTGGTGGGCGCCGGACTCATGCTGCGCAGCTTGCAGCGCCTGACCTCGGTCGACTCCGGCTTCAATCCGGACCGCGTCCTCACCCTCCGCGTGCCCCTGCCC
The DNA here is from genome assembly GCA_050014175.1 of Candidatus Solibacter sp. GTDB lineage: Bacteria > Acidobacteriota > Terriglobia > Bryobacterales > Bryobacteraceae > Solibacter. Next base: position 10,636 of record JBEKDV010000178.1, on the reverse strand, counting down.
CCCGACATCACCGGCAAGGCGCAACAACCCGCCTACTACACTCGAATCCTCGACCGGTTGGCTTCCCTCCCCGGCTTGCATTCCGCCGGCCTGATCGCGCCCCTCCCGCTCGCCGGCGTGGACGCCAACTCCACCTTCGTGGTGGAGGGACATGTGCCGCCCAATGGCGAGCGCCAACTGGTGAAACTACGCTCCGTCAGCCCCGGCTACTTCCGCGCCATGGGCATCGGTCTGCGCCAGGGACGCTTTTTTGACGATGCCGATATCGGCAACGCCGCCCCTGACGCCTCGGCCCGAGTCGTCGTAATCAGCGAGTCCCTGGCCCGCAAATATTTCCCCCGCGATAACCCCATCGGCCAACGGATCACCCAGTCGACCGAAGGCAAGGGCCCCTTTGCCACCGTCGTGGGCGTGGTCAACAACGTGCGAAATCTTAACCTGGGCGACGAGCCGGAACCGGAGATGTACTTCGACTATCGCCAGTTTTTCTTCGCCCCGTTTGCCATGACGCTGGTATTGCGCACCCCCGGCGCCGGCCCCATGGCGCTGGCGGCGGCCGCGCAGAAGGAAATCCGCGCCATCGCGCCGGCTCAACCCATCGGCGACGTGATGACCATGTGCGATGTGGTGTCCGGCAATGTGTCGCAGCCGCGGTTCTACACCTTGCTGCTGGGAATCTACGCCGCCATCGCGTTGCTGCTGGCCGCCACGGGGCTGTACGGCGTGCTCTCTTACACGGTGAGCCGGCGGCTACAGGAAATCGGCATCCGCCTGGCCCTGGGCGCCTCGCGACGGGATGTATTTCGCCTGGTGATGGGCCACGCTCTGATGCTGGTTGCCGGTGGCACCGTGCTCGGGCTGGCCGGCTCCTGGGCGCTCACCCGCCTCATCGCCGCGCAACTCTACCGCACCCAAGCCACCGATCCGGCCACCTTCGCCGCCGTCGCCGCCTTGATGATCGTTCTCGCCCTGGCCGCCACCTGCCTCCCCGCCCGCCGCGCCCTCAAAATAGACCCCGCCACCGCCCTCCGCTGCGACTGATTTTGGTGGGGCAGGCTTCAGCCTGTCAATGGTGGGGCAGGCTTCAGCCTGTCAATGGTGGGGCAGGCTTCAGCCTGTCAATCCGCTTCGAAGCTCGGACTCTTCTTCCGGGCGCCCCACCCCACAAACATTTCAAGGAATTGCGGGAATTCCGGCACGGCCCTTGATATTCGGACTCAATGGACATACCATCAGAGTCAAAGGAACGGATATTCAGATGAAACTGTCTTCTATAGTGTTGCTTCTGTTCGCCGCGACTCTTGCGACTCTTGTGCTGTTCGCCCAGGAGGCGATGCCCCGCATGTCTTCGGTCGATCCGCCGAGTGGGAAGGCAGGTGATGTGATTACCGTTACCGGCGAGAATCTCGAAAAGGCCAACGTGAGTAAGGTCTACCTCACCGACGATAAGAACGATTTCGTTTGCGAAGTCACCGATCAGAGCGCTACCGAGATCAAATTCAAGATCCCGGCCAAGGCCACCGGCCGCCTGGCGCTGATGATTCTGACCACCGGCAAGGAACCCAAGCTCATCACCCAGCCGGTAAAAGTCAGCATCGAGTAGCTACATGCGCCGGTAGGGCGTGTCCAGGTACTTCCTGGATTCCTGCGCTGCCTCCGCCTGGGGAGCGTACGCGATGGCTTTCTTGTATGCTTCGATGGCCTCGGCACGCCGGTGCTTCATGTCGTAGATCTGGCCCATGCGCAGCCGCGCCAGCACACCGGTATTGAGGTCCACTTCATCGCCGGCGGAGGCGACCTTCTTCATGTTCTCCAGCGACCGGTCCAGATCGTTGTACCAGAATTCAATCGATCCCTCCTGGTAGTAGATCTTCTCCCACGGCACCCGGTCGAAGCCGGGCGCGTGGCTGGCTTTGAGCTGCGCCACCTCTTCCAGCGCCTGCAAGCCGCGGACGCCATCGCCCGACTGGCTGTACATTTGCCCCAGTTCCATGCGCAGGAGGTAGTTTCGCGGATAGCGGCGGATGAGGTCCTGCACCAGCGGAACCGCCATCTTGCTCTGGTTCTCGCGGCGGTATAGCGCGCACAGGAAGAGTTCGGCGTCCACGCGGTTCAGTTTGCCGTTCTTGGCCACGTCCTGCACCGTCCGGATGCCCTTCTCCTTGTCGCCGTGAATTCCGATCAGGAAGCCCAACATCTTGTATGCCAGGGGCAGGCTGCCCACGATGTAATCGTGCAGGCCCTGCACCAGGCGGGCATCCACGTTGTCGGGCTCCAGTTCGCTGATGCGGTTGTGCAGCTTGCGCGCGCTGGTGGCGTCGCGCAGCGAATCGTGCCACGCTTTTTTTACCACCCAGAAGTAATCGGAGCGCAGGCCGTAGGCGATCCCGCTCGCGTACATCGCCGCCGTGTCCTTGGGATTCTGCTTCAGGCGTGCGTCGGTCAGCGCCATGGCCCTGGCGATCTCGTCCAAAATGCGCTTCTCCGTCTCGGGCGTGGGATTCAGCTTGGGGCGCCGCAGAAAAGGATTGTTGCCCGAGACGAGCTCGCTTTCGAGCGAGCCATCGCGCAGCATTTCCCGGAAGATGAGCGTCTGCGCCAGGTGGTTGTTCAGGTCAGCCAGCCCGGGGTACTGCACGATGCCCTTTTCAAAGACGGCAATGGCCTGGTCGAATTCCAGGTTGTAGAAGTGAGCGTACCCCTCGTCGATCAGGGCTTGTTGCCCGCCTAGCGGCAAGGCTATCAGTGCCAGGAGCAAGGCGAACATGAGCATCTACCTACTATTATCCCGAAACCGGGGACAGACGGAACGTTTTCCATTTAATCACGAGAAACCGGAAAACGTCCCGTCTGTCCCCGGTTTTACCCAACCCTGCGATCGCGGCGGCCTCTTCACAGCCGCCCCAGCGCCCAACGCGCATGCTCGGCGACCACGCCATCCTCCGATTCGGCCAGTTTCTCCAGCGGCGCGCGGAACTTCTCTTGCCTCGCATTCCCCATGGCGACCGCCACGTTGCGCAGAAAACCAGCGTAGCGGGCGCGAATCACCGGCGTACCGCGGAACATGGCTCGAAACTCCTCCTCCCCGATCACCGCCAGTTCCTCCAACCGCGGGGCGAACCGGCGGGGCGCGAACGCGGCGTCTTCCGTCGCCGGCGCGCGCCCGTTCCACGGGCACACGTCCTGACAGATATCGCATCCGAACACGTGCGGGCCAATCCCGGCGCGCTGCTCCGGGGGAATGGCGCCGCGCAGTTCGATGGTGAAATAGGAGATGCACTTTGTGGCATCGAGGCCCTGCCCCGGCACCAGCGCCGCCGTGGGGCACGCCTCCACGCAGCGCATGCAGGTGCCGCAGCGGTCCGGCGGCGGCTCGTCCGGCGCTAGCGCGAGCGACACCAGCAACTCGCCGAGGAAGAACCACGAGCCCTGCCGCTGGTTGATCAGGCAGGTATTCCGCCCGATCCACCCCAGCCCCGCCAGCCTCGCGTAACTTCGCTCCAGCAGGGGCGCCGTGTCCACGCAGATGCGCGATTCGTATGCCGCGCCCGCGCTCTCGCGCAGCAAGCCATCGAGGCGCTCCAATCCGCACCGCAGCACGTCGTGGTAATCCTCGCCCCAGGCGTAGCGCGCGATCCAGGCGCGCTCCACATCGTGGAATCGCGTGGAATGCGGCCAGGGCGTCTGATACAGTTTGCCGACGCAGATTACCGACCGCGCCGACGCCAGCAGTTGGCGCGGATCGTCGCGCAGCGCCGCGCGCCGCCCGGTGAGATACCCCATTTTGCCAGCGCTGCCAGCCGCCACCCACTCGCCATAGCGCGCGCGGTCGTCGGCCGGGACGGCGGCGGCCACCCCCGCCAGTTCGAATCCCGAGCGGCGCGCCAGTTCGCGTATGTGGTCCGCCGTCAAATCTCCAGCCCCACCTGCCGCATCAACTCGATGGCGTTGCTCTTGCGCACCACGCCGGGGCGCATGAGGTAATCGAAGGAGATCTTGCCATCGGCGATCTGATCCTCGAAATGCACGTTGGCGGCGCTCTCCCCCAGTTCACCCGCGATATCCGCCAACGCCAGATCGTGCGTGGTGACCAGACCGATGGCGCCGCGCTGCACCAGGCCGCGCACCAGCGCGCCGGCGCCGATCCGCCGGTCGTGGGAATTGGTCCCGTGCAGGAACTCGTCGATCAGAAACAGCACGGGCAGCGGCCCCGCCGTCTCATCCAGGATCTGGCGCAGGCGCAGGATCTCCGCGTAGAAACGCGAGATGCCGCTTTGCAGCGAATCCGTCAGGCGGATGGACGCGCCCACGGTCAGGGGCGAAAGCGTCAGCCGGCGCGCGCGCACCGGGGCGCCCGCCTGCGCCAGCACCGCATTCACGCCCAGGGTGCGCAGCATGGTGCTCTTGCCCGACATGTTGGAGCCGCTCACCACGATCACGCGCAGCGCGCCGCCGATGCGGATATCGTTGCGCACCACCTTGTCCTCGGCCAGCAGCGGGTGTCCGATGGCTTCGGCGTCGATCCAGGGACCCGCGGGCGCAAACTCCGGAAACGTGTCGGCGGGATGTTCGAAGGCGTGGCTGGCCAGCGAGCACAGCGCTTCCATTTCGCCCGCCGCATGCAGCCAGCGCCGCACCGCGCCGCCGGAGAAGGCGCGCCAGTCTTCCACCTGCAGCGCCAGGTGCGCCGTCCACAGGATGAATGGCTCCAGCACGCGCACCACCACGTTGTCGCGCGAATCCAGGTTCTCCACCAGCCGCTTGAGGCGCGCCAATTGCCGCGAGGGCGGTTCGCCTTCGGCGTCCAGCGACGCGCGCAGGCCGGCCAGCAGGGGGCAGCGGAACTCTTCGCGCTCCATGCGCACCAGCACCTCGCTGAGCAGCCCTAGTTCGTGGGCCGCCTCCTCCACCGCCGAAACCGCCGCGCCCAGCACGCCGCTTTGCCGGTAGAGGAACCAGCCGTTGGCGACCAGCGCCACCAGGAACAGGTCGCGCACCAACCCATCCACGCCATCGGTCAGGGCAATCAGATTCGCCGAACGCAGCAAGTGAACCCACAGGGCGGCGAAACCGGCCAGACCCAGCGCCGTGTGCAGTCGAACGCGCCAGCGGAAGCCGGTCTGGCGCAGGGCCGCCGGCGCCTCGCCCCACTGCGCCAGGTGCACCGGGTCCACGCCGGAGCGCGCTTCCTCGGCGACGATGGCGAGTTCCTCGCGCAGGTCCACGCGCGCGCGCAGTTCATCCACCGCCCGATGGCGCGCGCCCACCACCTCGGGCGTGGCCGGCGATTTCAGCCACCCGGCCAACCGGTCTTCGCCGATGCGCGTGCGCGCCGTCGAGAGCAATTCGAAGACGCTGCCTTTGCCGAACAGATCCAGATCCACCGCATAGGGATGCGCGGCCTCGTTGTAGCGGTCGCCCGCCTCGCCGGTGCCGGCCCAGTTGCCATCGAGGCGCGCCAGAGCTTTTTCGAAAAAGCGGGCGGCCCGCCGGCAGCGCTCGGTTTCCTTGAGCAGTTTTTCGTGGATCACCACCAGCAGCACGAAGCCGGCAATGGGAACGAGCACCCAGAGAATGGAGAAGGCGCCCTGCGCCAGGGCCAGCCAGACGAGCGCGACCCCGCACGCGGCCATCGCCAGTTTTCCGTGACCGAGCCGGCGGTGGCGCTTTTCCTGGTGCGCGATCTCGGCGCGCCGTTCGGCCAGGCGTTCGGTATAGAGGGTGCGAGGGTCGGGAGTCATGAGACTCCTCCATTGTCGCGCGAAGGCGCGCGTGGGATCGCCCGCCAACCCGATGTGGATGAAACCGATTCCGTTGGCGAGAATTGAACGACCGCGAGACTCCCGCTGGAGCGTCCCGCGGTTACCCATAATAAGGGAAACCCATAACCCGTGCAATGGCTCCGACCGATTCGCGCAGACTCGCGAAGCCGGGGCGGCGGGCGCGGGGGGAGTGCCGGAACACGCGGCCCCAAGAATGCGTAAACTAGAAAGACCCGCATGTTTCGATTTCTGCCTCTGGTATTGAAGAACTGCTGGCGCAACCGCCGCCGCACGTTTCTGACGATCGCGAGCATCAGCGTCTCCATGTGCCTGCTGGGCGTGATGATCGCCATGTACCACGCCTTGTACCTCAGCGACGCCACGCCGGAAGAGGCGCTGCGCGTGGTGACGCGCAACAAGATCTCGCTGACGCAGCAGATGCCGGAATCCTACAAGAACCGCATCAAGCAGATTCCGGGGGTGCGCGAAGTGATGGTTTCGCAGTGGTTCAACGGCACCTACACGGATCCCAAGAACTTCTTCGCCCGTTTTGCCGCCGATTCCGAGAAGGTCTTCGTCATCTACCGGGAGCTGAAAATTCCCGACGACCAGCGACTCGCCTTCGAGCGCGACCGGACCGGCTGCGCGATCGGCCGCGACCTGGCCAACAAGTACAAGCTGAACATCGGCGACCGCATGACGCTGGTGGGCGACATTTTTCCGGGAGATTATGAATTCACCGTCCGGGGAGTTTTCGACAGCCCGCGCGCCAGCGAGATTATGTACTTCAGCCGCGAATACCTGGAGCAGTCGCTGCCGGAACGCCGCCGCGGGCAGGCGGGCGTGTTCACTGTCCTGATCGACGATCCCTCGTCGGCCGGCCGCATCGCCGCCGCGATCGACGACGAGTACCGCAACGCCACGGTGCAGACCAAGACCGAAAGCGAACAGCAGTACCTGCTGGGTTTTGTGTCCATGCTGGGCAACGTGAAAGTTTTTCTGATCGCGATTTCGGGCGCGGTTATGTTCACCATCCTGCTGGTTTCGGCCAATACCATGGCGATGAGCGTGCGCGAGCGCGTCCGCGAGGTGGGCGTGCTGAAGACGCTGGGCTTCACCGACGGCAACATCCTCGGCATGATACTGGGCGAGGCGATTGCCATTTCGCTGCTCGGCGGAGCCTTCGGATTCCTGCTTTCCACGGTGCTGGTAGGCGGAGTCAAGCAGAGTCCGGCCGGACTCTTTCTGCCGCCAATGTCGGCCTTCCAGCCCTCGGTGGCCACGGCGTGTATCCTGACCGCCTGTGCGATCGGTTTCGTCAGCTCGGTGGTGCCGGCGCTGGGCGCCGCGCGCACGCCGATTGTGGACGCGCTGCGCAGCACGGATTAACCAATCATGGCCATTCCCATTGCATACAATCTTCGCAATCTGGTGGTACGGAAGACCACCACGATCATGACGGCGCTCGGCATCGCGCTCACCGTGGCCGTGCTGCTGGCGGTGCTGGCGCTGGTTGAGGGCTTGCGCACCACGCTGGCCTCGTCGGGCGACCCGCTGCAGATCGTCGTCATGCGCAAGGGCAGCGAATCGGAAATCGTCAGTAACTTCACGCGCACGCAGTTCCAGGACCTGAAGTTTAAACCGGGCATCGCCACCGGCACGAACGGGCAGCCGCTGGCATCGCTGGAAGTGATCACGGTGATCAATCTTTCCAGCACCGACACCGGCGAAGGCACCAACGTGACGGTGCGCGGCCTGCAACAGGCAGGAATCGAGATGCGGCGCGGGGTGAAACTGGCGAGCGGCCGGTGGTTCCAGGAGGGCCGGAGAGAACTGGTGGCGGGCAAGACCGCCGCTGAGCGGTATCCCGAGGTACAGATCGGGCGCAAGGTGCGGTTCGGACGCGGGGAGTGGGAAATCGTCGGCATCATGGATGCGGGCCGGGGGGCGCAGGGCAGCGAGCTTTGGGGCGACGTCAATCAGATCGGGAGCGACCTGCAGCGTCTCGAAGTGCTGAGCTCGGCGCTGGTGCGGGCCACCGACGCGGTGACCGCCAAGGCGCTGGCCAACGATATCAACAACGATCAGCGCCTGAACATGAACGCGGTCTCGGAGCAGGAATACTACGCGGCGCAGACGGCGTCGGCGGCGCCCATCGAGTACATTGGGATTTTTGTGGCGGTGATCATGGCGGTGGGCAGCGCGTTCGCGGCCATGAATACCATGTACGCGGCGGTGGCGCGGCGCGCGCGGGAGATCGGCACGCTGCGCGTGCTGGGCTTTTCCAAGGGCAGCATCCTGCTCAGCTTTTTTCTGGAATCGGTGCTGCTTTCGGGGTTGGGCGGCGTGCTGGGGTGCCTGCTGGTGCTTCCCTTGAACGGCATCACGACGGGAATCGGCAACTCCAATTTCTCGGAGACGGCGTTTAATTTCCATGTATCGGCGGGAATCATGCTGATCGGGATGGCGTTTGCGGTGGTTTTGGGCGCGGCCGGAGGACTGTTCCCGGCCTCTAACGCGGCAAGAAAAGAAATCCTCACGGCCCTGCGGGAAGTCTAATGACATGAGGGAAAAAGTCGGTTGGCAGGCGGAAGCGCCTGCCCCACATCTAATGACGTAAGGGAAAAAATCGGTTGGCAGGCGGACCCAGAGGGTACCCCGCCTGCCCCACCTCGGCCTGACTATTTATGGATGCGGAACTGAAGAATCTGCAAATCGACCGGAGCCGGCGGCGCTCGGCGGAGCCCTCCAAATGGGCCACGCGCTGGATTATTGCCGGCGTGGTGATTTTACTCTTGCTGGGCGGCTGGCGATTCGCCGCGGAGAAGCTCAATCCGGCGCCGGTGGTGGAAGTGCAGCGGGTGAAATCGATCAGCGCGGGCAGCGCGCCGCAGGGTGTAATCCTCAATGCGACGGGCTACATTGTGGCCGCGCATAAGATCGAGGTGGCGGCCAAGGTGATCGGCAGGGTGAAGTGGATTGGCGTGGATAAGGGCGATCGCGTCAAGGAGGGCGAGGTGATCGTCCGGTTGGAAGACGACGAGTACCAGGCGCAACTGACGCAGGCCAAGGGCCAGTTGGCGAGCTTGCAGGCCAATCTCGATAGGGCGATCAACGGGTCGCGTCCGGAAGAGATCGCGCAGGCGCTGGCCAATGTCAGGACGGCGCAGAGCGACCTGGACAACGCAAGGATCACGCTGGACCGCGACAAGGGCCTGGCCAAGGATGGAGTCCTCTCCCAGCAAGTCATCGACGACGCGCAGGCAAGGTACGATAACGCCTTGCACCGCGTCGACTCCCTGCAAAAGTCCCTCGATCTGTTGAAGCTGGGGCCGCGCAAGGAGGACATCGATTCGCTGCGCGGGCAGGTGGAGCAGGCGCGCGGCGCGCTCAACTACGCCGAGACCAACCTGGCCAACACCATCATCCACGCGCCGGTGACGGGCACCATCCTGGAGCGCGCCGTGGAAAAGGGCGAGTTCGTAACGACGAGCTTCGTGGGCGATCGCGGCGCCAAGGGCTACGTGGTTTCGCTCGCCGACCTGAACGATCTGGAAGTGGAACTGGATATCGCGCAGAACGATTTCGCCAAGCTGCATGCCCAACAGCACGGCACCGTGACCACCGACGCGTTTCCCGACCGCAAGTACGACGGCTTCATCAAGGAGATCTCGCCGGAGGCCAACCGGCAGAAGGCCACGGTGCAGATCAAGGTGAAGATCAGCCGGCCGGATGGATATTTGCGGCCCGAAATGAACGCCAGCGTGGCGTTCATTTCCGAGGAGAAGGCGGCGCGCGCGGGGGATTCCGCGGGCAGGGGCGTGGTGATCGTGCCGGCGGCGGCCCTGCGCGACGGCTCGGTCTTCGTGCTGCTGGATGGCAAGGCCCTGCGGCGCGCAGTGAAGACGGGCGCCACCAGCCCTCAGGGCGTGCGCGTGGAGCAGGGACTGGTGGGCGGAGAGGATCTGATTCTCAACCCGCCGCCCGGTTTGAAAGACGGGGACAAAGTGCGCCAGAAGGCGGCAACGTTATGAAAGAAGTCATCATTGAGACGCGCAACCTGACCAAGGAGTACGTGCGCGACGAGTTCCACGTGATCGCGCTGAAGGACGTGAGCCTGGACATCCACAAGGGCGAATTCGTGGCCCTGATGGGGCCGTCGGGCTCGGGGAAATCGACGCTGCTGCACCTCATCGCCGCCATGGACCGCCCCACCAGCGGGGACATCCGCGTGCTGGGGCACAACCTGCGCGAGTTGAGCGACCGGGAGATCGCCCACTGGCGCAACGAGCATGTGGGCTTCATTTTCCAGCAGTTCAACTTGCTGCCGGTGTTGACGGCGATGGAGAACGTGGCATTGCCGCTGCTGCTCACCAACCTGAAGAAGGCGGAGCGCGTGGAGCACGCGGCGACGGCGCTGAAACTGGTGGGTCTGGGCGACCGCATGGGCCACTTTCCGCGACAGCTTTCGGGCGGGCAGGAGCAGCGCGTGGCGATTGCGCGCGCCATCGTGACGGACCCGGCGCTGATCCTGGCCGACGAACCCACCGGCAACCTGGATGCGGCGTCGGCGCAGGAAGTGCTGAGCGTCCTGTCGAAATTGAATCGGGATTTCGGCAAGACGGTGGTGATGGTGACGCACGATCCGCACGCGGCGCAGTACGCGACGCGGACGTACCACCTGGAAAAGGGGGAGTTGCTGGAAGCGGTGGTGTAGCGTAGGGATTCCTTGCGGAGAATGCAAGAAAACAGATTCAGCCGGTAGAGTAGGACAGTGAGCGACGGTCCTCGCGACCCACTGTCCCCTCGTCGAACCGGACGTGCAGATTTCCCGCATCCGGCTCTCCTGAAAACCCTCGTCAGCGGCTTTCGCA
>JBEKDV010000177.1:0-15016 GCA_050014175.1 Candidatus Solibacter sp. | reverse complement strand
GACCCTGTTGGGATGGGCGTTCCGCCCGCGAAACTTCATGAAAAATGGTGGACCAGGCAAGGTGGGGCAGGCGCTTCCGCCTGCCCACTCTTCGGGGTGGTTTTTCGACCCTGTTGGGATGGGCGTTCCGCCCGCGAAACTTCATGAAAAATGGTGGACCAGGCAAGGTGGGGCAGGCGGGGTACCCCCTGGGTCCGCCTGCCAACTCTTCGGTGTGGTTTTTCGACCCCGTCTCAGGTGGATCCCAGTCAGATCGACCAGCGGGCCTGCCGAAGCACCGCACGCGTCGAGTCCTTCAGAGACTCGTACCAGACGGTGATGAGCTGTCCTCTTGCCAACTCCACGGTTGCGGGATACCCGAGGTCCCAGCCTACTCCGTCATCGGAGATGACGATGGGCTCGGACCATGTCCGGCCGTGATCGGAACTGATCCGTGCCTGATTGCCAAATGGCGCACGGCGATATCCGTAGGACATCAACAACCGTCCGTCCCGCAGCCGCAGCAGATGCGAAGGCAGTCCCCAGACGCCGATTGCATGCGGCGTGGTCCAGTTCTTTCCTCCGTCGGCCGATTCAGCTTGCAGCGTCTCGCCCCGGTTCTCCCGATTCTGGTTGCGGATATGGACGACGATCCGGCCATTCGCCGCCTCGACGGCGTGCAATTCGTGATACTCCACCACCGAATCGCCCGGCCGGGCGGGGATGTCGGACAGCCACCGCCAGCTCTGGCCATCGTCCACGGATTCGCACACTCCGACCTTCCGCCCAGGTCGCCACAGTTGCTTTCCGGCATAAAGTAGGCGTCCATCGGACAGAGCGGCCGGACCATGGGGGCTGTTCAGGGGAACGCGGAAGGGCGCCGACCAGGTCATTCCGCCATCGGTCGAGCGTAACATCCACGTGTCCAGTAAAGCCTGGCGCTGCTCCTCGGTGCCGCGGAGATTCACTGCCTGCCAGCGCGCAAGCCTGTCCGGAGCCCAACCGGAAGCGCTCTTCAGATCGGTTTCATATGCCAGCGAAGTAAAGGTCGTGACCAATAGCGACCCCGATGGAGTTTCCAGCACCCCCGCGTCGCGGTCGTCGATAGGAGAATTCAGTAGTATCTCGGGCCAACTCCAGGTGTGGCCGCCATCGCGCGATCGAATCAGTTCCACGCGGCCGAATGGGCACACGTGGCTCTCCCGCCCGCCGGAGTAGGCGGCCAGCAATTCTCCGTTGCTTCGCGCCGCGAGCGTGGGCCACCCGTGATAAAACTCGGGCTGCCGGCTGATGGTGGCGATCGATTCCACATGGGGCCCGGGAGCTGCTCGCGCTTGCAGCGCGGCCGCCACAGTGCCTGTAAAAAGGAAATCTCTTCGTCCGATCATCAGCACCTCGCGCGTCGGTCCGGTATGGAGTCTTTCTAGCGGTGGCGGTGGCGGGACCAGCCCCGCCCCACTTTCGCGGGTCCTACCAATAGAGGTGCCCCGCGAGTTGCAATTGCCGCGGCGTGTTCACGTTGGTATTGGTATAAGCTATACCATAAGTGCCGGGGCTGTACGAGTTGCCCGGCACGTTGACGGCGTTGAACGCATCCATCTGCAGGCGCAGCCGGAAGCGCTCGTTCAGATGGAAGTTCTTGCCCAGAGAGGCGTCGAAGCTCCAGATGTTCGTCGACGAGACAAACTGATTGATGTACGAATTCAGTGCTCCGTAGGCGATTGGCTGCTGAACGCCGGTGCTCAGCGGAACGTTTACCGTGTTCGTGCCGTATAAGCCATAGTTCGGGTCGAGCGTTGAGTTGAGGGACAGGTAATTCGACGGGTACATGGCCGTGGCAGTGCCCGCCGGGAGCATCATCACATCCACCACTTCGGATTCCTGCGTGCGTACCGTCAGGGTGCCCTCGAACCTCTTCATGCCGGCGAATTCCACTACAACCTTGTACGGGCCTGGAATCACCGACGGAAACACATATAGGCCGACACTGTTCGCGGTTTTCATGTCCACGTTGGTAGCGGTGTTCGTGAGGACGACGCTCACGCCCGGGATCACAGCCGTAGTCTGGTCGTGAACCTCGCCGCGCACGCTTCCGTTACTCGATTGGCACCATGCAACGACGGTACCCAGCGCCAGCGCCGCCACTGCCAAGCGCGCTGCGCGCATAAGAAGGCCGTTTCCCACATATTTTGCCATCTCTACTCCAAACCGCCTTAGCGCACCGCCAGCCCTGCCGCTGCCGGATCGGGAAGCGTATGCGTATTTCGATAGTTGGCGCGTATTTCCGCCACCCGGGTCGCCCTATCAAGCCAATAGAGCAACTCGCGGTCGTAAAGGCCCAGCATGCCGTTGAGCAGGTAGGGCCGGTTCACCGAAAGCCACAGCCTCCGGTACTGCTCTTTCATCTCGCCTGCTTCGTCCCGCAAATCCTGGACGAGTCCGTTCAGATCGCTGATATTGAGAAGGTCGTAGCCGGCGCGCCGGGTATCCTGCTGGTTCTCCCAGGCGTCGCGATAGAGGGACTGGATCTGCGCGGCGAACTGCACCTTCATTCCGAACCAGTCCATGCGGCGCGCTCCGAATTCCAGGGGCGCGAGCGTTTCCGCGTGCAGCCGGCATCGCGGCCGGTTCTCCACGATGGCGGTCAGCGCCTCTTCGGAGAGCAGCCGGATACGCCGCGCCTGAGGCTGCACGCGAGCATACAGCTTGGAGCCGCGCTCGCCATAGGGATCCAGCCACAGATACTCGTTGGCGGCGTCCACGAAGCCCGCTTCGCGCATGGCCTGATGCACTTCTCCCAGCTTTCGGATCGCCCCGGCAATCGCCGTGCCCGGCGCGCGATGAAATGCCCAATCGAAGGATTCGTCGAAGCGTTCCCGCGGATAATCGGTTCCGTCCCAAGCCGCGGCGGCTGAGTAAACCACGCCATACCACACCGTGTCGAAGAGCGACTCGCCGTCATCGAACCACACCGTATTCAGCATGCCCAAGGCTCCCTGCCGCCGCCCTTCGGCTACAAAGCGGCCGATATTCGCCACCGCCTTATCGAAGTCCGGCACCGGTTTGCTCCAGTTGTTTACGCTGGGACACACCACTACATCCAGCCCGGCCTTGCGAAACGGCGCGATGTAATCCGCGAAGCGTTCGTTCGGTTCGTAGGTCCAGGTGGCGGCAATCGTGTCCTTAGGGAGCTGCGCGATGAGTGCCGGTGACTTCAAGGCGATGTCGCCCCAAAACAAGGTGCGGCGCCCACGCCGGCGAAGCATCTCCGCCACCCGCGTCATGTGGTCCACCCACAGCTTTCCCTCACCGCCGCCGGAGACCGCCTCGCGGTTGATGCCCTTGCCGAGATCCCAGGTTTCGTCGCCTCCGGCATGAAACAGGGTGCCCGGAAACAGGTTGGTCAGCTCTTCCACGGCGCCTTCGATCCAGCGATACACGGCCGGGTCGCCGGCGGTCAGCGTCATCCCATGAGGCACCTCGCCCAAACCCGTGTAAACCTCGTGCTTGAGCAGATAGTGAAGATGGCCGAAAGTCTGCTGCTGCGGCAATAGGGTGACGTGCCGCCGCGCCGCGAATTCCACCAGCCGGCGGATGGTGGCGCCATCCAGTTCCGCATCCGGGGGAGCCAGTAGTGGAGATGCGCGAAACGCCACCAGGTGCTCTATGTAAAACGACACCACGTTCAGCTTGTATTCCGCCGCCGACTGGATGATGCGCTGCATCTGAACCTCGGTGGGGACGGCCCCTGCGCCCAGATCCACCGACAAACCCCGGAATGACAGCTCGGGCCAATCCCGAATCTCGCCGGCGGCGAAAGCCATACCCTTGCCGGCCGGCCGCATGAGCTGCCGCAGCGTTTGAACCGCGTAGTAAATCCCCGCCGCGTCGCGCGCCACGGCCAATACGCCGCGTGCACCGATATGGATGAGGTAGGATTCCGGCCGTTCGGGCACGCCTTTCGCCAGCCCCGCGGAAGCCAGTTCCCGATCCACACCGGCCTGCCCCGGACGCCCTATCACGATGTGCGGACCGGTTGCCGCGGCCGCATTCAAAGTGACGGCGCCCCCCTGGAGCCTGATCTCTTCGGCTAGAACTTGGGCGGCGAATCCGTCCGCGGGGTTCCCCGAGCCGATGGCGATGCTCACCGGGGCGGGCAACACAACCTGGCGGCCCGAATCCTTCCACTCTTTGACGGGCGGCAGCGGAGAAGGACCGGCCATGGCGGCAGCGGCGCAGCCGGAAAATGCCATCGCGAAGCCAGCGAGGAACCGCGCTCGATCCATCCGAGATCCTTCCTTCCGCTGGGCGGCGTGGCCGTGGGTGAGCCCAGACACCGCCGCCACCACGAAGCAATTGCTATATATCTCTTGCAGGACGATAGCACGCTTTGCCACTGGTGGTCAACCCTTTTTACGGGTTGCACATCTGCTCAAATGCAGCGTGAATCGTGTGCGGCTGCGGTTTCCCTCGCATCCATATACGCTATATAGCTTTAGCGCCAGATCTGAGAATGTTCGCCGCCCACCCTCCCCTGGTGTCCGCAATTTCCACGAGCCAGGCCGGGCCCCTTCGCCCGCACCGTTTGCGAAGGCCGGACAGTTGAGCTTCAGGTCGCTCGTGCGCGCGGGCCGGCTCCATCCTTCACGGTGTCCCGGTACCGGACACGAAGGAGCGGAAGTGAACGCCGCCGCGGCCTGGCCGGCCGGCCAATCCGCAACTTAGCCCTGGCATTCTGCTTGCATACGGAAGGGGGAACATCATGCGCAGCCTTTTCCAGGATCTGCGCTGTGCCATCCGGGAATTAGCTGGACAATTCGAATCCAGCAGATTCCCGTTCATCGGCGTTCATCGGCGGCTAGGGAATCTTTCTGGAGAGTTTTGCGCAAAGTCGGTGGCGTTCTCATGGTCTACCCACATACAGGAGCACGCCGCCCTGCGTTTGCACGCCCCCGGCCGATGCCTGTACCGCAACTGCGCCCGTGGCTGCCGTGGCGGGCACTTGTATCGTCACCTGGTACAACCCGGCGCTTCCCGCCGTCAGCACCGTGTTCATCACCACCGCCGCCACCCCACCCACCGTCGCCGTGGGCGCCGTCACCACCGCTGGCGCCCCGCTGACCGTGGTCCCCGCCTCTACCGCCGGATTCGTCGCCCCGAACCCCGTGCCCCACAGCACCACCGTGTCGCCCGGTACCGCCGCCACGCTTCCCGGGATCGCCGATGGGTCACCCACCAGCGCATAATCGGGCAGCCGCGACGCCACCGCATAGTTCGTCCCCGGATACATAAAAAACGCCGGCGCCACGGCCTGTAGTTGCGCCGTCGCCGGGGCGCTCGTACTGCCGTTGTTGTCCACCACCACGCTCACCGCGCCGACCACGCTATCCGAAGGCGCTTGCACGTTGATCTGCGTGGGGCTGATGTAATACACGAAGGCCGGCTTGCCATCGATCGCGACGCTCACGCCATCGAGCGACGTGGGCAGGTTGCCGTTGACGATCTCATCGCTCCGCCATGTGCGCCCAGGGGTCGTGTTGGCCAGATTAGTGCCCTGGATCATCACCCACGATCCGGCTTCGATGCCCGGCAGGTAGCTGGCGCCGTTGAGCACGGCACGGATTGCCGGCGGCCCTGGCGGCGCCAGTTTCACCACGAACGCCTCGCCATACCCCGTGGGCGGCTGCACCCCGCCGGGAATCGGAAAATCGAACGACCAGGTCTGTCCCGCCAGGATTACATTGCCCTGCGCATCCAGCGCCACCGCCAGCGCGCCATCGTCCTGGGAACCGCCGAAATACGTCGCGTAGTTCAGCTTGCCGCCATCCGCCGATATCGTCGCCGCGAAGGCGTCCGCCAGTCCGGCGCTGGCGGCTTGCGCCGGCGTCACCACCGGGAAATCGGTGGCGCGCGTGCCGCCGGCCACCGTCGCGTTCCCCGCCGCGTCCAGCGCGATCCCGGAGATCCAGTTCTGCGTCAGGAAGACGCCGGGCTCGGCGGCGAAGAAGGGGAACGACTCCACGGAGGCGTGGCCCCGCAGGTAGGTGGAGTACACGATGCTCGATCCATCCGCGCTGAGCTTGGTGACAAATCCGCTGGTCGTTATCTGGTTGTTGATGGCGTAGAGCGTGCCGGCAGATCCGGCTGGAACGAGGCTGGCGATTCCTGGAACGCCCTGTAAGGAAGTTGGCGGAGGAACGAAGGAACCAACCAGGGTCCACGTCTGCGCGTGGTCGTGCGAAACATAAATGCCCTGGGCGCCCGCCGCCGCATAAAGCGTTCCGCTGGAGTCCACCGCGAGAGTGGAGGTGGTCGCAAACGGCGGGGGCGGGATCGCCAGCCAGGTGACGCCGCTATCCACGCTGCGAAAGGCCAGGCCGTCGTACACCGTCGAAGGGTTGGTGGAGCCGTCCACAATCAAGGGGCCGGTGGGCGTCACCGCAGGGATCCGGATCCAATCGGCGCCGCCGTCCACGCTGCGATAGAGATAGGGGATCGGGTATGGATTGTTGGTGCAGCCGATACCGCAGAACACGAAGCCCGCTATGGCGAAGACGTTGCCGCTGACGCGCGGGTCGAGCACCATGGATTGGAGGGGTCCGGGGAAGCTCACGGAGTTCCAGGTGACGCCGGCGTCGGTGCTCTTTCGAATGGCGCCGACGAAGGGCGGGAGGCCGATCTCCCACACGATGTTGGCGTTCTGCGCATCCACCGCGAGTTGGGCAATTGCCGTCTGCGGGGAATCGATCGCCGTCCAGCTATTCCCTCCGTTCACCGTTTTATAGACGACGCTCGACGATTCGCCGGTGGCCGCATACAACGTCTGCGCCGCATACAAGGTCTGCGGATGCACCGGATCGATGGCCAGCGCCTGCATGTTCGTGCCGGCAATGCCGGTGTTGGCCGCTTTCCAGGTGGCGCCGCCATCCACGCTCTTGAAGACGCCCAGATCCCCGGTGGCTTGGTAGAGGGTGGTGGGCGTGGTCGGGTCCACTACCAACATCTGCGGAATCGCGAACGGCAGATCGTCCATGGGCGCCCAGGTAGCGCCGCCATCGTTGCTTTTCCAAAGCGGGCGCGCGCCCGGCGAATTCTGCAGCGGTTTCACCAGCGGGAAATCCACCGACGACGTGCTCCCCGCGACGTAGACCTCGCCCGCGCTGTCCACGGCGATGGCCGCGGCGCCCGACTGGACGCTGCCGCCCAGAGCCGTTTCGTAGATTTTCTTCGTTCCGTCCGGCGAAATCTTGAATACCATGGCTTGCGCGCTGCCCGGCGGACCAAAGGTCCGCCCGGCGGTGGAGGGATTGAAGGATGACGACGTTCCCGCGACGTAGATGCTGCCTCCCGCATCCAAGGCGATTCCCCCAGCCGTGCCGTAGGCATGGAAGAAGGAGTAAACCAACGCGCCCAGAGAATTCAGCTTGCTGACAACGATGCCGAACTGACCGAGCGTGTTCTGTGTGCCGGGGAAGCCGGCCACGGAGTTCGTACTCACGGCCACGTACGCGTTCCCGGCGGAATCCACCGCGATGCCGGCGGCCCCATCGTCGGCCGAGCCGCCCAGAAACGTGGAATACAAAAGCTTGCTCCCGGTGGGGTCGAGCTTCGCCACGAAGGCATCGTAATCGTCCGTGGCTCCGTTGTTGAGCGTACCTTGGAGCGCGTTGACCAGCGGGAAATTCGCCGAGCGCGTCCATCCCGTAACCAGCACGTTCCCGGCGCTATCCAATGCCACCCCGGTGGCCCAATCGTCGAGAATGCCGCCCAGATACGTCGCCCACAGCCGCTTGCCATCCGGCCCCAGCTTGGCGACGAACGCGTCGCAGGTGCCGCCAAACTTCGTCTGTACGGCTCCTGGCGTAACCGAAAAATCGGGTGAATACGTCAGCCCGGCCACGTAGACGTTGCCCTGCGCGTCGGATGTCACCGCGGTGGCGAAGTCCTGCCCGCTGCCGCCCAGTAGGGCCGCGAATACCAGTCCGGCGGCATGAACGGTCCCTGCGAACAGCCACAAGAATATCGCGATACGTGCGGCGCCTTTCATGGCCCGGAACGCCACGGCGGCTGGGGCGCCCCAACCCAAATGCCCCGGCCTCCACGCGCGTATGCCCAACATTCTCGATATATCCGGCCTGGTCTTCCCTATTTCACCCGCAATCCCACCGCCATAACCCACCGCTGGCAGTAAACCCATCCAAGGCTATTGAAAAAACTGCGGAGGTCTGGTTGCGTTTTCAGCGGCTAGCCTGGTATGGTGTCCAAGAAATAGCTGGACAATTCGAATCCAGCAGATTTCCGTCCATCGGCGTTCATCGGCGTTCATCGGCGGCTAAGGAATCTTTCTGGAGAGTTTGGCGCAAAGCCGGCACACTATGATTAGCCGATAAACGCCGATGAACGCCGATATCTTGGATTCGCTGACAGAGCGCGTGCTGGGTGCTATCTTTGAGGTCTCCAACACCCTGGGTGCCGGCTTCCTCGAGAAGGTTTACCAACGCGCTCTCCTCAGAGAACTCGGCCTTCGTGGCATCCCGGCAACCGCCGAAGCTTCCTTTCCGGTAGTTTATAAGGGCCACTGTGTGGGGAATACTTTGCCGATATCCTCGTGGAAGATGTTCTGGTGGTGGAACTGAAATGTGTGGACCGCCTCGCCAGCGAGCACACTGCCCAATGCCTCAACTATCTGCGGGCCTCCGGCCGTACCGTCTGCCTTCTGGTGAATTTCCAGAGACCCAAAGTCGAGTGGAAGCGGGTTGTCAACGGATTCCCGATTTCCCAGCCACTGGAGACGTCGTCCCGGTAAACAGGGTGCAAGCGTCGGTGGGTCCATCTATTTCCTGGACACTACACTAGGACTTCTTCTCCCTCGCCTTGAGGAATTTGCGCGCTTTCGCGCTGGTTGCGCCCCGCGGATTCCCCAACTGGCGGGCGGCAAACAGCCGCACGCCCCGCCGGTCAGGCAGTAGACCGGCGAGAGCGTCCAGCGCCAGCAGGGCGTGCCCGATGGCCACATTCCGGCACTCCGGCGTGGCGTATTCGGCGTGCTCCACACGCATGATCCGCGGCACGATACGCTTCAACAGGTGAGGCTTGGCCGCGCCGATGATGGCGGCTCCGCGTATGGCATTGGCCGCGGTGATCATGTTCGGCCCGGAGATCAAGTCCAGGTACCGGTTCAGGATGGCTTCGATCTTCCCCTCGCCGTCCACCCGCGCCATGTTGGCCAGCGTCAATGTAGCGTTCCATTTCAGGATGTGGTTGTCATGGTCCAGCAGCCCTGCGAAGAAGTCAAAGTGCGGATAAAGCAACTCGGGCGACCGCTCGCTGAGAATCCGCAGCGCTTTGCTGGCGCCGAATCTGACACCCGCCCGCTTGGCGCCGACCCCGGCGAGCACTTCTGCAATCAATTCGTTGTTGCGTTCCACTGCGTCCGCCGGTGGCGCGACATTTGTACGACGTTTCGGCCGTTCCGGCCGTACGTTCCGTCCTGATCTTTGCGGCATGGGCCTTGATGATATCTACACCCAGACGAGGCCGTTTGCAAGCCTGTCCAATGAGGTGCCTGGGGGCTTTCTGTCGCGATTTGCGCCCGATCGCCCCGGCGGGGTTGGCGTGCAGAATCGTCCATCCCGCTTTCGGCCCCAAAAATGCTCCTTGACAGCCATCCTCGGGCAGGCGCATATTGTGGTTGCAGGCCCGAATATCTTGCAGTGGGCCTAGATCCTCCAAACGGGAGGAACCAACGATAAGGAGGAAGTTCATAGAACCAGTTCATCAGACGGGCGGCTCCCGGCTTCCTCAACGGACCCGCTGCGAATCCTGACGCGCTGAAGACCCGATTGTGTTGGGAATTGGCGCCGCGGTCATTGAACCGCTTGTCCTTCCGGTTCGCAGGCACGCAGTCCCAGGGGTCGGCGGTCGCCCTTTTTATTCTTGCCCCGGCGTCCCCATTCAGTAGGACTTTGGCAGGCTGAAGGCCTGCCCCCACCATTGCGGCCCGCGTTACACTAGTCTTTCGATTTCCCAACCGTGAACGCTGTTGAATTCCAGGGTGTTTCGAAAAGCTACGCGATCTACGACGCGCCGGGCGACCGCCTCAAGGAGTTGCTGTCGCTGAATCGTCTGAAGCGCCACCAGGATTTCTGGGCGCTCCACGAGGTCAGCTTCGAGGTGCGGCGCGGCGAGACTTTCTGCATTGTGGGGGAGAACGGCTCCGGTAAGAGCACTCTTTTGCAGATGGTTGCGGGAATTCTTCATCCCACCTCCGGCACCGTTGGCGTCCACGGACGCGTCTCCGCCCTGCTCGAACTGGGCGCCGGATTCAACCCCGAATTCAGCGGCCGCGACAACGTCTACCTCAACGGAAGCATCCTCGGGCTCACCACCCGGCAGATCGACCAGCGCTACCAGGATATCGCCGCCTTCGCGGAGATCGGCGACTTCATCGATCAGCCCGTCAAGACCTACTCCAGCGGCATGGTGGTGCGCCTGGCGTTCGCCGTGGCCATCAACGTGGACCCCGAAATCCTGCTGGTGGATGAAGCCCTCGCTGTGGGCGACATTTATTTCCGGCAGCGCTGCATGCGCAAGGTCCACGAACTGCGGCAGCGCGGCATCACCATCCTCTTCGTGTCGCACGCGGTGAGCGACGTCAAGGCCATCGGCGACCGCGTGCTCTGGCTCGACCACGGCCGCATGATCGAGTGCGGCGAACCCGACCGCGTGGTCTCCAAATATCTGGCGGCCATGACGGAGAAGGATTCCACCTACCTGCGTCTCAAGTCCGCCGATCTCCAACCGCGCCGCGGCGGGCCCACGCTGGCTCCGGAAATCGTCGAGACCATCCCCAATATCGATCACCGCTTCGGCGATGGCCGCGCGCAAATCATCGGCATCGCGGTGCTGGACGAGCAGGGCCGCACCGTCGCCATCCTGGAACCGAGCACGCGCATCGTGGTGCGCATCAGCGTGCGCGCCAGCGCCGATGTGGCGCTGCCGATCGTCGGCTTCATGCTGCGCAATCAGCTCGGCATGGATTTCAGTGGCACCAATACGGCGCGCGAAGGCTACGAACTGGCGCCGTTGCAGGCCGGCGATGTCACCACGGTGGATTTCTACCTGGATCTGCCCGAACTCTATCCGGCCTCCTTCTCTTTCTCCCCGGCGATTGCCGATGGCACTCTCATGGGTTACCAGATGTGCGATTGGATCGATAACGCCATCACCCTGCAAATGGGCCGTTCCGAAGCCCAGATCTACGGCTACCTGCACCTGCCCTGCCGCGTGGAAGTGAACGCGCGCATACGCACCGAGCGGCACCTGGAGCAAGACCTGGAGAATCACCTTGGCTGAGTTCACGGGCGAACGCCTCATCCCCGGCGAAGTCGATATCGACCTGCTCAACGAGCACATGGCGCGCTACCATTTCGCCGTGCGCCTGGCGCGCGGCAAGCGCGTGCTGGATGCCGG
Organism: Candidatus Solibacter sp.; assembly: GCA_050014175.1. Classification (GTDB taxonomy): domain Bacteria; phylum Acidobacteriota; class Terriglobia; order Bryobacterales; family Bryobacteraceae; genus Solibacter. Next base: position 3,565 of record JBEKDV010000177.1, on the reverse strand, counting down.
CTGCGGCGCCGGGTACGGATCGGCGGAGCTGGCCGACGTGGCGGAACGCGTCACCGCCATCGATATCGCGCCCGAAGCCATCGAGCACGCCCGCACCCACTACGCGCTGCCCAATCTCGCCTTCGAGCAGGCATCGTGCACCGAACTGCCCTACGGCGACGGCGTCTTCGACCTGGTGGTGGCCTTCGAAGTCATCGAGCACCTGGAAAACTGGCGCGCCTTTCTCCAGGAAGTGCGGCGCGTGCTGGCTCCCGCCGGCCAGTTGATCGTCTCCACGCCCAACCGGCTCTACTACACCGAATCGCGCGGCCCGAGCGGCGCCAATCCCTTCCACGTGCACGAATTCGATTTCGACGAATTCATGGGCGAGCTGAAGCAGTTCTTTCCGTACGTCTCCATGTTCCTGGAAAACCACGTGGAAGGCGTCACCTTCCAACCACATGAGTCCGGCCACACCATAGAAGCCAGGGTGGATGCCGCCGAGCCCATCCCCAATGAGAGCCACTTCTTCATCGCCGTCTGCGCGCACCGTCCGCAGATCGGTAACCCGACGTTTCTTTACGTGCCGCGCGTCGCTAACGTGCTGCGCGAGCGGGAGCGCCATATCGGCAAGCTGGAAGGCGAGCTGGCCACCAAAGACCAATGGCTCGACAAGGCGCAGGCCGATCTCGCCGAATTCGACCGCGAGCACCAGAAGCTGCTGGTCATGTTCCGCGAGCAGAAGGCAGAACTGGAGCAAAGCAATCGTTGGGCGGAGGAGTTGAACGCCGCTCTGGCCGCCCGTGGCGCGCGCATCGACGAACTGCAGGAGGAACTGGCGCGCGATCAGGAAAACGCGCGCCAGGTAGTTGCCGGGTACAACGCCAAGATCGCCGCCCTGGAGGAGGAGAATCGCGAGAAGACCCAGTGGGCGCTCGATACGGAAGCGCGCCTGACCGCCGAAATCCGCAAAATCTCCGAGGCGCTGACGCAGACCGCCGCCACCCTGGAGCAAACCGAAAAAGACCTGCAGGAGCGCTCTGCCTGGGCGCTCCGCCTGGAGGAAGAGAAACGCCAGCTCGAAGACCTGCTCCAAATGGTGCGCGCCTCCCGATGGGTGAAGCTCGGCCGCAAAGTAGGCCTCGGCCCCGCGCTTTGACATGGCCTTCCTGAAACGCCTCATCCGCGCGTTGCCGCTCGTGGTGCTCTCGCCATTCTTCATGGCGATCAGCTTCCTCGCCCTGTGTTTGGTCCAGCTTTTCACCCGCCGCGGCGCGCGGCTTTCCGCGCCGCGCCAAGCCGCCAACTCCGCCGCCACCGTGGTTATCCCGAACTGGAACGGGAAAGACCTGCTCGCCAAATATATCCCGAGCATTCGGGATGCGCTGGCCGGCAACCCCGCTAACGAGATCCTGGTGGTGGACAACGGCTCCGCCGATGGCAGCGCCGATTTCCTGCGCGAAACGTTCCCCGATGTCACCGTCCTCGCCCTCCCTCAAAACCTGGGTTTCGGCGGCGGCTCCAACGCCGGCTTCCGCGCCGCCAAAAACGACATCGTCGTGCTGCTGAACAGCGACATGCGCGTGGCGCCGGATTTCCTGGCGCCTCTGCTCGCAGGCTTCGATGACGCCGAGGTCTTTGCGGTCTCCTGCCAGATTTTCTTCACCGACCCGGACAAGCCGCGCGAGGAGACCGGCCTCACCCAGGGCTGGTGGCAGGACGGCGGCCTGCGCGTACGTCACCGTGTCGACGATGGGATCCACGACCTGTTCCCCTGCTTCTACGGTGGCGGCGGCAGTTGCGCCTTCGACCGGGCGAAGTTCCTGGAGCTCGGCGGATTCGACCCCCTGCTGGAACCCTTCTACCTGGAAGACACCGACCTCGGCTACATGGCGTGGAAGCGCGGCTGGAAGGTGCTTTACCAGCCGCGCAGCGTGGTCTTCCACGAGCATCGCGGCACTATCGGCAAGAAGTTCACCGAAGACCAGATCCAGGCCGTCCTGAAAAAAAACTACGTCCTCTTCTGCTGGAAGAACATTCACGAGTGGCCGCGCCTGGTGTCGCACTTCTTCTTCGCCTGGGCCGGCGCCTTTCTCGCCGTGGTGTTCGGCGATATCCCGCTGCGTCCGAACTTCGGCGCGCTCTGGCGGGCCTTCCGGCAGCTTCCGCGGGCCATGCGCTCGCGCCGGCGGGCTCTGTCGCTGGCCCGGGTCAGCGACACGGAGGCTTTCAAACGCCCGCTGGGCGGCTACTTCCGCGATCGTTTCGCCGCCATGGAACCCGCCCCGGATCGTGTGCGCGTGCTCTTCGTCTCGCCCTATCCGATCTGCCCGCCGATTCACGGCGGCGGCGTGTTCATGTACCAGACGTTGCGCGAGATGGTGAAGCTGGCCGAAGTTCACGTGGTCGAACTGCTGGACTGGCCGTCGCAGGAGGAGGCCAACCGCGAGCTGCGCACCTTCTGCGCCTCCGCCGAGTGGCTGGTGCGGCCCAGCGGACGCCCCAAAGGCATGGGCTCGCTGGAACCGCATGCCGTGCGCGAATTCGCCAACGACGATCTGGAATGGCTCATCCACCGCCAGCTCTATTGCCGCCAGATCGATTTGCTGCAACTCGAGTACACCCCGATGGCGCAGTACCGCGGCCAGTACCGGCGTATCGCCACGGCGCTCTTCGAGCACGACGTGTACTTCCAGTCCATCGGGCGGGGCCTCGGCCACATGATCGGCATCGTCGATGAGATGAAGGCGCGCATCGAGTACCTGCGCGCCCTGCGCTACGAACTGGGCGTGCTGCCCGGCTTCGACCAGGTACAGGTCTGCACCGCGGCGAATCGCGATTACCTGCTCGGCTTCCGCCCCGAACTGGCCGCCCGCATGCGCGCCGGGCTGCGCGCCGGCATCGATACCACGCGGTATGAGTTCCGCCCGCGCGGCCGCGCGCCGCTGACCATGCTCTTTCTCGGCAGTTGGCGGCACGACCCCAACCGCATTGCGGTGGATTGGTTCGTCCGCCAGGTGCTGCCGCTGATTCTGGCGCAGGAACCGCAGGCGAAACTCGTCATCGTAGGCAGCGATCCGCCGCCCGAACACACCTACGCCGATCACGCGGCGCACATGGAGATGCTGGGTTATGTGGAGGACATCCGCGAACCGCTGGCGCGCTCTGCCATTTTCGTCTGCCCGATTCTGAGTGGAAGCGGGGTGCGCGTGAAGTTATTGGAGGCTTTCGCGGCGGGCATTCCGGTGGTGTCCACGAAAGTGGGCGCCGAAGGCCTGGCGGTAGAGGATGGCGAGTTCTGCGCGCTGGCCGACGCGCCGGCCGAATTCGCCGCCCGTGTGGTCGCTTTGCTGCGCGATCCGGAGCGTGCCGCCGCCATGGCGGAGCGCGCCCGCGCCGAAGTGGTTGCCCAGTGGGATATGGCCGCCATCACAGGGCGCCTGGTGGAAAGCTATCGCGCCCTGGTGAAGGAGAAGCGGGCGTGAGGGCCAGGGAAGATGTGGGTTCACCGTCGATGCACCGTAGAGTAGCCTTTCAGGCTGCCATGACCCCATTCGTGGGGGCATTCTTCTCAGGTTTCCCATCC
>JBEKDV010000176.1:0-15016 GCA_050014175.1 Candidatus Solibacter sp. | reverse complement strand
AAGAGCGCGTTCGGTCCGAAGTTGAGAGGCGAAGCGAGATTCGGATGGCAGGACACGACATTCTTCCCAAATGACAAAGACTGGCTGGTAGGCTTGTCACTCGATCTGCCGTTGTTCGACGGGTTCTCGCGCAAACACAAGTTGGCGAAGGCCAAGGCAGAGGTGTCCAAAGAGGAGGCCGACTCCGCACACCTGGCGCAGACGGTGCGCCAGGAGGTCTGGACCGCTTACTCAAGACTGAAGGAGAGTTTTGCGGTAGTGGCCTCCACCGAAGCCCTCGTCAGAGACGCGCAAGAGAGCCTGCGGTTGGCGAATGAGCGTTACAAGGTCGGAGCCGGAACCATCACTGAGTTGCTCGACACCGAGACGGCGCTGGCGCGAGCGGAGGCTACTCGGGTCGGAGCGCAGTGGGATTACCAGATTGCGCGGGCGGTGCTGAAGCGATCCGTAGGAGACCTCCTGGCTGACGGCACGCCCTAAAACGGGAAGGGCGGGAACGATTGCGCGCCCGTTACCCCTGGAGTAAACTGAAACCGAACAGAACATTCGAATTCCCGGATTCCTGACGGCGGCCGCCAAGCGCCGGCAGCGGACGGTGGAGGTGGTTTATGTTCATAGTGATCATTTCTTTTCCGCCTATCAAAGATGGTAAGGATGCTGAATTCCAACAATGGTTTGCCTCGTCAAACCAGGCATTCTCCGGCTTTGAAGGATTCGTAAGCAGAAGGCTTCTGAAGCCTCTGGAAGGGGGAAACTACGCGGCTGTAGTTGAATTGGAGAGTCACGCCGCCTTCCAGGCGATGCACAGCAGTTCTATCCACGACAAAGCAGGCGAGGAGGTGAGACCATTGTTTGATGGTAAACCCACGCCCGCGTTCTACGAAGTAATCGCGGGTTAGGACGATCAGGGGGTGGTGCGGCGCTCAACGCCGCGACCCGCGCCGGCGGCTCTCTGCGAGCGTTGTCCGCAGGACCGGCAGCGCGGCTAGGTCCTTCTCCGCTGAAGCACTGAAATCGTGACCTGTTGATTGTGCCGGGCCAGGCGCAATCGAGGAGTGTGCTGACATGCGTTGTATAGTTCCATTCGTCCTGCTTCTCCTCGCCCCTGTCGCATTCGGCCAGAAATGCGTCGAGTGCCACAAGAAGGTGACCCCGAATATCGTTTCCGACTGGCAGGCCAGCAAACACAGCCAGAACAGCATCGATTGCTCAGCCTGCCACGGTGACGCGCATACGTCGGCGTCGGACGTGAGCAAAGTCCGAATCCCGACCCCAGAAACCTGCCAGGACTGCCACCCCGACCAAGTGAAGCAGTTCAAGGGCGGGAAGCACGCTTTCGCCTGGGCGGCGCTCAAAGCGATGCCGACCGTGCACTGGCAGCCGATGGCCATGATCGACGGCATGAAGGGGTGTGGCGGATGCCACAAACTCGGACTCAAGACCGAAGCGGAAATCAGAGAACTCAAGCAGCACGGAGCCGGTTTCGGCGTGGCTTCGTGCGACGCCTGCCACACGCGTCATACCTTCTCGGTGGTGGAGGCGCGGCAGCCACAGGCCTGCCAGACCTGCCACATGGGATTTGACCACCCGCAGTGGGAGATGTATTCCGGTTCCAAGCACGGCGTCCGCTATTTGCTCAAGCAGAACAATATCCTGCCCGCCAGTGTGGCCGCACCCACCTGCCAGACCTGCCACATGCAGGAAGGCAACCACGCGGTCAGCACCGCCTGGGGCTTCCTCGCCGTGCGATTGCCGATGCCGGAAGACAAACAGTGGGCAGCGGACCGCGTGACGCTTCTCAAGGCACTGGGCGTGCTCGACCCGGACGGCAAGCCAACCGGGCGCCTCGAAGTTGTCAAGGCGGCAAGCGTGGCGCGCCTGACCCAGGAAGACTGGCAGGCGGAACGCGACAAGATGGTGAAGACCTGCAACCAGTGCCACTCGGTCAACTTCGCTAAGGCGGAGTTAGAGAAAGGCGACCAGATGATCCGTGAGACGGACCGGTTGCTGGCGGACGCCATCGAGACCGTTGCGGCCCTCTACGCGGATGGTACGCTTGCCAAGCCAAACAACTACGCGTACGCCTATCCCGACCTGTTGACCTTCCATGACGCCCCGACGCCGATCGAACAAAAGCTTTTCGTGATGCACCTGGAGCATCGGATGCGGGCCTTCCAGGGCACTTTCCATGCCAGTCCAGACTACGCGATGTGGTATGGCTGGAGCGAAATGAAACGGGACCTCACCGAGATCAAGGCGATGGCTGAGGACCTCCGCAGCCGGCGGAGCCAGGCGAAACAGTAACCATCGGAAGACGGGCGGCGGAGTGACAATAGTCACGGCCCGTTGGCTGGGGTCGGCCCATAATCGACCCTGGAGGGGTACTCTGCATGAGCGCCGTTTACTCAGATCCCGAGACGATCAAAACCCGCGAACTGGGCCTGCAACGAATGCTCATGGTCTGGATCATCACGGGCTTGGCATTCATGCTCTTACCGGGCACGTTCCTGGGCGTCTGGAATCTCATCGCTATCGCTGGCCAGCGCACAGCAGCCCAGATCGATCCTACGTGGATTCAGGCCCACGGTCACGCTCAGATCTTCGGTTGGATCGGGACTTTCATTTTGGGCATCGGCTTCTACTCCCTCACGAAGATGGGGCGGATTCCTGAATTTGCGATCGGGCGGGCGTGGACGAGTTGGGCGCTATGGACCGTGGGCGTGACCCTCCGCTGGGCGACGAATCTGTGGCAGTGGCAGTGGCGATGGCTGCTCCCTGTTTCCGCGGTCCTTGAGCTCTCTGCATTTCTCCTGTTCTTCGCGATGGTTCGCGGTCATCGTCCGGCAGAAGGCCCGGCAGCACAAGGCGCGGCTGGCCGCCCCGTGTGGATGATCGTTGTGGTGACCGGAAGCATCGGATTTCTTGCGAGTCTGGCTGCGAATCTGGCCGTGGCGATTCAGAGCGCCGTCGCAGGCGGCAGCCCGGCAATCGCGCATGATGTGAATCAGCGTGTGCTGGTCCTGTTCACGTGGGCATTCCCGGTCGTCACCATTTGGGGCTTCAGCGCCCGCTGGCTTCCAGTATTTCTGGGTTTGGCCGGACCCAGTGATCGAATGCTGCTGACGGCCGTCGCGGTGAATCTAGTCGGCATCGGCGCCGCCTTGACCGGTTGGTGGATCTCTGCCACCGCGGCCTTTCTGGTCGCGGCCGGGCTGTCCGGCGCCTCTCTCCGGATCTTTCAGCCGTCGGTCAAGCCGCCGAAGACCGTCGGCGTGCACTTCACTTTTCCGCTGTTCGTCCGCTTCGCTTACGGCTGGCTGCTGATTTCTGCCGTCGTTTCACTGAGCGCGGCGCTTTGGGATAAAGCCGGCGGTCTTTGGGGTGCGTCGCGGCACGCCCTGACGGTTGGGTTCATGGCCACGATGGTGTTCTCGATCGGACAGCGCGTTCTGCCAGCCTTCTGCGGCATGCGCGTTTTGTACAGTCCGAAGCTGATGTTCTGCTCGCTCGCGATGCTAAATCTTGGCTGCCTGCTGCGAATCGCCTCGGAGGTCGGCGCGTACGAATCCTACGTGCCCTCACTGTGGCCGCTGCTTCCTGTCTCGGCGGTAATCGAGATGATCGCCGTCACGGTATTCGCCGGTAACCTCCTGCTTACGTTCCGCCAGCCGCCGGCCCATCTCGTTGGCGTGGAGTGAGTTGCTCAGCAGCTTTCGAACCACGCGATCAAAGTCACTGCCGCGAAGTGCGAGCCACCATAGAGATGCGACTGTGTCGGAGATTGCAGCCGGTTCCCTAGTTGCGGTGAGGGTTTTCGAACGGCTAGAAACCGATTACTGCTGTGGCGGGAAGCGCCCGCTTGCGGGCGTCTGCCGGGACAAGTGTCACGACCTGGCGTCGGCGGTAGGCGAACTGGAGTCAGTGATGGCCACGGCATCCACTCCGGCGAGCAATTGGAACACAGCACCGCTGCGAGAACTGATCGAAGACATCGTCGGCGCACACCCCGAGTACCTGAAACGCGACCTGGCACTGCTGGGAGCGCGTCGGCAGTCCTTGAGGCGCGCAAAGCCCTCGGCATCACGAAGTAGAAACCCCAAGACACACGGGCCAAGCCTGTTATCGCCGCCCAAATAAACCATAACCTTGCCAAACGGCAAAGTTATGCTTTAAATCACATCAAGAGCGGTGAAGCGGTCGATCCGGAGTCGGCGGAAGCCGAACTGCCTCGCGCCGGCGTGGTAGCGGTTGCGCGCAGAGCCAGGCAGATTGTCGGCGTGGGGGCGATCAAGCGCATCCGCCCCGGCTATGCGTTCGACAAGGCGTACAAAAGCGGGGTGACATTCGCTCCCGACACGCCGGAGCTCGGGTATGTCGCCGTGGACCCTGCTCACCAGGGCAACGGCCTCTCACATCGGATCGTCGCGGAGCTGCTCTCGAAAAACGGAGGGCCGTTGTTCGCGACGACCTCCAGTGACCGCATGAAAAGAACGCTGGGGAAAGCGGGATTCGCCCAGAAGGGCCGCGAGTGGAAAGGATGGCAGGCCCCGATTTCGCTGTGGATTAAGGAATGAAATCAGCGTTGCCAATAGATGAACAGAAAATCGACGAGACCGTTCTGGCGCTGCTTTACCTGACGCTGCACGACGGTTGCCGAGCCTGGAAGTCATTTGACTGGCAAACCATGACGCGGCTGCACGAGAACGGGTTGATCGAAGACCCGGTCAACAGAGCGAAATCGCTTGTGTTGACCGGGAAAGGCCTTGACGAAGCGGAGCGGCTGTTCAAGGCGCTGTTCGTCAAGGAATAGCGATTTTCAGCGTGGCGTCCGCGAGTATTTCGGTTGGCCAAGTGCCCTTGGGACTTATCACGATAAATGACATCCCTCGCCCACTCGCCCGCAGTAATATGGAAATGACGCCGCGCCTGGAAAGCAGGTGTTGTTTCCCAGATGGGCGGGAATGGACATAAGATACATTATCACATCCAGAAGTTGTATTATGGACTTCTAATATACCCCCTTCAACCCGTCGCATTCGGCCAGAATCCAGCTCGTCGTCATTGTTTGAAAATCTGACACGATCTTGAGTTGTAACCGGTGATGTTTGGCCAAGCTATTTGTCTCTCTCACGAGTCCCAAGGAAAACGGCTCTGAGCGAGAATCTGTAAAGCACCCCGGTTTTATTGGGTTTTTCGCGATTGGGGTCGCCAGGGCTGACCAGGTTCGACTCCATTGGAAGCGAGTTATCGCCAATGTTCACCGGCCTCTGGGCGAAATCTTGCATCCGTCGCCGCCATCTGCTGCAATCGCCTGGTTTTCGTTCCTACCGGCGAGCGCCGTGGTCCGAGACGCCGAGTGCCTCCAGCGTCGCGCCATTCGACGCGTCAACTCCATCGAATGGTACGGCTGCTCGAACCGAGCGCTCCGGGAGCGCCGAATTGCCCTGAAGGTACCGTGAAATAAGGGGTTACGCCCGCCATCAACCCCCAGATTTCCAGCGGATTCCATGGTTCAACGCCCTCAGAGACTGAGCTGCTCAGCCGCATGCTGCCTCAAATCGCTCGTCCAAAGTTTGCAACCTGATAGCCGAAACCTCAAGGAAGGGCAAAACGCTCAAGTCTCCGCCAATTGCCCGTTTCTCCGAATTCTCGCTCAGAGCCAGGAAAACTTCAAGTCCCAGTTCGAGATCGCTTTTGGCAAGCGCCGTCTCGATCGTGCCGCCCTTCAATTCCTCAGCTAAAGTCAGGATGGCTGTGATCCGCTCCCTGATCGCCGGGAGCTGGCCTGCCCGCCGATCCACGTCCCGACGCTGTAATGAGGTCAGGCTCAGGTCTTTCCACCGGGAGAACTGCTCTTCGTAAACCCAGAGATCGTCGGCTAGCGCGGAATAGACCCCTATGACCCGGCCGATGGTGGCGTTGTCGAGCACATGCGGTTTTGTCCGACATGCCTGGAGGTACGCATATTGTTCCTCAACGTCGTCCTGCAGGCTATCGGCCATGGAGCCCATCAGAGGGAGTGCACTGATGGGCTGCCAGTTGACTCTTTCTTTGGCCACTGGTTACCTCCGCAGCTTCAATAAGTACAGAATTTCAGAGCTGCGCACAATGGAGAGGATTTTTTCGGCGGTGCCGGATCACAGCCGCTTCGGCCGCCCAGAACTTCTGGCCTTTGTCGCGGTCCGCGAGATCGGTTGTCCCGTCAGTTGAGCATAGATCGCGTCGGGCGCAAGATCGGCCCCGTTCGGCCAGCACGGCGCGCCGAACTCGTCCAGACGCACCTGTGAGAAAACTGCCTGATCGCGCAGCGACGTGAAGACCGGGCCAAAGAGTTGGGATTCAAGCTCAACGGTTCCCGTCACTCCGTCCTCAAACTCCACCGTCAGCCGGTATCCTGCAAGTGGCGATATTTTTGTGATGCGCTTCATGACTCTCCGCGCTGGCCATGGGGGTTCACGACACTTTACAGCACAAAACCCCGTCTTCAAGGGGTTTTGTTCTTGTCCTGTGCAAACGGCGCAGTTGGTTATCTGCGGGGAATGATGAGGATCAACGTTGTTTAAAGCTTCTTGGCGATGGAGCTATAACCATGGTACGGTCCCCAAAGGTTCAAAACGAGTCCAGGAGACAAGCTATGGAAATAATCCCTGCGGAAGATCTCGGAAAGCGCTTGTCGGAGATTCTGGAGCGGATCGCGCGAGGCGAACATTTCACGATAACCGATCACGGCAGAGCCGCCGCCGAACTCGGACCGGTCGAAGAATCGGTCCCGGCGAAGGCTGCGGTGGAAACGATCCTGGACATTCAAAGGCGCGTCAAACCGCTTGGCGTTTCTGTGCGTGAGGCGATTGAAGAAGGCCGCGCGTGAATCTGGTCCTCGATGCCTCAATGGCGGCTTCCTGGTGCTTTCCCGACGAGCGAACCGACTTGACGCAGCGGTTGCTGAACGACCTGGCTGGCCCGGAAGCGGCGGCGGCACCTCGAATGTGGGCCTACGAAATTCGTAACGTCGTCCTTCGCGGCGTGCGACAGGAACGCCTCGGACATAAAGATGCGGCGGCTTTTCTGGAATCGCTGACAGCGCTGCGAATCCGCTTGCTGGACCCGCCTTATGGATCTGTCTTTGAGGCCGCTCTCCGGTTCGATCTGAGTTTCTACGATGCGGCTTATCTGGAGCTTGCTCTGCGAGAACACTTGCCCCTTGCAACGCTGGACAAGCGGCTGCGCCGGGCGGCGCTGGCAGCCAACGTTGCGGTGTATGGAGAAGGCTCATAAGCGGCATGTTGCCGATCACGGCTTGCGAGAAAGCGACCCTGATGCCTAGCCGTTGGTATTGCTTGGCGGATCCGCTGCGCGTTTGCCGGGCCTTTCAGGATCGCCTCGAACTCTTCAAAGATCGCCTTGACCGGGGTGGCGGCAAAGGCCTTTGACAGGAAGGCAACCAGCTCCTTGTCTTTCGCGCTGTGGGAAACGAAGATTTGGGCCATGTTCTAGAGCCGGCCGGAGTCCGGCAAGTGAAGCGACATAACGTCTGTTATTCTACATCACCACTTCGTGTCAACCCAGATGCCATGCCGGCCGGAGCACGGCCAGTCGTTCTTGTCTTTGTGCGGGCGCAGAGTTGAATCGCGCTTGGAGTGTTCAAACCGTTTGCTGCACAGTCCGCACTGATAAACGTAGGTCGGTCCCGAATGACCGGACGTCCGGGATATCGTGGAAGTCCTGGGCGCTGTGATGTGTGGTGTGTGCGATGTCGGCGGAGCGGAAATCGGCCCCGTTGGTGTCAATTCAACCGCGTAGCGCGGCGTGAAGGTCCGTTGCGTGGTGCGAGCGCCGCGAATGCGATCGATCCGGTAGCTGCGGTGTTGTTGGTTGTCGGCGCGGACGGCATGAAGGACGATGTCTCCGGCCTGTGTGCGCCGCAGAGAGTAAGGCTCGATAGTTCGAACACCCCGCCTCCCCTGCTCGTCGATGTAGTCAAGCTCGACGCACAGGCGGTTGGACGCTGCAAACCGGATGACTTCGATGGGCGCTGAACTCGCCATACCGGGAATAGAGATCGCGCCCGCCGGAGGCCGGATAACGACATCACCCGCTGATAGCGGGAACGATGCGGGGATCGCCGGTTGCCGGCCTTCCTCAATCCAGGCGAACAGGGCCGGAAGTTCGCTCCAGAAGGCATCAACCGGAGGGAGCGACGGGAGCTGGTGGGTGAGCATGGCGGCCCAGTCCCCTTCAAGTTCCTCGCGTAGCTGCGAGAGTGCCGCAACGGTCGGAAAAGGAATTCCCTTGAACGTGCATTTCTTGGCGAGGACATCATGGATGACTGGCGCGGCGGGGTGGAACTCGTCGTGTCTGAAGAGATTGATGACGTCGTAAAGATCACGGGGCCGCGCCCGTTCGGCGAGGGCGCGTACTTTCTCGGCGAAGACTTCTTCATAGCTGTAGCATCGCGCCATAATTGCACCCTCCGGGGCGTCGGAATACGGGTGCGAGACGGGGCGATCGACCGGTGGCAATACCAGGACTTCGTCGGTTGTCAGGTCGAGCTTGATTCTTGGCAGGTCGCCAGACGAAGGCGCAATCGGGCCGCGATAGGAGATCCGACCCTGGCCAGCCGCGCGGTTGCGACGGTTCTGGAAGACCTCGAAATGCAGTTTGTCCGGCGGAAGCTCAATTCCGGTCTGGTCGTAGACCCAGGCGGAGACTTCGCGAAATGTGGCAAGGAGGAAATCGACGTTGAGATGGGATTCATCGGTCAGCGTGAAGTCGAGGTCCTCGGAGAAGCGGTACGTTTCGAAATAGCACTTCTTGAGACAGGTCCCGCCCTTGAATACCCAGTGCTCGGCGAGCGCCGGGTGGTTGAAGATGCCAGCCAGGAGCCAGCCGAGGACGTAGTCCTTTTCGACGACGTTTGGCAGAAGTCCGAGGTTGGCAGCGGTTACGAGCAGTTCCCGGCGATCAATCATGCTCGGCCCCCGCCTCCCAGGCCTTGGGAATCCACAGCCGCCATGCCTTGACCAGACGCCGGCAGGGCAGCGCAGGATCAAGTTTCGCGTTGCCCTCAGTCAGGCGTTGACGGCACGATTCGGCGAGTGCCTCGTTTCCGGGTACCGGCGATACGAGGAACCCGAGTCGCTTGAAGACCGCGCCGTTACCGAGCTTTTCGACGTAGCGTATGAGAGTATCGCCATCGGCTTCCGGGTCGCGCAGGTACTTGCGAAGGCAACTCTCGACGTGGCGGATGCCGCCGCCCGTTGCAGGGTCCGCCAGGAGATCAGCGATGGTTCGGTGTTTGTCGGCGACGGGAACCCGTGCCTGACCACGCCAGAGGGTCTTGATCCCGAAAAGCGCATCCTCCGGGATGCGTTTGAGCGTGAACGACACGCCCTGAACCGTTTGCTCCTTGGTGCGGAACGGCCTTGCCGTATACACGAAGACGCTGCGAAAAAGCTGTTCGGTAAGGTCCCAGTGCTCCGCAGCCGTCCAGCCGCCAATGTAGCCCGGCGCGAACAGCGCAGGAACGAGGACCCACGGGTCCTTGAGCACCTGTTCCGTCGTCGACGCATCGAGGGGGACGGGAGCGTAGATTCCGGGGCCGACACGCTTGAGCCAGCCCTGGTGCTGCCACCGGGCGAGAACCTTGGCGGCGGCGTGCCGATCGAGAGCGAGGACCTTCATGGCATCGTCGATGGTCACAAGGTCTTTGGCGGTTTGCAGCACCGCTGAAAGCCGCGCCCGTGCGTGGGAAGAAAAGCGTTCAGTCTCCAAGGCCATGGTATATCCGATGTGTAATATATCTCGTTTTGTGAGACTTTATACATCTATGATATACCAAAAGAACATGCCCTGTCCAGAGAGAAGGTATACGGCGAATGCAGTTTTTCACGTTTGTGGGGCATTATGGCTGGCAGGATGTACCGGGGGGCAGTGGGTCCGCCGGTAGAAAGCGGCTACGACCAAGGGGCGGGAAACACGAGAAAACGTCAATCTGTTCAACAAAACCCCGTATCAGAGGGGGTTTCGTGAGTCTCAATGTCGGGCTCGCGGCTTGGCGGGTCGCTAGCTTCTGTAAGCGCTCTTTCCCAGCCCATTATGCCGCCGCAGTTATCGGCTGTTCGTTCTCCAGTTTCTGAGCGCGAAGTCCAAGGCTCTGGACGGATCGCTTTCACCCAGCCGGCGAATGACGGGATGAAGCCGAGGTCTTCGCGGACGTGCTGCTCCCCGCGACAGCCAGGCGCGTCCTCGAATTCTTCACGGCGAACATCAGGAACCCGGGCGATGCCCCGTGAAGAGCTGTCCGCATTCTTGAAAACGGCATGAAAATGGACGTTGACCATCTCGCCTACATCCAGGGGAACCCCGGCAAATCCTTTTGCCTCGGGTGCCTTCGGCGCCTCAGCACGCGCATCAAACCGGATGAAGCGACGAAACTCGTCGGCAAGCCATTCCGCCAGGGGACTGCCGCATGCTTCTCTTACGGAACCGTGACGACGGTTTATCTAGGCGGGGGCGCGTAAAGCATCACTGCCGGAACGAACTGGCTTTCATGTGCTAGCGAACGTTGAGCGTGCGGAAGTTCGTCGTTCTTCATCGAGGCCGTGGCGGGCAGCAGAACGCGCAGCAGGCCGAGGTGCTTGACTTCATGACGAACTCCCAGGAATGTGAAGCTTGTCGAACAATATTTTGTTCCGTCTCTTGGCGTCCTGCAGGAGCTTCGTGTACGAGATGATCTCCACATACGCCGACAGCTTCGCGTTATAGCCGAAGTAGCCCAGATTGTCCGGCGTGGGCCACATCCCTTTGTTTTCGGCGATGATCACTGGCTCTCTTCAACCAGGACAGCAAGGACATCGTCCAGCGTCTGAAAATTCTCGGGGGCCGCATTGCCTACCGCACTATTTTATCGCCCATGCTGGATCTCTTTCGTTGAGGGATGCGAGGGGAGTCTGTGCGGCGCGGGTGAAGGCGGGGCAGTAGCTATTCCGGTTTCTTGTCGTCGTCGTGCTTCGGGTGATGGCTGCGCTTGGCGTGTTCTTCGTCATAGCCCAGCTTCGCCAGCTTGTCGTCGAAGACCTTGATCGCGGCTTCCTTCTGGCGCAGGAGTTCCTTGATCAGTTCGTGGCGCTGCGCCTCCATGGTCTTTTGCTCGGACAGGAACTTGTCGACAGGGTCGTCAGCGGTTTCCGCCGGTTTTTTCGCTGCGGGGGATTCCTGGGCCATGTGGTTATGATGCCACAACCGGGGCCTGATCGGCCGACTTGCAGCGTTTCAAACCCTCCATTTTCCTCTTGAACAGGACAAGGGAGTGCTGACAGGGCGTCCCGGAGCAAAGGTCAAGGGCGGCTGGTTTTGCCGTTCATCTCGACCCTTGACCGCGCCGGGCGGCCTGTATGCTTGGGCTGGAGGAAAATGGAGGGCGGTTAAAGGCTGCCGTCAGAATTTCAGAGTTTCAAGTGCGCCCTAGCCTCACGGCTGGGGCGTTTTTTTGCGTCTGCGGTTCTATCCATAATCCTCAATGCCTCTCCTTGCCCCGACGTTGGCCGTACAGCGATCCGGGGTATGTTCATACCGGGAAGGTCGTCAAAACGCATGCAGCATGCCTCCCCGTTGAAAGCTGATGGCCCTCGCGGGATGGTGCCATCCCCTGCGCCGAAGCGGGATCGTGGCCACCCGCAGGCTTTTCGGCTTCGGGAGCGAGGGCCTTGATGGTGAATGGTAGCGGGCGAGGGACTTGAACCCCCATGACCTTGCGGTCGGACGATTTTGAGCCGTCTGCGTCTGCCAGTTCCGCCAGCCCGCCACAGCGCAGTTCTGCGCTTCTTCACTTTAGCATTTCTTGTTCCGTGGGAGGATTGTTCTTCCTTGTTTTCGGCCGCCTGATGTTGATGGCGGAGGCGTCGAGGCTGTTCTTGAGGTGGGATGCGTAGTATTTCTCGATCATCTCGACGCTGGTGCGGCAGTTCTTGGCGATCTGGTAAATGTCGGCGCCCTCCATCAGACGCAGGCAGATGTAGGTGTGCCGCAGGCTGTAGGCCGTGCGGGACTGGCCCTCGCGGTCTTTCTTGAGGCCTTCTTCGTCCAGGATGGTGTTGAAGAGCTGCCGGTGGGTCTTCGGAAAAATCGAATCGGTCGGCTGCGGCTTGTTCCTTTCGACCAGCCTCTGGAAAGGCTTTACGGCCCCGCTGGTGCTCTTGCAATAGCCGACGCCGCGTTTGCCGCGCACCTCGATCTCAAGGATGGTTTCATGGCTGCCCTCGTCCTCGACGATCTTGACATCGCGATATTCAAGGTGGTTCGCCTCGTCCGGCCGCAGGCCGGTATTCGCCATGAACAGGACGTAGTCGTGAAGCTGTTCCGATTCCCATTTGTAGCGGGGATTTTTCGGAGCGTGAGCCCGGCGCCGGGTGGCTTCATAGAGTTTCTTGTATTCCTCCGGGGAAAACCATGCGCGGTGCGAGATCTTCCCCGACGCCCGGTAGGGCTCGGAGAGATCCGGCAGCCGGTCCAGCCATCGGTGGCGCACGGCGGCCTTGAGCGTCTGCCGCAGGACAACGATTTCCTGATGCATGGTGCTCCGGGCCGGCGGCTTGCCGTGCTCCTTCACCGCTTCCTCGTGGCGGTGAATGCGGTACTCCTGCACCTGGCCGGGCGTGATCTCGGAGAGTCCCATGGCGCCGAAGAAGGGCACCAGATGAATCCGCAGGCGCGTGCTGTGGCCTTGAACGTACTCGGCATTTCGTTGGCCCTCGGTGATGATCTGGTACTCGCGCTCGAATTGGACAGCGGCTTCCCGGAAGGTTTTTTCGCTGGTTATTTCACCGCTGCGGGCCTTGCCGCGCAGTTCCAGAAACCAGTCCTCGGCGAAGTCCTTGGCCTTGGCGAGGCTGTCTTCCTTGGTGGAAACCCGCCTGTTTTTTCCTGCAATGTAGGTGGCGCACTGCCAGCGGCTGGAGTTGTCGCGCCTGTAGACGTGGACCTTGCCGCCCAGGATCGTGTGTTTTTCCGGCATAAGGTTCGCGCTGCGGTAAAAGCCAAACTGTGCAACGCTTGTGTAAGTGTATCACAGGGGTCAAGGCTTTAGCCATGTCGCTGAAAATATTGGTCTTAGTATGGTTAAAAAGTGGTGTACGGATGATTTTGAGTCCGGTTCGTCTGCCAATTCCGACACTCCGGCACGGAGGTCAGTTTCAGTTTACCATCTCCGGCGGGGGCTTGGTGGTGATGCGGGGAGCAACGCGTGGTAATCCTAAATGATGCGGTATATGAAGAAGTTGGTAATCCTGGCGGTGGGCGCGGCGGCTCTGTTGGGGGCCGATTTTGTGGCGGAGGGCGACCGGTGGTGGGCGCACATCCAGTTTCTGGCGGACGACAAACTGCAAGGGCGGGACACAGGTAGCGAGGGGTACCAGGAAGCCGTAAAGTATGTGGCCGGGAAGATGGAGACGTTCGGACTCAAGCCGGCGGGGACGTCGGGGTATCTCCAGACGGTGAAGTTTGAGACGCGTCAACTGGTGGAAGAAGAATCGAGTATTGCGATTGTGCGCGAGGGTGCGGAAGAAACCCTGGACCGGGAGGATGCGACACAAAGCAGCCGTGCGGACCTGGCGCCAACGGCGCAAGCTGCGATGGTGTTCGTGGGATACGGCCTGCGTGTGCCGGAAGCGAAGTACGACGACCTGGCGGGGGTGGATCTGCGGGGCAAGGTTGCGGTGTACGTCAACAGCACGGGAGTGCTGGACGCGCCCGGACCGGTGAAGTCGCACGTGGGCAGTGCGCCGGAGCGTTGGGCGGTGCTAAAGGCGGCGGGAGCCATCGGAACCGCGACGATCATGAATCCGCGGGGGCCCGGGGCCGGGCGCGGGCAGGGTGGGGGACGAGGCACGGGGGCGGCCGGGACAATGCCCGGTGTTGACGCTCCGGATGGGGCGGGCGGGCGTGGCCCGGGCGGCGGGCGCGGTCCGCAGAAGGCCTTCCTACTAGCCGACCCGGAACTGCAGGAGTCCACCGGTCAGAAGGTGGCAATTACGATCACGCGACGCGGCGGGGATAAGTTTTTCGCGGGCAGCGGTCACACGATGGATGAGATTTTGAAACTCGCCGCGGAGAACCAGCCGCTGCCCAAGTTTCCCCTGGTGGGAACGCTGCGCACGAAGGCCGCGATGAAGCGCGAAACACTGGAAGCGCCCAATGTGGTGGGGATGCTGCCGGGGTCGGATGCGAAATTGAAGGATGAGTGCGTCATCATGTCGGCGCACCTGGATCACGTGGGCGTGGGACGCGCGATCAATGGCGATACGATCTATAACGGCGCCATGGACGACGCGTCGGGAATCGCGTCGATTCTGGAGATGGCGCGCATTATGAAGGAAAGCGGCGCGAAGCCGAAGCGGTCGATTGTGTTCCTGGCGGTGGCGGCGGAGGAGAAGGGCGAACTGGGCTCGCGGTACTTCGCCTCGCGGCCGACGGTGGAGCGGAAGCACATTGTGGCGGACATCAATCTGGACATGTTCATGCCGCTGTTCGAGCTGAAATGGATCGAGGTGCAGGGGCTGGCGGAATCGACGCTGGGCGATACGATTCGCGAGGCGGCGAAGGAGTACGGCGTGCAAGTGCAGGCCGATAAGGAACCCGATCAGAACCGCTTCGTCCGCAGCGATCAATACAGCTTTATTCGCGAGGGCGTGCCGGCGCTGGCGTTCAAGTTCGGCTACGAGTTCGGGACTCCGGAAGACAAGATCTTCCACGATTTTATCCGCGACCGGTATCACAAGCCGTCGGACGATTTGAATCAACCGGTGGATAAGGCAGCGGCGGCTAAATTCGACCGGATCATGGTGAGCTTGCTGGAAAGGGTGGCCGACAGCGCGATGCGCCCGCAGTGGAAGGACGATTCGTTTTTCAAGCGGTTCGCGAAGTAAGAAGGTCCGAGGTCCCCTCACACTTCGGCACAAGCCTGCGTCAAGGAGCTAATTGACTGCAATCCGTGGTGGGGCAGGCTTCAGCAGGGGCCTCT
>JBEKDV010000175.1:0-15139 GCA_050014175.1 Candidatus Solibacter sp. | reverse complement strand
GCGCTACGTGCTGCAGAAATCGCGCATCCGCGCGCTCTTTCTGCGCGAGCGCGACGCGCGCGCCAACTATCGGACCATTCTGGACGATTCGCGCAACGGCGAGGCGCTGCCGCTGGAACACGTCATCTGGCTGGGCGATGCTTCCTGGGACGCCATGCTCGCCGGGGGCCGCGATTTCGCGCGCGACACGGCCACGACGCACGACGTGGCCAACATACAGTACACTTCGGGTACCACCGGCTCCCCCAAGGGCGTGCTGCTGACGCACCACAACCTGCTCAACGACGGCATGGCGATCGGGCTCGCCTTGCGTGCTACGGAACAGGATCGCATCTGCGCGCCGGTGCCGCTCTACCACTGTTTCGGGAGTGTGATCGGCTCCATGGTGTCGGTGGTTTCGGGCGCCGCCCTCATCCTGCCGTCCGCGCAGTTCGACACGCTCGCCACCTTGCAAGCGGTGCATCGCGAACGCGCCACGGCACTCTACGGCGTGCCCACCATGTTCATTGCCGAGCTGGTCCACCCGGACTTCGAGCAGTTCGATCTCACCAGCCTGCGCACCGGCGTGATGGCGGGAGCGCCGTGCCCCATCGAGGTCATGCGCACGGTTGCCGAGCGCATGCATTGCCCCGAGATGACGATCGCCTACGGGCAGACGGAGAGCTCGCCGGTGATCACGATGTCGGGGGTTGACGACCCCATGGAACTGCGCGTCACCACGGTGGGCGCGGCGCTGGCCAACACGGAAGTGCAGATCGTCGATCCGGAGAGCGGGGAACGCCTGCCCATCGGACAGCAGGGCGAACTCTGTACGCGGGGGTACCTGGTCATGAAGGGGTACGACGACGATCCGGAAGCCACGGCCGCGGTGATCGATTCCGAGGGCTGGCTGCACACGGGCGATCTGGCCGCCATGCGTCCCGATGGTTATTTCAGTTTCCGCGGGCGCGCCAAGGACACCATCATCCGCGGCGGAGAGAACATCTACCCGCGCGAAGTGGAGGACTTTCTGCACACCCATCCCAAGATCGCCGACGTCTACGTGATCGGCATCCCGGATGCCCGCCTGGGCGAAACCGTGCTGGCATGGGTGCAGCTCAAACCGGGCGAAGACGCCACCGCGGAAGAAATCCAGGCGTTCTGCAAGGGGAAGATCGCTTACTTCAAAATCCCGCAATACGTGCGGTTCGTGGACGACTTCCCCATGACGGTGACGAAGAAAATCCAGAAGTTTTTGATGAGGGAGCAGGAAATCCGCGAGCGTGGGCTGGAAGAGATCGCGGGCCAGGCTACGGCGTAGGACGATAAACGGGCGGGCCGGGGTCGAAGAACCACACCGAAGAGTTGGCAGGCGGAAGCGCCTGCCCCACCTTGCCTGGTCCACCATTTTTCATGAAGTTTCGCGGGCGGAACGCCCATCCCAACAGGGTCGAAAAACCACACCGAAGAGTTGGCTGGCGGACCCAGGGGGTACCCCGCCTGCCCCACTATCGCCGCGCCTCGCGCAGGACGTTTTTAATGGCGCCGAAGATGGTATCTTCCACGGCAGGAGTGAAGGGGCCGGGCAGACCGTAATAGATCATGCTGTCTCCGCCTTCGTATCCTCCTTCGGCGAGTACGCGCTTACTGGGGATATAACCTTTTACGCTGTTGGAATAGCCGGCCACGATCGCGTTCGGCAGTTCGCTTCGGGCGCGCAGCGCGTAATCCACCACGGGCTCTCCGCCGAGTGCCACGAGCGACAGATCCCGGCCAAAACTTACCGCCTGCACGGGATAGGATAGCGTGCGGATGGGATGGCCCTCGTCATAGTCTTTGAGCATGGCGCGGGCATTGCGAACCACGGCGCCGCTCGGATCGTTGAGCCGCTTCTCGAAAGTCTCCCGGGTGTGCGGCGCCAAGGCGAGATCGACAACTTGAAATGCGGTCCCAAGGGGGCCGCGGAGGCTTTCGAGCCTGCCATCCATCACGCGCTCCACCGCGGAAGCCAGTTCCCTGCCGTGACGCTGCGCCATATCGAGGCCACCGCGCGGATACGGGTCCTGGTCGCCGGCGCACAACATGAGAAACAGGGCCGTGGCGCCGGGGTGCGCGCGTTCCAGTTCGGCCTGCGCGAACCCCGCATAGTCGCCGCTGACTTCATAAGTCGCAGGCCCCACCGTGGTGTTGTGGCATCCGTAACCGAACAGCACCGCGCGTAGTTTCCCGTCCGCACCGGCGATCTTCAGTACCGGCACGCGGTGATCGGTTGGGCCGTCGGGGTTGTAGGCAATCTGGTACCCGCTGGGTGTCCGAAGGCGCCGGTTGGCGGCGAAGTCCACCTCCCCGGTTCCGTGAAGAATGGAGGCGGGCGCCAGGTTCCGAAGGGCGGCACCAACGAGTTCGATCAGATCGGCGGTCAAATGCTCCGTGTAGCGGCGGCTCTTCTCGTACTCTTCCGGCGCCAGCGCGGTGAACGGGTCCCCTTCCCACAGGACGGGTCCGGAATGGTTGTGGGCGCAGTTGAGCAGCAATTGCGAACGCTGCAGGCCGTAGCGCCGCTGCACCTCCGTTGCGATGTCGGCGACCGGCACGCGCAACAGGTCCATGGTGACGATGACTACCTTCCCGCCGCGTGCATCCTGAATGGCCAGCGCCTTAGCCCACAAATCGGCAGCCACACCGGTTGACGGATGTGTCCGCGCGGCATATCCCGCCAGCCATATCGGTTCGCGCGGCGAAATACAGACACGGGCAGTACCCACTTGAAACGGCGCGGCTGCCACCGCGGGACTTGCCAAGAGAAGAGAAAGTGCCAGCAACTTCGTCATGCAATCTCTCACCGAAAACGCCGGATGGTCAGCGAATGACGGTCCGAACGGTAGATTCCCACGTCGTACAGGAGTTTGCGGCCGCTGGTGGAGAACAGCACCTGGCTGATGCGCAGCACGGGGCTGCCCCGCGGCACCTGCAAGAACTCGGCGATGCGGCCATCGGCGGCCGTGGCATCCACCTCCTCGTCGGCGTAAGCCGGCACGACTTGATACTCGCGCTGCAAAGTTTCGAACAGGGAATCATGCGCCCGCGCGTTGCGCACTACCAGAGGAAACTCGTCATGGGAAAGATAGGTGGTCTCGAAGGCGAAGGGCTCTTCCCCTCCGTAGCGGATGCGTTCCAGCTTGATCAAGCGGCCGCCGGGAGAGATGCCCAAACGGGCGGCCAGTTCGCTCTCGTCGTCGGTCACGCGGACACTGACGATCCGGGAACTGGCGGCGACGCCGCGGGCCGCCATCTGTGCGGAGAAACTGAGCAGCTTGTTGAAGTGGATCTTGGGAGGTGAGACGTAAGTGCCCGCGCCCACCCGGCGGGTCACCAGCCCTTTGTTTTCGAGTTCCTTCATGGCGTGGCGCGCGGTCATGAGGCTGACACCGCACCGGGCGGCAATCTCCCGCTCCGATTCCAGGCGCGTGCCCGGTTGCAGAGTGCCGCTTTCAATCCGCGCGCGAATCTCATCGAGGATTCGGCGATACGCGGGGCCGGGTGTGGGTGGTGTCGAGGTGGGAGAAGATTGGTCTGGCATACGTGTCGTTGTCACAATCCTCGCACGCGCGAGTGAAAGGATTCCAGCAGTCCCTGGTTGCATCCATCGCCCTCATCGAGGTTCATGCTGAGGAAAACGGGCGGCCGCACGCCTCGTTGGAGCAACTGTTGGGAGGCCAGACATACCACCGTCTGGGCAATGAACACGCCCGCCAGGGTGGAAGGGGATCCCACCCGCAGCCCCGCGTCCAACTCGACCAGCGCGTCGCCCACCGGGCTGCAATTATCGATCACGACGTCGCAGACCTCGAACAAGCGCTTCCCTCCCTGCTGCCGTGGCGACACCGAACGCGAGTGTTCCAGCGAGGTAATTCCGACTACCCCCATCCCACGCTTGCGCGCTTCCTGGGCCATCTCTACGGGGAGCGGGTTGCGCCCGGAATTGGAGATGACGATCATCAAGTCCCCGGAAGTGACGGGATAGGAGTCCAGCAAAACCGTGGCATAGCCCGGCAGACGCTCGGTGCGTCCGAAGGTTTTGTCGTGGATGACATCGCAACAAGCCAGACCGCCCGCACGGTAGTAGAACTCGATTGCCACCGACTGGGAGTGCCCGCTGCCAAACGCATAGACCAGCCCCTTGCGCTCCACGGTGCGCGCCATCAACGTGGCGGCGCTCTGCAATGCTTCCATTTGGGTGTCGACGATCCGAGTCAGGATCGCATGGACTTGCGCGGAAAAGCGATCCGCAATATCACGACTGGCGACTGTCGGTTGGCATGGCTGCATGTTCAGATTCCTCGTCCCTTTGGTGGCGGGGGAGCATGGCGGCTCCCAGCACGCCGGCGCTATCGGGAAAGTCAGACAGCGCCACGGTCAGGCCCTGGCGCGCGAATAAGGGCGTGTGCATCTCCAGTTCCTCATCGAAGGCGGCGCGCACCAGTGGCAGGCAGTGGCTCACCCCTCCTCCCAAGACTACGCAATCCGGGTTGAGCAACGCTAATGCCCCCGCCAGAGCGCGGGCCATCAGGCGGGCGGAACGTTCCAGCAGCTTGCGGCATGCGGTGTCGCCGGCCGCGGCCTGGCGGGCCATCTCCCGAACGGTGATCGGCCTGCCGAGACGCTCGCTCATCTGCTGCTCCATGGCGCGGCCCGTCGCCTCCGCCTCCAGGCACCCGCGGCAACCGCAGTAACACAAGCGCGGGTGGTCCCATTCCACGGGTGTGTGGCCGAACTCTCCCATCGATCCCCCCACGCTATGGTAGAGGCGGCGGTTGACGGCCAGGCCGGCCCCGATGCCGGTCCCCCACGTGATATATAGGAGGTTTGTGGCATGGCACGCCTGGCCCCAGTAAAGATCCGCTAAAGCCCCCGCGTTGGAATCGCAATCCACTACCGCGGTCGATTCCAAGGCCGCTTCGGCCGCCCCCCGCAAATCGCAGTTCTCCAAATGGAGCGTGCCCGCCAGCTTGAGCCAACCCGTGCGGTGGTCCACGATGGCTGCCGCTCCGACACCCACTCCACCCGGCGGCGGGTAGGGGAGATGTTGCGCGCCGGCCATTCGTTCCAGGTCCCGCCGCAGTCGCCGAAATACACGGGGCAGGGGTTCACCGGGGATAGCCGGTTGGCGGTCTTCGGCCAGCATGCTACCGGCGACGGACACGAGGCCCAGTTTGGTCCAACTGCCACCGAGATCGATACCGGTGCTATACATCAGTCGCTATATAGCTTACCCGCATCTCGTCCGGATTGCAAGAGGCGGCATATTTGCATAAAACCTGAACCGCCATTGACACGGAAAGCCGACAGCGGGCATACTGAGGGCAGACAAGTGTTATATAGCTCTAAAATTCAAAGCCTGCTGAGGTTCTGACGATGGCGGCGGCGGAAGTCCGGTTAAAGCGGTCCCTAGGGCTTTGGGATCTGGTGATCTACGGGATCATTCTGATCCAGCCCACGGCGGCGCTGCCGCTGTTTGGCGTGGTCAGCCAGGAAGCGCGCGGGCACGTGGTCACCACGCTTCTGATCGGCATGGTGGCCATGCTGTTCACCGCCGTCAGCTATGGGCGCATGGCGCGCGTCTATCCCAGCGCCGGTTCGGCGTTCACCTACGTGGGACGGGAACTTCATCCGCGCGCCGGCTATCTCACCGGGTGGAGCATGGTGATGGATTACCTGCTCTGCCCCATCATCTGCATTATCTGGTGCAGCAAGGCAGCCGGCAACATCGTGCCGCAGGTGCCTTACTGGGCGTGGGCGCTGCTTCTGGCGTGCCTGTTCACGGGCCTCAATCTGCGCGGCATTCAAGCTTCCTCCCGCACCAACACATGGCTGGCAGCCGCCATGGGCGCGGTAATCGTCATCATGTTTGCGGCCTTTATTCGATATTTGCTGGCCACCGCGTCCGGTGAAGGGGCCGCATTCTTCCTGAAGCCGTTTTATGATCCGGCGACCTTCTCTTTTCCCGCCGTGGCGCGCGGAACCTCCATTGCGGTCCTGACGTATGTGGGATTCGACGGCATCTCCACGCTGTCCGAGGAAGTGGAGAATCCGCGCCGCAATATCCTGCTGGCCACGGTGTTCACCTGTCTGTTCACCGGCGTGTTCTCTGGTCTCCAAATCTACGCGGGCCAACTGGTCTGGCCCTACGGAAAGCCGTTCCCGGATATCGACACGGCCTATGTCTACGTAGCTGGAAAGGCGGGAGGACAGGTTCTGCTGCAGTTGGTCAATTTCACTCTGCTGGTGGCGGGCGTGGGCTCGGGTCTGGGCGCCCAACTGGCTGCCTCGCGCCTGCTTTACGGAATGGGCCGCGACAACGCCATCCCGAAGAAGTTTTTTGGCGTGCTGGACCAGCGCACCCGGACGCCCCGTAACAACGTGCTTTTCACCGGAGCCCTGGCGCTGGTGGGCGCTTATCTGCTGAGTTACCAACTGGGCGCCGAGATGATGAACTTCGGCGCTTTTGTAGCGTTCATCGGAGTCAACCTGGCGGCCCTGGTTCACTATTCGGTTCGCGGCCGCGATCACCGGCTGGTCTCCTGGCTTCCTCCGGTGGCCGGGTGCATGATCTGCTTTTACATCTGGTTGCATTTGCGCTGGCCTGCTATGGTTCTGGGTACGGTGTGGCTGACGGCCGGAGTCTTGTACGGTGCCCGCAAGAAAACCGAGTTTCGAACGGATTATGACGACCCGGTCCAACTGCCGTAGATTGGGCCGCGGGATCCAAGGGAGCTTCTCAGACACCGACGTGGCGCAGACTCCAGGCAGGAGTGCCCAATGCCACGTGGTCAAATGTGAAGCTATTTTGGGCAAATATTTACTTGGCTAAGCGGCCACTTAGTCAAGTAAATATCTGCCCTATTTTGGGTGGCCGCCAAGTAGCGGATTCGGCGGCATTTCAGGCCGCGGCGGCGTTCACTTCCGGTCCGGCGTATCCGCTGGTGGGACGCGGTGAAAGACTGCTGTGCCCCACTAATGCCCGCCTGATTGGGGCGCTACCAGCACCTGGGTGGCGCAGGCGCGGCTTTCCATGCGGACGGTTTTGGGCCCGGCGAGTTGGCGGGTTTCGGCGGGAAATCCAGGGGCGTAGGCGTTCAGGGTGAAATCGCCGGCGGGGAGGCCGTCGAAGACGAAGCGGCCTTTGTCGTCGGTTTCGGTGTAGCGGGCGCGGCCGCCCGATTTCAGTTCCACGACGGCGGCGACGGGCGCGCCGATTCGGCCGGAATAGTGGGCCGGGTCGAGATCGCGTTGGAAGAGCAGATCGCCGGTGACGAAGCCTTCGAGGCGGCCGGCGTTATCGGCGTAGTTTTTAAAGAAGTAGAGGTAGGCGAGATCGTCGCCGGCGTCGGTGAGGCGGCGGGTGCGGGTGCAGGCGCCGGTGGTCATGATGTTGGACTCCTCATCGTCGTCGGCATAGACGAGGTAGGTTTCGCCGGCCTGGAAGTTGATGCCGCAATCGCCGAAGGCGGTCCAGACCTCGACGGTTTGGGGCGGAGCGTCGTCATCGTCGTCATCGGCGAGATCGCCGCGGAAGACGGTTTTGACGCGCAGGCGGACGCGTTTGCCGTGGTCGAGGATCCAGTAGAAGAGATCGGCGAGCTCATCGGGCGAGGTGGCGTCGGCGAGGCGTTGCTTGTGCTCGTCGGGGAGGTCGGGAAAGACTTTGAGGTAGGCGTCGCGGAGCTTGGCGAAGGCGGCGGGGGAGTGGTCGGTCTGGGCGCGGGCGGACTCCTGGTTGAGGAGGTCGAGGGCGGCGCGTTGCCCGGCATTCCAGGAATCGAGGAAGCTGGGCTCGATGGCTTCCACAACGCCAGCGAAGATGATGTCGGTGGAGGCGACCTCGTTGCAGACCGAGACGGTCAATTGGCACTTACAGGCGGAGGCCGCGAAGGGGAAGAGGACCCAGAGGAGGGCGGCGCGGCGCATGCATTCATGATAGCGCTGGATGGGGGAGGGGCATGGCGGAGGACAAGGAGGCGCGGAGGAAGAATGCCCCCAGGAATGGGGTCATGGCAGCCTTAAAAGGCTACTCTACAAGTGGGTGCAGGCGGCGAGCGCGGAGATTAGCAGGACAACCGCGATTGGTGGGTATGTAGTAGTTAGTGGATTACCTTGGCGAGGTCTTCGTATTGATCGCTGGCGATCAGATTGACGCCGGCGGCGATGGCGGCCTTCCAGCGCGCGATCACGGCTTCGTGGGTTCCGAAGTTGTAGGAGTTGCCCCAGCCTTGGTCTTCACCGGCGACGAAGCCGTCCAGGGTATAGAAGCGGATCCAGTAGCCGAGTTTGTGGGCGTAATCCACCAGGGCGCGCAGGCGGCGGTCATCCCGCGGGGTCCAGTTGCCGGCCTTGCGCTGGCCACCCTCTTCGACGGCATACCAGGAGTTGTTCCACCAGCGGCGATAGTTGGTGGGCGGGGCGGGCAGCAACTCTTGCGGCGGCAGCGTGGCGAGCAGGCGATCGTGCTCGGCCTTGGGGCTCTCGGGGATGGTTTTGGTGTGCGCCGAGCCGAAGAGGCGCAGGCGGGCTCCGACGGGCACCTGTTTGAAGAAGACCACTTCCTGGGCGTCGGCGTCCTCGGTGAGGACGAGCAGCGGTTTGGGCTCGAAGGGCGCGAGTTGGTGGGGATCGGCGGTCTGCGCGGCGGTGGTGATCCAGCCCTGGTATTCGCCGAGCAGGTCCCAGACAGCGTGCAGCAGCTCGGGCTGAAGGCTCTTGAAATCGAAGTGGAGGACGATGATGGGCCAACGCGCGCTGTCGTTATCGGCGAGGGCCTTTTCGACGATGGGGCGGACGCGTTCAAAGAAGTAGTCGCGCAGGGCGGGTTCAGCGCCGGTGGTTTTGCCGGTGTGGGTGACGACCGGGCGGCCCTTGCCAGTGGCGGGGTCGATGGCCCAGCCGAGATCCTGCTCGATGCCCACGGGGAAGCCGGTGCGGAGGGCGCGATCGATGCGGTCCTTGAAGTCGCCTTTATACGGATAGCAGTTGTGGGCGTCGAGAACGGGACGGTTGTGATTGAGGAAGTCGAGGTTGGGTTGGCCAAAGACGGGCAGGGCGGTCAGGACGAGAAGCAAGGTTCGCATCAGAGAGCAGGATAACCTATGGCAATGACGATTGGATTGCACCACGCGCGGGTGTAGCCTGGGAAGACAGGAGTACAAGATGAACCGGAGACAGCTTCTTCGCTCGGCGGTGGCGTTGCCGGCGGCGGCGTCCGCGTTTTCGGCGGCGGCGGCGCAGCAGAAACAGATCAAGATCACGGCGGTGGAAACCGACGTGCAGAAGCAGCCGCCAGGGACGCCGTACTACGACGCCATACACAAGTTCGGCGGGGAGGGCGGCTCGGTGGTGCTGCGGCTGCGCACCGACGCCGGCATCACGGGGTGGGCGACGGTTTCTTTCGGCATGATCGCCGGCGGGCCGCGGGTGGTGCAGACCATTCTGGAGCAAGAGGTGAAGCCGGTGATCCTGGGGATGGACCCGGCGTTTCCGCGGCGCATACGGGCGGAACTGTGGAAGGCGCTGGAGTACAACGGGGTGGGCGGGGTGGTGCAGTTCGCCATCGCGGCGGCGGACATCGCGGTCTGGGATATTTTGGGGAAGAGTGCGGGGATGCCGGTGTACAAGATGCTGGGCGCGTTTCGCGACCGGCTGCCGGTCTACTCGATGTGCGGCTGGTATTACGACGACGATGGCGATCTCTCGCACTATAAGCGCTCGATCACGCAAGCCTGCGAGCAGGGCTACCACGCGGTGAAGGTGAAGGTGGGGCGCGGGTCGATCGAAGAAGATGTGCGGCGCATCAAGCTGGCGTTCGAGGTGGTGGGCAAGGAGCGGAGGGTGATGGTGGACGCCAACCAGGTATTCAATCGCAACGAGGCGTTGCGGCGCGGGCGCGTCTATCAGGAGATGGGCTGCTTCTGGTATGAGGAGCCGCTGCCGCCGCAGGAGATGGAGGGATACGCGGAGCTGGCGCAGGCGCTCGACATGCGGATCGCCACGGGCGAGAATCTGGCGACCAAGTATGCCTTCGCGGACCTGATTGCGCGGCGGGGGGCGGACGTGGTGCAGCCCGACAGCCGGCGCGCCGGCGGGGTCACGGAATGGATGGAGATTGCGGCCATCGCCGATGGGTACGGGCTGGAACTGGCGAGCCACGGCGGCAGCGCCACCAATCTCAACATGCTGCTGGCCATGCCGAACGCGATCTACATGGAGTCGGGCGGGGCGCGCAAGCTGGTGAACGGCGAAATGCTGGCGCCGGAGGAACCCGGCATGAGCAGCGAACCGAGGGGCTGAAGGGATGGCACGCGGATTGCGCTACTTATTGCCGAAGATGTGCTGCAAGCTGCATTTTCAACAACATAGCCTTGCCGGTGGTGGCAGCATGCCGCATCGCGCAGACACACTCGGCGGCAGCACGCCACGTTGGGAAATACCTCGATGAAGACCATCCTGTTTCTACTGCTTTCGGCATCGGCCCCGTTTGCTCAGGTAGTCCCCGGACGATATATTTTGGAACTTTCCGGCGCCCCGGCGGCGGCGGCTGTGCAAGCGGGTGCGCGCTCCGGGGCGCGCGCCACGGCGATCGCGGCCCGGCGCACCGCTGTACGGCAATTGCAGGCGGCGGCGCGCATCGCCGTGGCGGCGCACGGAGGAACGGTCATCGAGAGCCTGGACACCGTCTTCAACGGATTGATGGTGAGCATTCCCGACGCGCGGGCGGCGGAACTGCTCGAAATTCCGGGGGCGGTGAGACTGCACACGGTGCGCCGCGTGCAGCCGCTGTTGAACCACGCGCTACCGCTGCACAAGGTACCCGATGCGTGGAACCTGTTGCCGCTGGGGCAGAACGGCGCGGGGGCAGGAATTAAGATTGGCATGATCGATACCGGCGTCGACGTGAACAACCCGGCCTTCAGCGCCGCGCTGCCACCGGTGGACGGATTCCCCAAGGTGCTCTATGCCAGCGACACGCGCTTCACCAACGCGAAGATCATCGTCGCCAAGAATTACACGAAGCTGCTGCCCGATGGCGGGGAGCCGGATGCGGACGATCGGGACGGGCACGGCACGGGCACGTCGCTGGCGGCGGCGGGCGGCACGGCGAGCACGCCTTACGGGGCGCTGAGCGGCGTGGCGCCGCAGGCGTACATCGGCAGTTACAAGGTGCTGGATGCCAACGGCGGCACTTCGGACGTGATCGCCAAGGCGATCGACGACGCGGTGGCCGATGGCATGGACGTGGTCAATCTCAGCCTGGGCGCTTACGTGACGTCGTATTCCGATATCGGGTCCAGCGAAGTGGGCCAGGCGGCCATCTCGGGCGCCGCGCAGGCCGGTGTGATTGTGGTCGTGGCGGCGGGCAACCAGGGGCCGGGCGGCGGGACGATCGCCGACTACGCCAGCTCGCCGGACGTCATCACGATGGCGGCGATTCACAACGATCGCTCCCTGAGTAACGCGGTGACGACGGATGGCGTGGCGCCTTATGCGGCGTTTGCGGACGATGGGCCGAATCCCGGGCAGGTGATCAGCGGCACGTTGTTCGATGTGACCAATGTGGACGCGAGCGGCCTGGCATGCTCGCCGCTGCCCTCGGGCTCGGTGGCCGGCCAGATCGTGCTGGTGCTGCGCGGCACGTGCACCTTCGCCAGCAAGCTCAACGATGTGGCGGCGGGCGGCGCGCTGGCGATCCTGGTGTATGACAATCCGGGGAATAGCGCGTTCTCCACGGGCAGTGTAACGGTGGGCACGGCGACTTTGCCCGCGCTGTTCATCAATCAAAGCGATGGCGCCGACCTGAAGGCGCGTGTGGCGCAGAATCCGGGGTTGCAGGTGGCGATGGATTTTGTCGGGATCACGGCGTTTGCGGCGCGCACCGACGTGAGCTTTTTCTCCAGCCGTGGCCCCAGCCTGGGCAGCGCGCTGAAGCCGGATCTGGCGGCGGTGGGCGAAGAGATTGTTACGGGCGCGCAGAATTCGTACGCGAGCGGCGAATCGTATAGCGCGAGCGGCTTTATCGACACCAACGGCACCAGTTTTTCGACGCCGTTGATGGCCGGAGCGGCGGCGGTACTCAAGGCCGCGCGGCCGGGACTGACGGTGCAGCAATATCGCTCGCTATTGATCAACGGAGCGGCCCCGGCGACGGTGAGCGACGGCGTGGCGGCCACGGTATCGCAGGCCGGCGCCGGCATTTTGAACCTGGCGGCGTCGGTGGGCGGCACGGTGGCGGCGTACCCCACGGCGCTCAACTTCGGCGCCGCGGCCACGATTGACAGTACGGTGCAACTATCGCTTTCGAACGTGGGCCCGGCCACCGACACGTTCACGATTCAAGTGGCGCCCGCGGGCAACAGCCCGGCGCCATCGATTGCCACCAGCAGTGTGCCGCTCGATCCGGGAGTGTCGCAGCAGGTGGGGGTCAGCATGAATGCTTCCGGTCTGGCGCCGGGCGAATATTCCGGCACCTTGCAGATTTCGGGAACCGCCAGCGGGAGCGTGGCGACGGTCCCGTACTGGTTTGCGGTGCCCGGTTCGCAACCGGCGGGGATCTCGGTTCTCTATCAGGACTACTACGATTCGGTGCGCGCCTCCTCCACGGCGGCCGTGGTGTTCCGCGTAGTGGATGCGGCGGGACTTCCGTATACGGGATCGCTGCGGCCGCAACTGGTGGTGTCCGGATCGGGTACGGCGAGCAGGCTGTACAGCGCCGGAGACATCCCGGGCACGTACGCGGTGGACATTCGCACGGGGGCGAGCACGGGGGACATGCAGTTGAGCTTCACGGTGGGCACGACGAGCGCGAGCGTGGTCATTCCGGTGATCTGAGGGGCGAGAAGAAAGAATGCCGGCACGAATGCCGGCATGGCAGCCTGAAAGGCTACTCTACTCCAGCCAGGCTAGGGTGGCTTCGATTTCCAGGATTCGCTGGCTGGGAGGCGCCGGGTGCCTCAGGCGGAGGAGGGCCGAATCCACTTTTTGGGCCTGTAGGGCGAAGTACAACTCTTCGGCGCCGGGGTCGGCGTCGCCGGCCATCACCAGCGTGGGAGTACGGAAGTTGGCGGCGAAGTAGACGGGCGAGTGCTTGACGTATTGGTCGGGGTCGTCCCAGGGCATGGCGCCCATCCAGGCGGCGGCGCGGTAGATGCCGTCGGGCGCGTGGGCCACGTCGGTCAGCCAATCGGCGATCGGGTGGCGGACCACGGCGGCATGAAAGCGGGTGGTGTGCCCGATGGCCCAGGCGGCCAGAAGACCGCCGGAAATCGCCAGGCGAGCGGGATCGATGTAGCCTTGGGCGATGAGGTGGTCCACGCCGCGCATGAGGTCGTCGAAATCGTCGCCGGGGAAGCGGGAGCGAATCAGGTTGCCGAACTCCTCCCCGTAGCCCGGCGTGCCGCGCGGGTTGGCGCAGAGGACGACGAACCTGTGCGCGGCGAAGATCTGCGCGCGCAGACGGAATTCGCTTCCGCACATGCGGCGGGGCGCATCGTCGACGTCCACGAGCAGGGGGTATTTCTTGGCGGCGTCGAAGGCGGGCGGCTTGACGATCCAGCCCTGTATGGTCTTGCCGCCGGAGGCGAACTGGATTTCTTCGACCGCGCCGAGGTCGCGAGCGGCCAGCAGGCTGGTGTTGGCGGCGGCGAGCAGGAGAGGCTTGGCCGGCAGGTCCACGGGGAACGCGATCAGTTGGGCGGGCGCGGTGGAGGTTTGGCGAACGGTGACCGCGCGGCCATTGCCAGCCAGGGAGAAGCCGCGCAGTCGCTCCGGCGCATTGGTCACCTGGCGCACGGAGCCATCGGCGCGCGCCGCGTAGACGTGGGTGGCGCCGCGGTCGTCGGCCAGGAAGTAGACGGTACGCGAATCGTTACTCCATTGCACGTGGGACACGTCGCGATCGAGCGCGCCGGCGAGCACTTTGACGCGGCTGCCATCGGGGTTGGCGACGTAAAGCTTGGTGGTGACGTAGCTCTGCGGCTTGGGTTCGCGGGCGATCCAGGCGATGCGGCTGCCGTCGGGCGAGGGCACGGGCGCTTCGTCGGGACCGGGATGGCGGGTGAGTTGGCGGAGCTCGCCGCTGGTGAGGCGCAGCGCGAAGATTTCGCCGCCATCGAGAGGGTGCGCGGCATCCGGCGAGGCGGCGGCGGAGAGCAGAATGGCCTGTCCATCGGGCATCCAGGCGGGCTCGCCCTGGATGCTGAGAGCGGCGTCGGGAGTGCCCAGGGGGAAGGCGCGCGGGGTGCCTCCGGCGGCGGGAATGACGAACAGTTGCACGCGGGCGGCCGGGCGCCGAAGTATTGGGAGGATGGCGGCAGGCGCCCAGGCGGGGGCTGGCAGCGCTTCGGCGAGGCGCGCGGTGTAGGCGAGCGACTGGCCATCGGGCGACCACGCTACGGTGAGCGGGGGCTCTTCGAGGCGCGAGATGCGCCGGCCGGCGGGGGAATCCAGGCGGCGCACCCAAATCTGCGGCGTGCCGTCGCGGTCGGAAAGGTAGGCGAGCGAGGCGCCATCGGGCGACCAGGCGGGCGAGGTGTCGCGCCATGGCCCATCGGTCAGGCGGCGCGGCGGCCCGCCCGCGGCCGGCACGGTCCACAGATTGGCGCAGGCGCGGTCGGCTTCGCGCAGGTTCCAGCTTTCGACGTAGACTACGGCGGTACCGCCGGGGTTGATTCGGGGAGTGTCGAACTCGCGCCAGTTCCACCAGTCGGCGGGGGTGAACGGCTGGCCGGCGTGGGCGCGGGCGGCGGCAAAAAACAGCAAGCAAAGGGCGGAACGCAAGAGGAAAGCTCCGGACGCACTCAGTCTCGCACATCCCCCGGCGAAGTCCAACTGCGGGACACTTTGCGGGGAGGTTAACCGTTTGAAGGAAGCGCAGCATGAACTGAGTTGATGGGGCAGCTTGTTAACCTGCGCGGCAGTGGGCCGATTAACAATCGGCCGCTGGAGTTTCTACATTTGGCAGGGGTTCGCGTCAATCGTGGGGCAGGCGCTTTCGCCTGCCAACCGCGCGCTCGACCAAGGCCAGGCGCGTGGATGAGCTGCCAGGCCAGCGTTGACAGGGTTGTACTCCACGTAGCGAACGAGGCGGTCCAGTTCCGCCTCATCCCGCACACGG
>JBEKDV010000174.1:0-16920 GCA_050014175.1 Candidatus Solibacter sp. | reverse complement strand
GAATACATACCCTATGTCCCGACGCAGCGCGATCTGGCATGGCAGGATCTTTACCGTAAGTATCGGGGACAGATCGACGAGCAGTTTGCCTATCTCGCCTTCCGCACGGCTCCGCTGGTGAGCGCCAGCACCATGGATGCCAAAGTAATTACCGGAGAAATGGCAAATAACATGATGGTGTGGGCGGCCATCGGCAAGCCCAACCAGCGCGAATGGCTTCCTGGCGGCCGCAGCAGTTACGAAAAGAACGACGGACTTTATCCCAGCGGTTATGCGCTATTTACTACCGCGCCGCCGAACCAAGTGGGAGAAATCGAGCAGGCGCGCGTGAATCCCACTTCGCCGGAGAGCGGACAAGCGGCCGGCGCGGCGCGTCCCACGCGGACCGGCGCCAATAATTTCCGCGACCGCCTGTGGAAGGGCTGGATCGTGCCCGCCGGTGATTCCGATACCTGGTTCGCGGCTGGATCGACGGCCTACCACACGCTGCTGGAATCCGACGACGTGGAGAAGGCGCTTGAAGCCCGCCGCATACAGTACCGCGGTCTCAAGTTAGCCCCCGATAATGCCATGAACCGCTTCCGCATGGAAGAGAGCAAGGGTATCTTCTTCCTGGATTCTTTGCGCCGCAAGTTAGGCGACGACAAATTCTTCCCTCTGCTGGCGGGATGGTTCGCGGAGAACACTACGAAGACGGTAAGCGCGCAGAGTTTCCTGGACAAAGCGGGAGTTTCGCTGGAGTTCACCGAGCCGGCGGACGGACCGGCCTACGCGGTGAGCGATATCGGCCGCCGCCTGGGCACGGCGGTGCTGGTGTACGGCACGCAGCGCGAGGCCGGCGCCAACCGTTACGCCGCCGAGCGGCTGCAGGCGCAATATCTCAACCAATTCGAAAGCCAGGTGCCGATTTACAAGGATTTCGAAGTTAGCGACGAGTTACTGGCGCACAAAGATGTCGTGTTCGTGGGCCGTCCGGAAGCCAACACGGCGCTAGCGGCGTGGGCCAAGCAGATCGATCTGGATTACCAGGGCGGTGTATTTAAGATAGAGAACCAGACGCACGCCGGGGAGCGGGAAGCGCTCAGTTATGCGGCCAAGAACCCGCTGGACGCGGCCCACATGGTGTTGGTGCTGGCGGGCAACGACGCCTTACGTACAGTGAAGTTGGCCACCGGGGGCAGGGGCTTCGAGCAGACTTCGTATGTGGTCACGGGCGATTCGCGCGCGGCGGGCGCGGCGGCGACGGGCGGAAGAAGGGGAAGGTAGGGGGGCTGACGGCGCCGGAAGAAGCGGGTCCAGGGGGACCCGCGCGGACCGGGCATTGGCGTTATGTTAAGGCTGCTGGACCGATTCCTGGAGGGTTTCGTAACGGTGATCGGCCTTCCTAAACCCTGCGGCGTTTTCGGCGGGTGATCTCCGCAACTTCCCGATGACGACTTCGGGGGAGTTTGGCGATCAAATATCCGCAGCGTACGAGCTATAAGACGAATGCGGCGGCAAGAGCCTACAAACTATCGGCCCTGCGCGAACCACTGTCTCAGCGAGGGGTCGGATCAGCATCCGCCGGAAGTTCCATATTGGTGAAGATCTTGTCGAGCCTCCTGCTGACCCGCCGATTCAGCTCAGGGTCCCCTTCTGATGCCTTCACAAATCGATCAATGGCGGCCCTAAATGCTCTAACCAATGTATCCACCTGCACAGCTAAATGGGCTGGCCGATGCGATCAAGGATTTGTTGCAGATCCTCGGCTCTATGGTTGCCCCACGCGTAAAAGACCCTCTGGGCAACTCCCCGGCGAATAGCTCGCGATTCTCCGGTCATCGAATGGACTATTCCGCAGCGCGAACTATAGAGGTCCAGTGCGGTGCACGAGATGCCCGAGTCCGGCAGCAGGTACCGGTCGGTCCACTGGACGAAATCTTCGCCGGTTACGTCCTGCCGGTCATCCGGTAGGCCAAGCCATGCCATGGTGTCAATGCCGGAATACAGAAGTGCGAGCGTCGGGGCGATTAGCCGCTTCTCAAAGCAATAGTCGATCGCGATAATGAGTTGCTGCACCGCATTTGCCTCGGGCACGCGCGCGTCTCTCCCTCGCGAACTTCATACCACGGCACCCGCTACGATGTCTACCGGCCCAAGAGAAGTACTTTGGTGTGGCACCGCCTATCAGCGCGTCCTTGAACCGGGCTTGGATCCAGCCACGCCAGAAGAAGGTGAGTTTCCGAGCGGCGCGTCTTCCGACCGGAGACTCGGGGTGAATTCGCTCTGATGCGCGGCGCGGGTAGAATTCGCAATCGATTGTGGGATATTGAGGCATGGAATACGAGGGACTTTCTGAAGTTCGATTGGAGACGGAGCTCTGGAATCAGCTCGATGAACTTCGCCAGAATTGGCTAATGGGAGAGAGTCAGTTCCTCTCCTTCCTTCGAGATAGGGGGATCCCCATTTTCGGAGTGGCCGAAGGAGAGCCGGGAGAGTTCGTCAAGCGCATGTGGCTGGACTGCGACAAGCTGGACGAAGATGGCGCGCCGTTGTTTCATCCGTTTCGGATCTTTCCAGTGCACCGAATTCTCGGCCGGTTGGACCTGAGGATCGCCAAAACACAGTCACTTTACCCGGAGGGATACTCGAGGCTTGCGGAAAGGATGCTTAAGGAGGTCCCTCGCGACGAGGAATTCCGTAGGCTCGCAAGGGAATGGAACAGAGTTGTTGATCTCGCCGTTCTACTCGAGCCTATCTATTGGCCACGTATTGTCGAAACGCTACGCGGGAGTTTCCTCGGCACGGAAGAGGATGCGCGGAGGGCTCGTCGAGCTTTCCGGAGCAGAACTCTCGATTTCCTAAGAACGCTCGACTCACAGTTATGGAAACGGGTGCACGAATGCCTGCGGATCGATGCTGCTCGCCTCGACGACAATTCACACCTGTACATCCTGCTGCGTGTTGCGAAGTGGGAACAACGGAAGAGACTGACAGGGCAACTGTCTGCATCCCTCTGGCTACGGCACATGGCGGAAGTAATCCGCCGCGGTTTCCAAGACGCGTTCGACGAGCGTTGGCCAGAAGAGTATGAAGCCACCGGTCATTGGGTAAAAGGCGCGCGAGAGCGACTTTTCGGCGCTGAACGCCCGCTTGACAGCGCAATGTGGGCGAAACCTTTTGTTGCACGTGAGTTCGGCCTATTTACGGGCAGCTCAGTAAGGTGGTACGTCGAGGGCGATACCGAGTACCTTGCGTTCCTCGAGCTTCTGTCTGAACCCGAATACTACGGCATCGAACTAAAGAACTTACAGGGTCTGATTGCGGAGCGCAAGGGCAATTCAGCTCTAAAGCTGGAAGGCATGTTGCGCGACGATCGCCGTTCGCGGCGCTTCAGCATGATCTCCTTGGATTACGACGTCGCGGAGAACCGTAGATTCCTCCAGAGGCAGATCAGTGACGATAATCTGGTGGGGGGAGTTGCTCTGCACAAACCAGATTTCGAGTTTGCGAATTTCACGTTGGCAGAACTAGTTGAGATCGCTGCGAGACTAGATGAATCGATGGGCTTTGCGGGTGCTTCAGTCAGGGAGGCGAGCCGCGGTGTGATCACAGGAGGGAAGGCTTTTGAACAGTGGTATCGCTCCGTATCGGCGCGGTCCGGAGTTGACCTGAAAGGTGAGGCTTGGGGCCGCGCGTTAGGTCGCTACGCGAGTGAACACCCGACAATCGAAGATGGGCGTGAGCGTCCGGTGTTTGGTCAGGTGCGCTCAGCGGCATCCGGCTGGTCCACCAGCTACGCATTTCATTACGAGAGCTTCACGTTAGATCCTGACACGTTTGAGATGATTCCGAAGCTGCGCAGCCGTTAGTGATCGGGACTGATGCCGACCTGACAGCTTATAGGAACAGCGGCGGCCATTCTGTTCCACCAAGAGCATTCGTCATGGCCCACGAAGACCGTATGACCGGGTAGCCGTTCTGTACGAGCCTGCGGGCGGTTCGATGCGACCGTCCCAGAATCGACGTCAGCGTACCACGGTGGCCGGATCGTCGGCTACTGGGAAAGAGGTTCCCAAACGGCCTTGTGGGAGATGTCTCCCACGTGGTCGCCAAGGATCTACCGATTCACGGCGGGTGCAGCCTGTCGCACCGGCGCGGACCGGGGGTCTGCCCCGCCATGGTGGTTAGCGGACCGATACGGTGACGGCGGGCTGGCTGGGCACGCCGCCTGCCGTCAAGAGCAGGGGGACGGCGCCGGACAACCCGCTGGGCACTACCACGTTCACCTGCATCAAGCCCGCAATTTGGCCCGGCGCGCCGCCGGCGTAGAGCACCTGCGCGGACACCCCACCGATGGTCACGGCGACCGCGGCGAGCGGCTGGGGCAGGGGCGCCGCCGCCAGTTTCCCGTCGACGCCCGGCGGCGAGGTTTGCCCCTCGCCGGTGGCATAGAGCGAGAGCACGGAACCCGCCGGCGCGGGAGAAGCCGTGGCGTTGGAGGTGCCGTCCTGATTGACCGCCGCGGCTTGTCCGCGCCCCGACCCGTCGGCGGTGAAAACCCCGGGCGCGGTGGCGGCGGCGGCCACTGCCACGGGCGCCGAGGTGGTCCCCGCGCTCCGGACCACCACCTGCACCGTCGCGCCGTTCAGGGAGTATGGCGCTATCGCTCCGACCTGGCCCGGCGTGGCGTACAGCAGCGGCCCCGCCGTGCCGTTGAAAAGCACCGTCTGCACGGCGCCGAGCCCGGAGCCGTACAGCACGACCATTTCGCCGGGCGCTACGGCTCCGGGCAGATTGCTGGCCGCATTGGTCACCGCGGTTACGGCGATGCCGGCCGATACGGGCGTCAGCATGCGCACCGCGTTGTCCAACGGGTCCGCCACGTAGACGTTGCCGTTGGCATCCACGGCGATACCCCAGGGCTGGTTCAACTGGGCATCGAGCCCCAGCCCGCCATCGCCCGAGTAACAGCAGGTTCCGTTGCCGGCGATGGTGGTGACGAGCGCGCCCGGTGAAACGCGGCGTACCAGGCGGTTGCCGGTGTCGGCAATGTACAGGTTGCCGGCGCCATCCACCGCCACGCCGCGCGGATCGCTGAGCGCGCCCCCGGTATCCACCGTGGTAATGATCCCCAGCGCGTCGATGCGGCGCACCTGGGCGTTGCCTGTGTCGGCCACGTAGACGTTGCCGCCGGCGTCCACGGCCACGCCGCGCGGCTGGTTCAGGCGTGCCACATTGGCGGGTCCGCCATCGCCGCTGTACCCCGGACTACCGTTTCCCGCCAGGGTGGTGATGACACCGCCGGGCGTCACCATACGCACGGCGTGATCCAGGGTGTCGGCGATGTAGACGTTGCCGAGCGGGTCCACGGCCACGCTTTCCGGCTGATTCACGCTGCCTTGGATGGCCGGACCGGCGTCGCCGAAATAGCTGGCGTTTCCGTTGCCGGCGACAGTGAACAGGTTGCCGCCGGGCTGCGCCTCGCGAACGCGGCTGTTGGCCGTGTCGGCCACATACCAGTTGCCGAGCGCATCGGCCGCGACGCCGAGGGGATGGTTGAGCAGGGCGTTGCGCGGCAATATGACGTCGCCGTTGAAGCCCGGCGTTCCGTTGCCCGCCTGGGTGGTGAGGAGGCCGCCCGGGGCGACGGCACGCACCCGCTGGTTCAGGGTGTCGGCAATGTACAGAACCCCGTTGGCGCCCACGGCCACTCCGGACGGACTGTTGAGCTGGGCCGCCGTGGCTGCGGTTGCTTCGCCCGAAAAGCTCGGGATGCCGTTTCCGGCGAGGGTGGCAAGCAGGCCATCGGTGGAGACCTTCCAGACCTTGTAATCGCCCACCGCCAGGCCCGTGCCGGAGCCGATGCCGGCCTCCACGAAGTAGATGACGCCGGCGCGATCCACCGTCACGCCGGTGGGCCCTTCCAACCGCGCGTTGATGGCCGCCTGGCCTTCGAGGAGCGGAGCGCTGTTGCCGAGGCCCGCTACGGTGGCGATGACGCCGCTGGTGACGACGCGGATTTTGCTGTTGCCGAAGTCGGCGAGGTACAGGTTGCCGGCGCGGTCCACCGCCACATCGGTGGGCAGCGAAAGGGCGGCGCTCTGCGCCGGGCCGCCATCGCCGGAGTAGACGCCGGTTGAGCCCACGCCGGCCACGGTGGCGATGATGCCGTCCGCGCCCACGCGGCGTATGCGCCCGTTGAAAGTGTCGGCGATGTAGAGGTTTCCGGCGGCATCCACGGCCACGCTCTCGGGCCCGTTGAGCCACGCGTTGCGCGCCGGTCCGCCATCGCCCGAATAGCCGAGTGTGCCGGTGCCGGCGACGGTCGAAATGCTGCCGTTGGGCGACACCTTGCGCACCACCCCATTGCCGGTGTCGGCAATGTAGAGGTTGCCGGCGCCATCCACGGCGACGCCGAAGGGGCCGTCGATCTGGGCGCTAGCGGCCGGGCCGCCATCGCCGCTAAAGCCCGGCGTTCCGGTGCCGGCGACGGTGGTAATGGTCCCGGCGGCGGAGATCTTGCGCACCACCGAGGCATCCCGGTCGGCCACGAAGAGGTTGCCGGCCGCATCGGTGGCGATACCCATGGGGAAGTTCAACTGGGCCGCGGT
The DNA here is from genome assembly GCA_050014175.1 of Candidatus Solibacter sp. Lineage (GTDB taxonomy): Bacteria > Acidobacteriota > Terriglobia > Bryobacterales > Bryobacteraceae > Solibacter. Next base: position 10,327 of record JBEKDV010000174.1, on the reverse strand, counting down.
TGCGGGTCCGCCGTCGCCGGAATTTCCGGGACGCGAATTGCCCGCCACGCGGGTGAGAGTGCCGCCGGCATCCACTTTGAAGACCGAGTGCAGGCCGGAGAAGTAGACGTTCCCCGCCGCATCCGTGGCCAGGCGGGTTGGGTCTCCGATGGAAGCCGTGGGCGCCGGCGCGGGTGTGAGCGGAGGCGCGCCGCCGGCGATGGTCGATATGACGTACTGTTGCGCCCAGATGCTACTACCGAAGAGAAGAAAACCGAGTATCCGATGAGCCCGCATTGATTCCTTATTCCACCATACGCAGCCGCAAATCGCGCAAGTCGCGCAGGAGCAGGTCGGGCTGCAAAGACGCAAGTTCCTCGACGGGGGTAATCCCGGTGTTGACCGAAATCGCCCGAATCCGGTTGGCGCGGGCCGCCTGGATATCCTGCGGCGCATCGCCGATCAGAGATACCGCCGCCTCGCGCCCGATCCACCCGCACCGGCGCGCCTCGCGGATGGCCAGTCTGGCCAGCCCGGCGCGATTTTTCGCCATCTCTCCGAAAGCGCCGAAGCGGAAGTAACCGTGCAGGCCGGCGCGCTCCAGTTTGCGCCAACCGATGCGTGTAAGGTTGCCGGTCACCAGGCCCAGCAGGATGCCGCGCCGCGTCAACCGTTCGAGCACCGGCACCACACCGGGGCAATGTTTACCGCTCAGTTCCGGACACATGCGCAGGTAGTAACGCTCCGCAGCTTTCAGTATCTCCGGCAGGGCCTCGCGGATGGCCGCCCGCCGGGCGCCGGCTGTACGCATCATCACAGTTAGGATCTCGGGATCGAGCATGCCCTGCACGGGGATATCTTCGGTGGTGGTATCGATTCCGGTGACCTGGCGCACGCCGTGGACCAGCGCCGCGCGGTGGTGCGGCCCGGCGCGGCGCACGAGGGTGCCGTCGATATCGAATAAGACCAGGGCGCGATGCACTTTGGTTATTCATGATAACAAGCGCCGCTACAATGGTGATGTGAAGCAATCCAAGTTCCGGGTGGGCCTCATCCAGATGGCGTGCTCGCTCGACCCCAACGAGAACCTCGCCAAAGCGGAGTGGCGCATCCGCGAGGCCGCCGGCAAAGGCGCTCAGATTATCTGCGTACAGGAACTGTTTCGGTCGCAATATTTCTGCCAGAGCGAAGACCTGGCCAAATTCGATTTAGCCGAGCCCATTCCGGGCCCCACGACGGAGAGCTTTACGAGGCTGGCCGCCGAGCTGAACGTGGTGTTGATCGCGCCGGTTTTCGAGCGGCGCATGGCGGGGGTGTACCACAATACGGCGGTAGTGATCGATGCCGGGGGCGCGCTTCTCGGGCTGTACCGCAAGATGCACATTCCCGACGATCCGCGGTTTTACGAGAAGTACTATTTCACGCCGGGCGATCTGGGCTTCCGCTGCTTCGACACGCGCTATGCGCGCATCGCGCCGCTGATCTGCTGGGACCAGTGGTATCCCGAGGGCGCACGGCTGGCCGCTCTGGGCGGGGCGCAGATACTGATCTATCCGACGGCGATCGGCTTCCACGAATCGGACGCGGCCGAGGCGGGCACGCAGCACGATGCCTGGGAGACGATCCAGCGCTCGCACGCCATCGCCAATGGCGTCTACGTGGCGGCGGTGAACCGCGTGGGGCACGAAGGTCCGGCCGGCGATGGCCTGGAATTCTGGGGCGGCTCCTTCGTTTGCGATCCGCAGGGGCGGATGCTGGCCAAGGCCGGGGATGGCGAGGAGACGCTGATTGTGGAATGCGACCCGCGGGCGATCGAAAGGGTGCGCCGTGACTGGCCGTTCCTGCGCGACCGGCGGACGGACGCTTATGGGGCGATCGTGCAGCGGGCGATCGACTGAAGGGGGCGGGGGCTGGCGGTGGACTTGACCCAAGGCTGGGATCAATGCAGAATTTCCTCGACGGCGCGCATTCCATGCAACACGCGCACGATCTGAATGGGCCTGGCGCCCGGGTCGTAGACGATCAGATAGGAGTAGACGGGCCAGAATTTCAGGGGACGGCTGGTGAGATCCTCGCGAACATGGCCCGCGCCTGGTTCGTTACCGAGAAACTCCATCGCGCCGCGGATATCCTTCAGAACCCTGCGGCGATCACCGGGCCGGCCTACCGCACCAGGAAGATCTTTATCTGCTCTAAATCCCGTTCAGCCGGTCTGGTGAGAAGGAAACGCTTCATTTCGGAGCGGAAGGCTGCATCGCTGCGAGTTCGGCATCCATGCGGTCGAAGACGTGGTCTCCATCGGCCAACTCTCCGCGCTTCGCCGCGTGCCAGCCTTCTTCAATCTGCGAGCCAATCTCGTCCCTGCGAAGCGTGAAGGCTTGATCCCGCATTTCGAGGAGCCGGAGGGCTTCCCCGATTACCTCGCTGGCAGACTGGTAGCGGCCGGACTTCACCTTGTTCTCCACGAGCTGTTTGAGTTCCGGAGTGAGGGGGACGTTCATGCGGTTCCTGGAAGCGATCTCAGCCTGAGAGTACCGCTCCCGGTCCAATCATGTCAATGTTGGAGGTCGGCATGGCCGGCATGTCGGACGTCGGCAAAGTGCGATCAACTTACTGCAGCGGCGGGTTTGGCACGCCTCGTTGGGCCGCGCGGGCGAAGGCTTGCGGGGCGGCGGCTGGATCGGAGGAGCATCGGTCTGCACTTGCAGCGTTACAGACGATCCTGGGGCACCGCTAATTCCGCGGACGGGACATATCGGGACTTATCCCTGGAAATGACACATAAGGCTCGACAAATCAGTGGATTGACTCCGAGCGCCGGGGATTGCTGGTGGCAAGGGGATTTCGTGCCAGGATACCCCTACTAAACGCTACGGCGTTTATGGCGGGCAGCGGAGGAGTGATGTTTGTCGGGGGGGCGGTGCCTTCGACTCGGCGCAGGATCATTGGTCCCAAAAATTCGTTCCCTCTTGTAAAAGGCGCCGTTGTCGGGAGCCGGAATTTGTCGTGGGCCGTCGTGCTAATCGCCGCCCGCCCTCTCTAAATCCTGGTCACACTTACTTGGGCATTCGCCCGAGAGGCACGTATGAACCGTCCGACTTCGCGGAGTCCGGCCCAAGCAGTGATTAAAGCGACCGACGCACAGCCAACACTCGGTATAACTAACCAGATGAGGGCGTTACCAACGCGCCCGTCTGCAGGAATCAGCAGCATCGTCACGATCGGAATACCACAGAACAGAGCCCCAGTAATATTGTACCGAGGTACATCGAATAGCCGCGCCAAGGGCAAGAAATGTAGCCCGACAATCATGAGGTCAAGCGGGGCGATGAGTGCCCAACGATGGGTGATAACGCATGCTAGGGTCACCCCGGTCAAAGCAAGGCCCTCCGCCGCAACGATCGCTCCGAACCGGCGCCAAAACCGGCGTCCCTCCGACGGGCGCGGCTGTGTCGCATCCCGCACTTGGAACACGGCACGGAGCATCGCAATGCTAATGACAATCAACACGACAGCGACCACGGATATCGTTAGCAGTAGCGCGGTCGCGACAGGGGATCGAACGACGAGCAACGAAACGGCTGCGAAGGCGGTACTGCTCGCGACGAGCCAGAGACTACCGCCAGCCAAGCCGAGGTTGCGTCGCCGTCCCATAAATAATCCAGCCTTCTTCGTGGCGAAGGGTGTCGAACGCCATGTGGGTATCTTAACACCACACAGTCGAAAGCCTGGGGTGCCGGCCCGCTTTTCGTCCAACAACTGGATCGCTCCCCCGATACGCCGTTCACGGAACAAGCTTCGCCGCTATGCCGCGTTGTCCGATCTGACCACGGATACCTTCACGCGGTAGCCAAGCGAGCCGAGAATGCGAATGAGCAGGTCGCTGGAAACGTGTTCAAGGTCGTCGTTCAGAATCGCAGTCACCCTGGTTCGCGCGGTGCCTGCCCGCCTCGCAATCTCCGCGTGCGTGATCTTTTGCCGGCGAACGATTTCCTTCAGACGTTTGAGAAGGGCGTGTTGAACCTGCCACTCCTTTGCCGCAACGGCGGAGAGCCCCAGCGCTGCTGCCAGGTCTTCCGGTGTCGCGGCCACGATCGGTTTGATTTTATGCATCGAGAAGCTCCTTCAGACGTTTTCTTGCAAGCTCTATTTCGAGAGGAGGCGTTCGCTGGGACTTTTTGACGAATGCGTGAAAGACAAGGACGCCGCGCGGTGACGCTGTGTAGTAGAAGACCCGGAAGATGCCGTCCTCACCCTTCACGCGGAGTTCGGAGACGCCGGGAGCCACGGCCGGCATCGGCCGGGAATTCGGCATACCAATCCGCTCGCCCAGTTGCATCCGGAACAGTCCCCGGCCCAAACGGCCCCGCACTTCTTTCGGGAACCGGCGAATTGCGTCCCGCGCCTTGGGATGGAGGAGGATGGGCCGCACACCCAAGGGTATCAAATTTGAGACACTACGAACGAGTCGGCTGAGTTGGCGGGACCCCCGGCAGCGAGTACCTTATGGTCTCCGTACCGGCTCCAAGAGCACTTTCAGCACGCCTCGTTGGGCGGCGTGGGCGAAGGCATGGGGCTTTTTCGCAGCGGGAGTCGACCATCCCGGTGGCGACGCCCAATCGCGCGGCGATGGCGGGGGGCTTATCGGGACGTATCCACCAAGAGAGGCGAGTGAGCGCCCTGTGTCGGAACAGTGGGGCGGCCGTGGAAAAGCGACGCGTACTCCGCGGAGAATGAGAGGGCCGGGTGCTGGTTACCCGGCATTCGGCGTGCTCACAGGAGTACCATGGCGACACGTACGTCCTTTTGTCTGGCGCTGTTGAGCACGACCGCTGCGATCGCGGCGTCGTCCGGGCTCCCGTTGGGAGTGGTGGACTACAGCGAATGGGCTAACCCGGACACCATGCAGATTGCAGCGGACGGCACTGGGGCGCTCTATATGCTGTTCTCCTGCACGAACTCCGGCTTGTCCCCTTCCTGTGTGATCAAACTGACCGCCGACGGAAAGACAATCGTGTGGCAGAACGCACTGGGATTCACGGCGAGCGCCATGGCGGTCGATCCCCGCGGCGGGGTATATGTCACATCCTATTCGGCGTATGGGGAGTCGTCGCAGGTTTTCGTGGAAAAGTTAACCGCGGACGGGACGAGCGTCGCGTGGCGGACACAGATCGGCTCCGACCTGTCGCCATCGTCAACGAATCGGCTGTTTGTCCTGGCAGTCGACTCCACGGGCCGGGCGTTTGCGGGTGGTTATGATGAGGCGAGTGGTGGAGGCTATGTGGTCCGATTGAATGCGGCGGGCGCGGTCGATTACACGACCAGTGTGACGGGCGGCCCCTCCGCGATTGCCGTCGACCCGACGGGCTCGAGTGTGGTGGTGGGAATCATCGGATCCTCCGTTCTCGCATGGCTGGCGCCGGACCGTGACACCAAATTCTATGCGACGGTCCCTCAAAAGGACTGGATGGCCGTTGCGGTAGCTCCGAACGGAGATGCCATCTTGTACAGCTCCGATTACCTCGGGCATTGGCTGCTGCAACGGTTCGATACTACGGGGGCGGTGAGGTTCTCGGAGGCCATCCTCTCGGGATACTCCGGGAATTTGGGAGTAGCGGTGGACGCGGCCGGGAACGCGTACATCACCGGATACAGCGGGTCCGCGATGTATCCGGTCAGGAGCAGCCTGGCGCCGTGCGGAAGAGCGTGGCTCAGTGTGGTCGCGCCCGACGGTTCCATCCTGCAGACCACCTACATCCCGGGCGTCGCGAACGGTGTCCCTGAGGTGTTTGTAGTCACGGGTGCGAATTCGACCGTCTTCGTGGTGGCCCTGGCCGATACCACCTTCGCGCCCAGCCAGGCCGGTCCATTTGCGGGGAACGGCAACTTCGCAGCGATCCTGCTGCGCCTCTCGTCGAACGCCAACGCGCAGACTCTTCCGCTGGCCTGCGTAGGCAACTCGGCGAGCTATAGCATCGGACCCATCGCGCCTGGAGGGATGGTGACGCTGTTTGGAAGCGGGCTCGGACCCCAGCAGGGGATCGAGACGCACGCGACACTGCAGAGCCCTTTCCCCACACAGGCGGCAAACGTGGAGGTGACGTTTGACGGCGGGCCGGCTCCGCTGCTATGGGTGCAGGACGGCCAGATCAACGCTGTGGCGCCGTGGTCGCTGACGCCCGGGCAGACCACGCAGGTCTGTGTCACCAACGACGGTGTGAAGACGAATTGCCTAACCTGGCCGGTGACGCAGGCATCGCCGGGGGTGTTCACGGTGGATGGCGTTCACGCGGCGGCGCTGAATCAGGACGGAACCATCAACTCAGCCGCCAATCCCGCGCCGCAGGGTTCCATCGTGTCGGTGTTCGCAACCGGTCTGGGTCCGATCAGTCCGCCCCAGGCCGACGGCTCGCTGGTGGGATTGCCGCTCCCTGTGAATGAGCTGCCGCTCCGACTGGGTTACGCATGCTTGGGAATTTTCTGTACCGCTCCGCACTTGTTCGATGCACTCTATGGTGGACCGGCGCCATTCCTGATTGCGGGGGCCAGCCAGGTCAATTTCCAGGCGAATTCGTCTCTCCTGTATCTGGCGATAGCGGCACCGTCGCTAGCGGCATACAGCAACAACTTCCAGGTTTACGTGGCCGGTCAGTGAAGCCGGACAGCCCCGGCGGATGGCTCAGGGAGTTACCTGAATCTAACCGGGATAGTCTGACACGGGCGTTATTCCAAGAGCACTTTCAGTACGCCTCGTTGGGCGGCGTGGGCGAAGGCTTGGGGGGCTTCGGCGAGGGGGAAGCGGGCGGCGATGAGGTCCTCGATGGGGACTAGGGGGTGATTGAGCAGAGGCAGGGCGGCTTCGAAGCGTCCGCAGCGGGAGCCGACCAGGGTGAGTTCGTTGACGATGATGGGGGCGGTATCGATGGGGACGGCGCCGTGCACGGTGGATTTGAGGACGACGGTGCCGCGAGGACGGGTCATGGCGGCGGCGGAGCGCAATCCTTCGGGGCTGCCGGTGGCATCGACCACCCAATCGTAGGCGGCGATGGGGAGCGGGGCGCCGTCCGAGAGCTGAGTCTTGATGCCCACGCGGGCGGCGATGGCGAGTTTGGCGGCGTGGCGGCCGAATTGATGGACGCGGCAGCCGTGGGCGTGGAGGACCATGGCGACGAGGAGGCCGAGTTTGCCATCGCCCAGCACGGCGACGGGGGCGCCGGGGGGGATGGTGACCTGGTCGAGGATCTCGCAGGCGGCGGCGAGCGGTTCCAGGAATACGGCGCGGCTGGTGGGGATCTCGTCGGGGATCAGGTGCAGATTGCGGTCCGGGAGAGTGAAGAACTCGGAGAAGGCGCCGGGGTGGTTCACGATGCCGAGCACGGTGCGGTTGGGGCAGTGGCGTCCCAGGCCCTGGCGGCACCATTCGCAGCGGGTGCAGGCGAGGTTGATTTCGCCGGAGACGCGCTTGCCAGTGAGGGAGGGCGTGTCGGTTTCCACCACTTCGGCGACGAACTCGTGGCCGGGCGTTCCGGCGAAGGCGTAGTAGCCGCGCTGGAGCTCGAGGTCGGTATTGCAGATGCCGCCGGCCAGCAGGCGGAGCAGGGCAAACCCTTCGGGGCGGGGCGGAACGGGCAGGGTGCGCGTGGTGACGAGGCCATTCTCCAGGTGAACTGCGATCATGCCCTTTATAATAGAGCTTCATGCCTGCGGAACTAGCCTGTATCGAAGAGCGGTGCCGCGCGCGGTTTCCGATTACCGAAATCCTCTACAATTGCCCGCAATGCGGCGGTTTGTTGGAAGCGGTGTACGGCAAGCCGGCGCAGAGTGCCGATGAGCTGAAATCCTTGTGGCGGGCGCGCCGCACCTCGAACGCGCCGCTCGATCAGAGCGGTGTGTGGCGCTATCGCGAGTTCATTCCGTTTTTGGACGACCTTTCGCGCGCGGTCACGCTGCGGGAAGGGTGCACGCCGCTATTGCCGGGGCGGCGGGCGGCGGAGTACGGCGGTCTGGATGCGCTGGTGTTCAAGCACCAGGGATTCAACCCCACGGGGTCTTTCAAGGACAACGGGATGACCTGCGGGGCCTCGCAGGCGGTGCAACTCGGAGCGACGCGGGTGGCCTGCGTTTCCACGGGGAATACGTCGGCGTCCATGGCGGCGTACGCCAGCGCGGCGGGGCTACAGCCGGTGATTTTCATTCCGTACGGCAACATTTCGTTCGGCAAACTGGCGCAGGCGTTGGAATACGGCGCGAAGACGATTCAGGTGGAGGCTAATTTCGACCAGATTCTGGCGCTGGTGCGGCAACTGGCGGACCGGTTGGGGATCTACCTGCTGAACTCGATCAACCCGTTCCGCATCGAGGGGCAGAAGACGATCATGGCGGAGATGCTGGATCAGCGCGATTGGAGGGTGCCGGATTGGGTGGTGCTGCCGGGCGGGAATCTGGGCAACGTCTCGGCGTTCGGCAAGGGGCTGCGCGAGCTGAAAGAGCTGGGGTTCATCGACCGGCTGCCGCGGCTGGCGGTGATTCAAGCGGCGGGTTCGGCGCCGTTCTACGACCTGATGCATGCGGCCGACCGTTCGCGGCTGAACGCTATCGAGCACCCGGAGACGCTGGCCACGGCCATCAAGATCGGCGACCCGGTGTCCTGGCCGAAGGCGCTGCGCGAGCTGGATGCGAGCGATGGGGTGGTGGAGAAGGTGACGGAGCAGGAGATCGCGGACGCGAAGGCGGTGATCGGGCGATGCGGGATCGGCTGCGAGCCGGCATCGGCGGCCACGCTGGCTGGGATCCGGAAACTGACTTCGGCGGGGGTGATGCGCGGGGATGCGGATGTAGTGGCGGTGCTGACGGGGAATGTACTGAAAGACCCGGATTACATCCATCAGTACCATACAGGAGTACTATCTACTCATTCTGGTTTACGGATCGCGCCAACATTCGGGAATCCACCTGTGGTGTTACCCAACGATTCCGACAAGATTGTTGAGTTTCTAGATAGTTAACTAAAGTCATCCCACATTTGAGGGTTAGCGAATCCCCGCAAAAAGGATTCAGTTTATTCCTGCCATTACTATTGTTAATTATTAGGAGCTTTGGTACATCTGTACTATGTTGGCGAATAAAGAGACCCCGGCATCCTCTTCTATACCTGCTTATCGTAAGGAGCTGGAGTGCCTGTACGCGCGACGCCTCGCCATCGACACGCTCATCGAATCCCTAGAGGAGTACGACCGATACCGGGTGACTCGTCAGGACGAGCGCGAGCTACAGACGGCCTGACGCTAGTGGAGCGCGCGGATTCGGGCGCTCAGTTGCGCTTCGGTAGCGGCGCCGGGGTGATAGTAGCGGACCACGCCGGCGCGGTCGATGAGCACAAGCGTAGGCGTGGTGCTGGCGCCGTAGGCGATGAAGTTCGCCGTGCTCAGTGGTACGGGCATATCGGATAGGGCGGCATAATAGCGGCGGCGCACGTCTTCGATGTAGCTTTTTTCCTTGGCGGCGGGAGCGTCTTCGCCGCCGGACACGTAGCCGTAAAGGCGTGTCGGCCCAATGACAACCAATCCCTGCGGCTTGAACGCGCGCTGGATTTTGGCCACGATGTCCACCTCGGCTTTGCAATCGCCGCACCAGTGTGCCCAGAAGAAGAGCAGGAGCGGGTGTCCGCGCAGGGACGCCAGAGTGGGCGGTTTAGCGCCGAGCCACTGGGCGGCGGTGAGATCGAGGGGCGGGGCGGGTTTACCTTCGAGGTCCAGCAGGTTGATGTTCTTGCGAATGCGCTCGGGCAGGGAAGTGCCGGCGAACTGTTTGAGCTGGCTTTGCAGGTAGTCGATGGCTTCGGTGCGCTCGCCGCGCGCGGCCAGCACTTGGGCGTGGACCTCGACGGCGGCGCCGGCGGCAGTGGGGAGCCAGGGATCGTCGTCGAGTTTCTGGCCGAGGAGGAAGCGGGAGGCCATTTTCCCGGCCTCGGCGGCGAAAGCGTCGGCGCGATCGAGGTTTTTGGCCTCGAGAGAGGCGCGGGCGAGCCAGGAGAGGGCGGCGGCCAGTTCCGGGGATGGGGGGTTGCGGGCCTGCCACGCGCGGGCCTCGCGTTCGGCGCCGGCCAGATCGTGCTGGGCGATCCATTTGCGCACGCTGTTGACTACGGAGGTGGGCTGCGCCGCGGCGAGCGGGAGGAGGGCGAGAGCGAGAAGGGCGGAGACGGCAGGCGGACCCAGAGGGTACCCCTAGGGACTTGCAAAATTCCGGATCCAGAGCCCCTGGTTGGTGTCGGTACAAAACAAAATCGAGGGGAAATGTATTCGGCGGGGCGGCGAGGCAATAGAATATTTGTGATGAGCAAGATTTC
>JBEKDV010000173.1:0-15275 GCA_050014175.1 Candidatus Solibacter sp. | reverse complement strand
CTGGCGCGCGCCAAGGATTGGAGCGAATTCCGCGCGGCGATGGACCGCTACAAGGTGCCGTCCGAGAACCTGGTCTATGCCGACACGAAGGGCAACATCGGGTGGCAGGTGGGCGGGTTGACGCCGATCCGCGACGGTTTCACCGGCCTGCTGCCGGTGCCGGGCGACGAGGGCCGCTACGAATGGAAAGGGTATCGCAAGAGCACCGAGCTGCCCTTCGAATTCAACCCGGCGCGGCACTACATCGCCACCGCCAACCACAATATTCTGCCGCCGGGGTACACCATACCGCTGGGCTACGACGGGTGGGCCACGCCGTACCGCATCGACCGCATACGCGAGATGCTGGGCCGCGGCGGAAAATTCGATCTGGCCGATTTCGTGCGCATGCAGCAGGATGTGACGTCGCTGCGGGCTCGCCAATTCCAGCAAACGATCGCGGTTTGGACGCCGGCAGCGAACGTGCGCGGGGCGCGCTACGCGGAAGAGGTGAAGCAGTGGGATGCGGCGGTGCGGGCGGATTCGCGGGCGGCGCTGGTTTACGAGGTGTGGAGCGCCGAACTGCCCGCGGGCGATATCACGCGCGCGCAGTTAGAGAAGTCGCTCGCGGCCGCGCTGGACCGGATCGAGGCGCAGTTCGGCAAGGATCCGGCCGGCTGGCAGTGGGGCAAGCTGCACCAGTTGACGCTGGCGCACCCCAGCGGCAATGGCGCCTGGCAACTGGGTCCGGTGGCGCGGCCGGGCGACGCCAATACGGTGAATGCCACCAGCGGCGACAATTTCCGCCAGACCAACGGCACCAGTTGGCGCGAAGTGCTGGACGTGGGCGATTGGGACCGTTCGTTGATGACCAATGTCCCCGGGGAGAGCGGCGACCCCACGAGCAAGCACTACAGCGATCTGCTGGAGGACTGGGCCGCCGGCCGCTACCATCCGATGCCGTTCACGCGCCAAGCGGTGGAGGCGGCGATGGAAGAGCGGATCGTGCTGCGGCCGTGAGGGAAACGCTCCGGAGGAAGAATGCCCCCTCGAAAGGGGGCATGGCAGCCTAAAAGGCTACGCTACATCTTCGTGACGGTCACGTCCACGTCGAACTTGCGGGATGTGACCGGGTCGTCGAAGGAGGCCACCGTGGTCGGTTTCCCCGGGGGCACCATCGTGTCGAGATTCAACTTGATCTGCGAGATGGTGGGATTCTGCGCCGAGTTCGGGTTTTTATCCGGCATGACGGCCGTGCTGATATCCAGGTCCGAGTGCATGGCGAATTTCGAGCCGAATTCGTTGACCGTGCACTCGATGTTCATGCCGACATCGATGTACGTGAATTGGGTATTGACGAGCGTACCGCCGTTCATTGCGCCGGTTGCCACCGGTACCCGATTGCCTATTTTGAACACGGTCTTCACCCCGCGGTTGACCAGCAGCGAATACTTTCGTCCGGTCTTGCCGCCGGCATCGCCGGTGTCGCGAATGGTGAAATCCACCTTGTAGGTCGAGCTTTCTCTGGCATCCTGCGCATGTACCGCCAGGCCCGGGCACAGCAGGGCCGCGGCCATCATCCACGTTGAAAATCGCATTCCGTATTTGGCCTCCGCAGACATGACGATTCGCCACGGCGGCGTGTGTAGGGTTATCTTATACAGAAGTGCACCCATGAGACTACCCCGCGCGATTGCGATTGCCCTACTCGCCGCGACCCTGTCGCTGGCCCAGACCAAACAGGCCATAGACGAGGAGTACGCCCGCCTGGTCAAGGAATGGACCACGGCTCCGGAATTCATGAGCCCGCTGGTGGACCACCTTCCCAAGGCGGCGGGCGTGCCCACCGTCAAGGACGTGCTGGGTTACTACGCCGGCGCTCCGAAGAAACTCACCAAGGTGGCCGATTTGGGCAAGTATTATCGCGCGCTGGCCGCTGCGTCCAAGCGCGTCAAGCTGCTGCCCGCGGGCACCACCGATGAAGGCCGCGAGTGCCTGGTGGTGGCCATCGCCGATGAAGAGACGATTCGCAATCTGGATACGTACAAGGGGTATCTGGGCAAACTCGCCGATCCGCGCGGCCTGTCGGCCGATCAGGCCAGGCAGATCGTCGCGCAGGCCAAGCCCATCTACCTGTTCACGGGCGGACTGCACAGCTCCGAGACGGGGCCGCCGGAGATGCTGATGGAGCTGGCCTACCGGCTGGCGGTGGACGAGAGCCCGCTCTACGATTCCATCCGCAAGAACGTGATCGTGATGCTATCGGCGGCCGCCGAGCCGGATGGGCGCGACCGCTACGTGGATTGGTATTACAAGTACAAGCTGTCCGAAGAGAGCGAGAACGACCGCACGCCCAATCCTCCCTACTGGGGCAAGTACATTTACCACGACAACAACCGGGACATCAATTATTCGCAGGTGACGATGTCGAACTGGTTGAAGTTCTACCTGGAGTGGCATCCGCCGATCATGCACGACCTGCACGAGTCGGAGCCGTTGATGTACACGTTCAGCGGGCAATCGCCGCAGAACCCCACGCTCGACCCGATACTGTATGCGGAGATGCCGTTCTTCGCCAATTTCGAAATGACGAAGATGATCGGCTACGGGATGCCGGGGGTGTGGACGCACGCCTTCGTGGACATGTGGTCGCCGGGCTATCTGGGGTACATGAGTAGCAACCACAACGGCATGCTGCGCATGTACGAGACGTTCGGCAACGGCGGGGCAAACACGATGCGGCGCACCGTCGGCGGCGGGCGTGGCGGTCCCGGGGGCGACGCGCAGGAAGCGCCGGCGGCGGCGCCGGCCGGGGCAAGCGCGGATGGCGTAGCGGCGGGCGGACGGGGCGGACGGGGGGGGCGCGGCGGCGCGGCGACTGCCGCTCCGGACACTTCGGCGCCGGCCGCCGCAGGGCGCGGCGGCAGCATGACGACGCGCGAATGGTACCGGCCGCTGCCTCCGCCACGCACGCTCACCTGGAGCATGCGCAACAACACGAACTACATGGAGACGGGAGTCCTTTCGGCCCTGGAACTGACGGCCAGCGTCTCCAAGACGGTGCTGGAGAATTTCTACCTGAAGAGCCGCAATTCCATCGATTCGGGTTCCAAGGACGCGCCCTACGGCTATGTTTTCCCGGCCGGCCAGAAGGATCTGACGCGGGTCGCCTCCGTGGTCAACGTGCTGCGCAAGCAGGGCATCGAAGTAGGCGAGGCCACGGGCGCATTCAAACTGGGGGCGGTCACGTATCCCGCCGGATCGCTGGTGCTGAAGCGCAACCAGCCCTACGGGCGGCTGGCCAAAATCCTGCTGGAGAAGCAGGTTTTCCCCACCGACGCGCAGACCACCTATGACGACACAGGTTGGACGATGGGGCTGATGTCGCAGGCCAAGATCGACGAGATCAGCGATAAGGCGGTGCTGGATGTCGCGGTGAAGAACATCGCCGGCATGTACGAGCCGGCGGGCGCGGTGAAGGGCACGGGCGCGGTGACCGCGATTCTGCACAACGGTTCCAACAATCTCATCACCTTGCGGTACCGGCTGAAGGATTTGGCGTTCGACGCCATCGAGAAGCCGGTTAAGGTGGGCGATACCGATCTGCCGGCGGGCACGATGCTGGTGGCTTCCAGCGCGCGCGTCAAAGCCGAGGTGGAAAAGCTGGGGCTACAGGCGGTGGCTCTGGCCGCCGCGCCCGATGTTAAGAAGCATGCGGTCGATCTGCCGCGCCTGGCGATGTTTTCCACATGGGGCAGCACGCAGGACCTGGGGTGGGTGCGCTACGCGTTCGATAAGTTCGAGGTGAACTACGACCTGATTTACAAGGAGCGGATCAAGCAGGGCAACCTGCGCGCGGCCTACGACGTGATCGTGGTCCCCAGCCAGGGTGGACGGGGCGGCGGCGCCAAGGGGCTGATTTTCGATATCGACCCGCGGCCCGGCAAGACCTACGCGTATACCAAGGACCCGGCGTTCCCTTCCCTGGGCGCTTACGGCGAGAGCGAGGACATCACCGGCGGCATGGGTTTGGCGGGGGTGGCGGAACTGGATAAGTTCGTCAACGCGGGCGGCGTGCTGATCACGCTGGGAGCGGCGAGTTATTTCGCGCCGGAGACGTTCATCGCCAGGACGGTGGATGCGGCGCACACGACGGCGGCTTTTTATGCCCCCGGACCCATTGTGGAAGCCGAGATCCTGCTGCCGGAGCATCCTATTTTCTACGGTTATGGGGAGCGGGTGGTGCCGGTGCGGTGGGCGGGCGGGCCGCTACTGCGCGTGCCGACGGAGGAAGCGCGCACCCGCGTGCTGATGCGCTTCCCCGGCAACGACAGCAGCATCCTGAGCGGCCTGATGCGCGGGGTGGCGGAGACGCGCGGGCGTCCGGCGATTCTGGACGAGCCGGTGGGGCAAGGGAGGGTGGTCATTTTCGCCACCAACCCGGTGTATCGCTGGCAGAATCTGGGGGAATTCAACATGCTGGCCAACGCGATTCTGCACTTCCACGATTTTCCGAAGTAAGTGCCGCCCGCTTTACCGGGAATCGAGGATGAAGGTGGGCACGATGCCGGAGGCGGAGGAGAAGCCGGTCTTGCCGGTGGAAAGCCAACTGGAACAGCCCTGAACCTTGCCGAGGTAGGCGTGGGGGTGGACGTCCACCTGCATTTCGCGAAATTCCAGGTGGCCGTAGGTCAACAGGGGGAAGACCGATCGCACGGGTTGGACGCGCTCCTGCACCACGTAGGGGGCGCGCATGGCCTGTTTGAGGGCGCGGTCCCAACCGGCGCTATCCATCTCCCAGCCGAAGTAGGTGTGCTGGTCGCTGTAGTCGTCATTGGGCTTGAGGGTCAGGCGTTCGCGATTCTGGGTGATGAATTCGGGCAGATCGATGGGCTTCTCGCCGTAGGTGGTTCGGGCGGCCGATACGAGGCGGGTCCAAGGCACGTGATCGCGGATGGCCTTGCGCTCCAGTGCGGGGAATTTGGCGGTCATGGCTTCGTCGGTGAGGAGGCCGAACATGGCCTTCTTGTGGGCCAGCTCGCTGCGGAAGCTGTTGACCACGCAGACGGCGCGATCGCGATAGGCCTGCACGAGAGGGTGGGTGAGATCGAAGCGGATGAGGAATTCCTGGACGCCGAGGCGGCGGTAGACGAGGTCGATTTCGAAGGAGCCCTTGCGCAGGATGCCGTTGCGATACTCCAGTTGCTCGGGGGAGACGATTTCCACCAGGTAGCCTTCGTCGCGGAAGGAATCGCGAAAGAGTTCGTACTCGCTTTGGGCGGTGGAGTAGGCGTGGCGGAACTCGACGACGGCGATATTGGGTTTTTTGGCGCCGCCGAACTGCTTATACGATTTAAGGAGGGCCTGCAAGAGGTGTTTGCGGCTGCCGATGCGGGAAAGGGAGTACTTTTTGCGTAATTCCTTGACGGGGGGGATTTCCCAGAACAATTCGGCCAGGGCGTCGGCATAACCGGCTCCGGTGGGTGAATCGGCATTATATTGCACGAAATGGAGGTGGCCATTGACGAGATGGGAATCGAGGCGCGCGGCCACTTCGAGAGCCTGATAGCCGGGGTCGATGGCGGCCAGCATTTTCTCGGCGGGCAGGAGTTCGAGGCGCGCCAGCAAGGCCGGGCTGGCGAGGACCATCTGCTCCATGCGGTCGATGGCGGAGATGAGGAACTCACCGGTTTTAACGAGCGAATCGTATTGGCGGCGGGTAATGAAGTTGGGACGGAGGAAGGGGCAGATGAGGCGTCCGCCGGCGGAGAGCCTGGTACTCTCCATGCGAGCGTGCAGAGCTTCAGCCCATGCGAGGTCGCTACAGGGACCGGTCTCCAACAGCTTATTGTATCTCGTTACAGCGGCGTCCAACTGGGACATGCTTGGTCGATAGCCTATTCTCTGTGAGTATCCCACACAAGTAGGCAAAACGATAGGTTTTGAGCCGGAGATTTGGCTGTAAGGTATTGTAAGGTGGGGTTTTAGGGTAATTGATATGGCTGTTGGCGGGGGGCACGAAGCGAGGAAAACGTCCGAGCTTCGCTCGGATTGGCAGGCTGAAGGCCTGCCCCACCTGGCAGGCTGAAGGCCTGCCCCACCTGGCGAGCTGATGGCCTGCCCCACCTGGCAGGCTGAAGGCCTGCCCCACCTAAGAATGCCCCCACGAATGGGGGCCGCCCAGAGGGCACCCGGCCTAAAAGGCTACGCTACTTTTCTTTGGCTAGCTTGACGCGGGCGGCGTCGAGCTTCTTCGTTACCTTGGTTACATCTTCGGGTTCGCTGTCGAGACCGGCGGGCGAACGGAAATCTTTGAGCGAGGCCTGCCATTGGGTAATGGCTTCCTTGATTTTGCCCAGCTTGAAGTAGACGTCGCCCAGGTGGTCGTGCACGGTGGGGTCCTCGCCGATGCGGTCGAGGGCGCGGGTGAGGAGTCCCTCGGCTTCTTCGAACTTGCCTTGCTGGTAGTAGGCCCAGCCGAGGCTGTCGAGATAGGCGCCGTTTTCCGGGTCGCCATCCAATGCCTTCTTGATCATCTGGGTGGCTTCCTCGACGCGCAGTTTGCGATCGACGAGCATGTAGCCGAGATAATTCAAGGCGCCGGAATGCTCGGGATTGGAAGCCAGGACTTTGCGGAATTCGGCTTCGGCGGGCTCGACCTTTTTCTGGCGTTCGAACATGGCGCCGCGCATGAAGTAGACGCTTTCCTTCTCTTTGGGGTTGGCGGCGATCTTCTCGGCTTCGTCGAGCACCTTGGCCTCTTCGGCGAAGTACTTACCCTTCTCGTAAAAGGAAGCCAGCATGAGCAGCCCGGGCATGTCGGGCTTGCCTTTCATGCGGGCACGGAGCTCGGCGGCGGACGATTCCACTTCCTTGCGTACGCCATCGGTGTTTTTGGCGGCCCGGTAGGTGTCGATAATCTGTAGGGTGATGGCGTCGCTGTTTTCCTTGTTGAGGGCGGAGGCCTTGCGGTAGGCATCGACAGATTCGGTGTACTGCGCATTGGAACGATAGAGGCTGCCGAGCTCTTCGAGCAGTTGGCCGCGGGCCGCGCCTTCGGAAGCGGAGTATTTGGGGCGGGTGGTTTCGTCAACCAGGCCCTTGAGGATGCCGATGGCCTCGGTGTACTTGACCTGGGCTTCGAGCAGGCGGACCTCTTCGTAGCGGACTTCCATGTCCTCGGGGCTAAGCGCTTTGGCCTTCTTCAAGGCATCGGCGGATTTGACGTAGTCGTGCTTGACGCGATAGATCTCGGCGATGCGCAGCTTGGGCTGGGGGTTGGTGGGGTCTTCCTCGGAGAGTTTCTGGAAAATGCTCAAGGCCTCTTCCACGCGGTCGCTCAACATCAGGTTGTTGGCGAGGCCGGCCTGGAGGCGGGTATTGTCGGGCGCCATCTCAAGGGCTTGCTTCAGAGTGTCGGCGGCGTTCTTATAGTCGTGGATCTGCTCGTAGGCCTGGCCGAGGGCGATGAGGGTGCGTTCGTTGGGGTCCTTTTCGGTGGCCAATTTGAGCTTCTCGATGGCGCGCTTGTTGTCGCCCAGGTCGGAGTACAACATGGCGAGGCCGGTGAGGGCCTCTTCGTTATCGGGTTCGGCCTCCAAGGCTTTGTTGTAGGCCTTCTCGGCATCCACGGAATTATTGGCGACGCGATAGAGGCGTCCCAGAGCAACCCAGCTTTCGGAATCCTTGGGCTCCTTGTCGGTGACCTTCTGCAACTGCTCGATGGCCTTTTTGAGGTAGTCTTCGTTGATGCGATTGTCGGGGGTGCTGATCATCTTCATGTAGATGCGGCCGAGCATGCGGCGGGCATCGACATTGTCGGGACTGATCTTCAGCATCTCTTCGGCCTGGGTGATGGCATCGCGAAGGTGGTTGGTCTGGATGTAGAGGTCGGTGAGCTCTTCAAAGACCAGGCTGGCGCCGGGATCCAGCTTGAGGGCTTCCTGATAGTGCTGGATGGCTTTGGTGAGGTAGTCCGGCTTGTTGCCGTACGCCTGGGCCAACTCCGCGTAAACGCGGCCCATGGCGAAGTTGTAGTATGCGCCGGCTTTGTTGTCCGGCGTCGGGGTTTCGACCGGGGTCTGCCCGAACATCAGGCAGCCGAGGGAAACGGCGAGGAGCAGCGCTTTGGCGGAACGAATCATGACCCTACCTTCTTTTCAGCCAAGCGGCATCCCGCGAAGGCTCGAAAACCATCTTTTCATTGTATAACGGGGTTTGACCGCAAATTCCCCACACTTCATAGACGCAGACGCAAGCGGGAGACCCTTGGTTGCAGTGGCGGGTCCGACGGGAAGCGGAAAGAGCGACCTGGCGCTTCTGCTGGCGGAAAAGTTCGACGGAGAAATCGTCAACTGCGACTCGTTGCAGGTGTATCGCCACTTCGATATCGGGACGGCCAAGCTGCCGCTGGGGGAGCGTCGCGGTATTCCACATCACCTGATCGATATTCTGGAGCCCGACCAACTTTTCACCGCCGGCGAGTACGCGCGCCTGGCGCGGGCGACCATCGCCGAAATCTCGGCCCGCGGCCGGCTACCGATACTGGCGGGAGGCACGGGATTCTACCTGCGGGCGCTGCTGGAAGGCCTGTTCGATGGGCCGGTGCGCGATCAGCCGCTGCGCGACCGCTTGCGCGCACGCGAGGCACGCCGTCCGGGCTCGCTGCATCGCCTTCTCCAGAGATTCGATGCCGCGGCGGCGGGAAAGATTCACGCCAATGACGTTCCAAAGGTGACACGCGCGCTGGAAATCTGTCTGCTGACGCGGCAACCGGCGAGCCGGCTTTTCGAGCAGGGACGCGACGCGCTGCGCGGTTATCGCACGCTGAAACTCGGTCTGCTGCCGGACCGGGAGGCGCTCAATCCGAGGCTGGACGGGCGCTGCGCGTGGATGTTCGAGCATGGACTAGTGGAAGAGGTGCGGAGCATTCTCGGGCTCGGCTTTTCGCCGGCGTGCAAGCCGTTCGAATCGCACGGCTACAAGCAGGCGATGCAGCTCATTGCGGGCGAACTGAGCGCGCGCGATGCGGTCTTCTACGCGCAGCGCAACACGCGGCACTATGCGAAGCGGCAGATCACGTGGTTTCGCAGGGAGCGCGAGATGGAATGGCTGAAGGGGTTCGGTGAAGCGCCACACATTAGGGAAGCGGCGGTGGCGAGCGTGGCGAAGTTTCTTAGATCTTGGCGCTGACAAGCGGCGGAACCTTTTTCGATCTGGTTCGTATCATTTCGTGTAAGCGAGATCTTGCCAACGAAGTAAGAAGCACTGGCGGGAGATAGCCAACGGTGTCGCGGGCTTCGCCCGGGTTGGCAGGCGGAAGCGCCTGCCCCACCAATTGGCAGGCGGAAGCGCCTGCCCCACCACGGGCTGCCATATCAATGGAGCAAATTAGAGAGGAAAACAATTATGACGATGAGGAAAGTTCTGCCTTTTTTCCTGGTGGCCGGGCTGGCGGTGGCCAGCGCGCGCTCCTATACGATCAGTCTGTTTGAACCGGCAATGGTGGGCTCCACGGAACTCAAACCGGGCAATTACAAGCTTGAGGTAAACGACCAGACGGCGATCATCCGCCAGGGTAAGGTGCAAACTGAGAGCCCGGTGAAGGTGGAGGAAGGCGAGACCAAGTTCGCCACCACCGTGGTACGGTACGTCCCCGGCGCCGACGGCAAGGCGCGCATCCAGGAGATCCGGATCGGCGGCACGAAGACGAAGCTGGTATTTACGATGTAGGATACAATCGAAACGGTCAGGAGGAACTGCATCAAGAGCCCTTATTTGACCGTTCTGGTGGCGCTTGCCTATGCCGGTGTGGCGGCGGCCCAGGCTATTGCTCCCGACGAGATGCATGCGCGGACGGTTCCGTACGTGCCTCCAGCAGCGGTGACATTGCGCACCGAGGTGGACGTGGTGGAGGTTCCGGTGGTGGTGCGCGATGGGCAGCACCGGGCGGTGGCCGGTCTGACGCGGGACGACTTCGAAATCTACGACACGGGGAAGAAACAGACGATCACGGCCTTCTCGGTGCAAGGTTTCGCGGCGCGGCGGGACGGTGGCGGCGGAACGAAGCCGGCCGCCGTTGGGGCGGCGCCGGGGGAATCGAAGGGCGAAGCGCGGCCGCGCTTCGTGGCACTCTGCTTCGACGATCTGAATATGGACGCCGCGGCTCTGAAGCCGGTGAAAGAGGCGGCGGAGCGATTCGTCAAGACCGGCCTGGCGCCGGGCGACCTGGTGGCGGTGGTCACTACGGCACAGCAGCAGGACAGCGAGTTCACCGCGGACGTGGCGAAGCTGTTGGAGCAGATCGCCAAGGTGACCACGCATCAGAGATTCAAAAACGATTCGACGCAACAGTGCCTGCGCATACAGCCCTATGAGGCGTACCTGATTGTCAATCACCTGGACGAAGAGTTGCTACTGGCGAAGGTGGGCGAATGTTCGGCCTGCTACCATGCCCCGTGTCCGCCGAACCAGGTGCTGGCAATGAGCCAGACGATCTGGTCGCGCGCGCTGTTGAACTCGACGAACACGCTGGGGGTGATCGATGGCCTGATGGACGGCATGGCGAAACTGCCGGGACAGCGGATGATTCTGCTGGCGTCGGCGGAGTTCGTCACGGGCAACCTGGAGGCCGACCTGGACCGCCTGATGACCAAGGCGCTGCACGCGGAGGTAGTGATCAACACGCTGGACGCCAAGGGGCTTGACGTGCTCATTGCGGGAGGCGATGCGTCCGGGCCGGCGCGAGGGCGCGTGGAGGCGAAGAACGCGGAGCGGGTGGCGCAGGCGCAGGACGACGGAATGGCGGTTCTGGCCAACGGCACCGGCGGCACGTTTTACCACAACAACAACGACCTGGCGCGGGGCTTCCGGGAGCTGGGGATGCTGCCGGAGACGATGTACGTGCTCAGTTTCACGCCGGCGGGGGTGGCGGCCGACGGGCATTTTCACAACCTGAAGGTGCGGGTGGCGGCGGGCAAGCGGTATGCATCGCTAGAGGCGCGGCTGGGCTACAACGCGTCATCGCCGGGCGCCGCGGCGGCGGGCATCACGCTTTCCAAACTGGACAGGGAAGCGATGGCCTCGGATGTCATCAAGGATTTGCCTGTGTGGTTCACCTGGGAGCAGTGGGAGGGATCGCCGAACGCGACGATGGTGGCGCACCTGGATCTCGATCACCTGCATTTCGAAACCAGGGAGGAGCGGCGGGAGCAGAAACTGACGATTGTGGGGGTCCTGCTGGATAGCCGCGGCGGCTTCGTGACGGGCAAGCGGAGCGAGCTGGAGCTGAGTTTCACGGAGGCGACATTCGCGCGGTTGGCGAAGGCCGGGCTGACGGTTTCCATGACGCTGCAAGCGCCGCCGGGGAGTTACGCGGTGCGGGCGGTGGCGCAGGATGGGCTGGAAGGCAAGCTGGCGGCGGCAGGCGGGGCGGTGGAGGTGAAGTAGCGGGGGCGAAGAGCGTCCCCAGGAGTGGGGACGCGGCAGGCAGAGTGCCTGCCCCACCAAGGGGGCGCTGGTAGACTGAAGGTAGATGCGGCGCATTGTGTCCCTTGCATTGGTTTTCGCCGGCGCACTGCGTGCCGACACGGCGCTGGTGCTTTCCTTCTTTAATCACGCCAAGTCGGCGAATCTCGATTGGGTGGGCGAGAGCATCGCACAGAGCGTGCGCGATTCGCTGGCATCGGAAGGCGTTCTGGTGCTGGACCGCGAGGACCGGCTGGAGGCGTATCGGCGGCTCTCGCTGCGTCCGGGCGCGGAACTGACGCACGCGTCGATTCTGAAAATCGGGGAATCGCTGGACGCCTCGCAGGTGATCTACGGTTACTACGAGCTGCTGCCGCCGGAAGCGGGCAATGGGCAATCCAAAGGTTCGCTGCGCATCACGGCGCGCATTATGGATCTGAAGCACACGCGGCAGGGGGCGGTGTACAGCGAACTGGGCGCGCTGGAAGACCTGGGTTCGCTGGCCACGCACCTGGGGTGGCAGACGCTGGAATGGCTGAATCCCGAGACCGCTCCGGCGGAGCGGGAGTTCATGAACGCGCGTCCGGCGGTGCGGCTGGATGCGGTGGAAAGCTACGTGCGGGGGCTGCTGTCGACATCGCCGGAGCAGCGCCACCGTTACTTCACGCAGGCGGCGCGGTTGGACGAGCACTACTCGCAACCATGCTTCCAGCTCGGCAAGACTTTCTGGGAACAGAAGGACTACAAGGTGGCCGCGGGGTGGCTGGCGCGGGTGGCGCGGAGCGACCCGCACTACCTGGAAGCGCAGTTTTTCCTGGGACTGAGCCGCTTCGCGAATGGCGATTTCAAAGGCGCCGAAGAGAGTTTCCAACTGGTGGCGGCGGCGGTTCCGCTCAACGAAGTCTACAACGATCTGGGCGTGGTGCAAACGCAGCGGCAGGACTACGCGGCGGCTGCGGCGAACTTTCGCAAGGCGCTGGAGGGGGACGACGCCGACCCGGATTACCACTTCAATCTGGGGGCGGCGCTGTGGCGCGGGGCGCAGTACGCGGCCGCGGCCGATAGTTTCCGCGAAGTGCTGGCGCGCAACGCGGGAGACAACGAAGCCACGACGCTACTGGGGCGCAGCTTGAAGAAGGAGGGTCCGCGGCCGGGCGACACCAAGCCCGAAGGCAAGGCGCGGCTGAAGACCAATTACGAAGAGGCGGCCTTCCGCCAGTTGCAGGCGGAGTTAGGGATCAAGAAGTAGGGGGGCGTGCGAGCTTCGACGCGGATGGACAGGCTCCACCAGAGAATGCCCCCAGGAATGGGGGCATGGCAGCCCTGGAGGGCTACGCTACACTGCGCTACGGGGGGATGGAGTGGAGCGCGGTGTAGTAACGGATCAAGAGCTCGCGGATGTCCTCGGTGGAGCGCCAGAGCACCTTGGCGGCGGGGAACATGGTGTAACCGCCGCTGCCGCCGGCGCGATAGTTGTTGATGGCGATGCGCAATTGTCGCTCCGGGGCGAGCGGCTGGCCGTGCCAGCGCAGGTTGCGGATGCGGTCGCCTTCGGGCCGTGAGGGGTCGATCTGGTACTCCACGCCCGCGGCCCTATCGTAGTTGAAGCTTGGCATGCCGTTGCCCGAAAAGTAGCGCGCGGCATTCTCCAGCGCATCCTTCACCATCTTGCCGGTGCCCTGGATGGCCAGCAGTTGGTTGTCGTATGGGTAGAGCGCGGCGATCTGCCGGACGGTGACCCGGCCCCGGGGAATACGCACGTCGGGATTGAATAGGGCGGTGAAGGAAACGTCCGCCTTGGCGTAAAAGAGCTGCACGCGCTGGATGATATCCACCAGTTCGGCGGCCTGCTTACGCTGGTGCGCGGACGTGGCCACGGGAGTATCCAGGTAGCGTTGGGCGGCTTCCTCATAGGGCTTGGCCATTGCCAGCAGATCGGGCGCGGGGGCGGTCTGCGCAGTCACGGGAATCAGGCGGCTTTGTTTCGACACCATCATCCAACCGCCGGAGGGGCGGGGTTGCAGGGTGAAATCGAGGCGCGCGAGGGAAGCGCCGCCATTCTTGGGCTGCACCAGGAGCACGTTGGCCACGAGACGACCCTCCAGTTGGAGGTGGGAGTGGCCGAAGACAATGGCGTCGAGGTCGGGTATCTGTTCGGCAAGCTGGTAGACGACGTTTTCCGCCGGCTCCCGGGGAGCGCCCGTCTCTAAATCGCGGCCGAGGCCGGAGTGCGCCGCCACGACGATGACATCGGGGCGCTCGTCGCGCCGGAGACTGGCGAGCAAGGTGCGCACCGTTTCGACGGGCGGCAGGAAGCGATAGGCACCGAGATTTTCCGGCCGTTCCCAGATGGGGATGACGGGCGTGGTGATGCCGATGACGGCCACCTTCACGCCGGCCAGGGTCTTTACGATATAGGCGGGGAACTCGCGTTGGGCGCCGCGGGCGGCGAGCGTCGTATTGGCGGAGATCCAGGGGAACTTGGCGTCCTGGCGGGCCATGGCCAGGTTGGCGAGGCCGGCGTTGAATTCGTGATTGCCCACCGTCATGGCGTCGTATTCGAGCAGGTTCATGGCGCGCATCATGGGGTCGCCGGATAGTTTGGCGGCGGGGCGGTGGCCGGCGGGATCGGCGCCGGAGCGCGCAATGGACTGGTAGACGCTTTCGAGCGGCGTGCCCTGGATGGTGTCGCCGCAATCGAGGAGCAGGGTGTTGGGGTTTTCGGTGCGCGCCTGGCGGATGAGGGTGGCGATTTGAGCGAGGCTGCGCGCCACCGGTTGACCGGTCACATAATCCACCGGGAGCAGATTGCCGTGCAGGTCGGTGGTGGCCAGGATGGTGACGGTGACCGGCTGGGCGGCCAGGAGCGTGGCGGCGCAGAGAAGAATGAGGATGGCTCGACGCATGGATTCGGCACCCGTCTATAGCATAGAATGGGGACTTACGGAGAATCAGATGAAACGGCTGTCTTTTCTTTTAATGATTACTGTTGGCGCGTTCGCGCAGACCGCTCCGCCCGCCCCTGCCAAGAAGGCGGCCGCCGCACCGGCGAAAGAGGCCACACCCGAGCGTCCGCCGGGGTTGTACTGGATCATCAATACGTCGATGGGCACGATCACGGCGCAGTTGTTCGAGAAGGAAACGCCGGGCACGGTGGCCAATTTCTCGGCGCTGACGCGCGGCACCAAAGCGGCGAAAGACAAGACGGGGGCGATGACGAAGCGTCCCTACTTCAACGGGCTGACCTTCCACCGGGTGATTCCGGGCTTCATGATCCAGACCGGCGACGGGCAGGCGGGCGATGGCACGGGAGATTGCGGTTTTACGATCAAGGATGAGATCGTGCCGACGCTGAAATACGACAAGCCGGGGATGCTGGGGCTGGCGCGTCTGGAGAAACGGAACACGGGGGCTTGCCAGTTCTTCATCACCGACGCGGCCTACGCATCGCTGAATGGCGAGTACACCATATTCGGGCAGGTGGTGGAAGGACAGGACGTGGTGGGCAAGATCGCGCATACGCCCAAGGACAGCAACGACAAGCCGCGCACGCCGGTGAAGCTGATCAGCGCGACCATCAAGCGGTACGGCCCGCCGCCGGCGGCTCCGGCTCCGGCTAAGAAGGCGGCCACGCCGGCCGCGACGAAGGCCCCGGCGAAGCAGTAGGGGACGGAGGGCGAAGAGGAGTCCGAGCTTCGCTCGGATTGGCAGGCTCATCTGAGACCCCCATGTAGAATCAGGCGGATACGGCCTCCTGTTTAACGAGGTTGAAGCCCATCTGATTGGCTGTGTTCCTGAGGGCACGTATCCGTTTTTCTTCGTATTGCTTC
>JBEKDV010000172.1:0-15420 GCA_050014175.1 Candidatus Solibacter sp. | reverse complement strand
CCGAAAAAAGCGTTGACGGAAGAGGCGATCGGGAGCATAGTGAATGAGGTTCCAAGAGGTTTGAGGAACAGCAAGCCGGCGGAAACGTAGCGGACCTGGAACGGTGATCCGCAGCCCAAACTTTAACCAGGACGGGCGGCGGGGAGCGAGAGGAAATCGGGCGGATTCGTCAGGTGGACCGGCAGGCAGCAAAGGCGGTTGAACGCTTTGATCCCGAGGGAGGCAAAAGTCCCGGAGGGGAGTGGAGATCGCAGGCGCGGCAGGCCGAACCGGGTAGTGGAAGTGCAACGGGCCTGAGGCAATGAAGCGGCCGCCACCGGCGCAAACCGGCACGCGGTAGTGGAGCCGAAGGGTCGAACGGGCACGGAAGCTGATCTGGGAGGAAGCGAAGTAGCAGGCTGGGAGCTTTGACCCCGGAAAGGAGGACGCCGAGAGGCGTCAGCCGTTGCGGGCGAGCGAAAAGCCGTTACGAGCGACCGGTTCCGGGCAAGAGGCGGCAAGCGGCGAGCCAGGAAGCATTGATCCGGGGGCTGGAGAAAACGGTCTTTGGGGAGCGGAGAGGCGAATCGTCCGGCGCTTTTGTCTGCGGTGCTCAATGCCGTGCATGCCGGTAGTGAGCCAGGCTGGAAATCAGGTCACTTGGAACCACTTTTTTTGGTACCTGCCTGCCCTCGCGACTACCGCAACTTTGGGCTGGTGACCACGGTGTGGTCACGCCTTTTCCGGATATCCTTTGGAATCAATGGCTGCGTTTGGCCTCGTGACCACACCGTGGTCACGTGGGCATCCGCCGGGCTGCCTGGCAGCCCCATCAGCCGTTCCCAGAGAGAATCCAATCCGCCGCTTCACCCACGGACCCAGCCACGAAATCCGGTGCGTGTTGCGGCGCCCGCTCGCCATAGCCGTGATCGATAAATACCGTGCGGACGCCGGCATTGGCGCCGCAATCGATATCGCGCCAGCGGTCGCCAATCAGGAAGCTTTGCCCCAGATCCACCGCGTGACGCGCCGCCGCCTCCAGCACCATCCCCGGTTTGGGCTTACGGCAAGAGCAACGGGCGGCATCGTCATGCGGGCAGACCACAAATTCGTCGATGGGCAGCGCCGCGCCGAGGGCGGCGTTGATCCCATCCACGGCAGCGCGGGTCTCGGTGCCGCGCGCGATGTCGGGTTGGTTGGTGACTACAATGAGCAGGTAGCCTGCCTGCTTGAGGCAGCGCAATGCCCCGGCCGCATCGGGGTAGATCGCCAGCTCGTCCAGTCCGCCGGGCGGATGCGGCGTGCCGTCGCGCACGATGGACCGGTTGAGCACCCCATCGCGATCCAGAAAGACGGCCTTCGTCACCGCACCGATTCCCACTTGGTCTCCGCCTGCTTCAGCGCCGGATGCGTCACCAGCAGGTGCCAGATCACCGCCTGAAACGCTTCCGCGTGCGGGGTGACGTGTTTGGCGTTGACGGTGGGCACAATCACGCAGGCATCGGCGTGCCGCGCCGTGTAACCGCCGTCGCGCCCCACAATCCCGGTCACTTTGGCGCCCACCGTCTTGGCGTACCGGATGGCCGCCACCAGGTTCGGGCTGACCTGGTTTTCCAGATTGCCGCCGCCCACCGAGAAGATCAGCAGGGCATCCGTCTCGCGTAGCCGGCTGACGCGCAGCCAGCCTTCGAAGACGCCCGCCCAGCCTTCATCGTTAGTGCGCGCCGTCAGCTCGCTGACGTTATCGGTGGGCGCGTACGCTTCCAGCCCGCAGATCTTGCGGAAATCGTTGACCGCGTGCGACGCATTGGCCGCGCTGCCGCCCACGCCCAGGATGAAAAGCCGCCCGCCTCCCGCGCGGCATGCGGCCAGCGTGAGAGCCAGGCGTTCCACACTGGCGATATCGATCTGCTTGAGGATTTCCGCGGCTTCGGCCAGAAACTGTTCGGTAAATGTCATGACTTGAGAAACTCCGCCAGACCTTCGAGCCCCGCGATGGAGCCAATTTCATAGAACCGCCCGGGCGATTCCCAGGCGGCCAGTTCGCCGCGCCGCAACAACCCCTGGTAAACCGCGGCCAGGTCGTATGGGCTGTCCGCCGGCACCTCGTCGAACGCCGCGCGTTGGAAAGCGCCCAGCCCGTAATCGATATGGCGCATGGCGGGCGTACGCTTCGTCTTATCGTATGCCACAATGCGGCCGCCGGTAAACTCCACGTTGCTGGTGTCCCACAGGCCTTCGTTGCGGTAGACCGACATCAGGCCGAGCTTGCCGGAATCGCCGAACGCGGCCAGCGCGGCGCGGTAGTCGCAGGGCAGGTAGCTATCGCCGTAGATGACGGCGAACATGTCGCCCAGCAGGGGCAGCGCGCGGCGCAGCGCGCCCGCCGTGCCCAGCAATTGCGGCCCGTCGAACGCATACTCCACCTGTAGCCCGAACGCCCGCCCGTCGCCCGCGAACGCCTCGATCTTCTCGCCGAGGTAGCCCACGCACAACACTACCCGCTCGAAGCCATGGCGGCGCAGCAACCGTAACTGGTGGGCCAGGAAAGGCTCGCCCGCGACTTCAATCAGCGCCTTGGGAACGGTCTCCGTGACTGGCCGCAGGCGCGTGGCCAGTCCGCCGGCAAGGATGGCGATGGGCAGCATGGGTCAGGAACGCGTCACCAACATGGTGCCTTCGAAATCGAAGCGCATACGCACTTCGCGTAATCCGGCTTCGCGCAACGCGTGGCGCAGCCGCGTCTTATCCTCGGTGTACAGCATGAGGAAGCCGCCCCCGCCGGCGCCGATCAGTTTGCCGCCCACCGCTCCGTTGGCGCGCGCCAACTGATAGTACTCGTCAATGGCGGAATTGGTCATGGATTTCGACCGGTATTTCTTGCGCTCCCAGTGCTCGTGCATGATGGCGGCGAAGCGGCGCAGATCGCCCTGCTCCAGCGCGGCCTTGCTCTCGTAACCGAATTGCTTGATCTGGTGCAGGTGCTCGATCATCCCGCTGTCGCCGCTGCGCGTCTTTTGATCCTGCTCGGCCAGGATTGCCGAGGCCGACCGCGTGAAGCCGGTGAAGAACAGCAACAGATTGTCTTCCAGGTTATACAGCGTCTCCGTGGAGACCTGTAGCGGGACCACGTCCACCCCGCCATCCGGCCGGAACTCGAAGGACGTGATGCCGCCGAAGGAGGAGATGTACTGGTCCTGCTTGCCGATGGGCTCGCCCAGGATATCGATTTCGATGCGGCAGGCCTGTTCGGCCAGCACCTGGCGCGGGACGAATTCCTTATTCAGCGTATGCAGCGCGCGCAATAGCGCCACCGTGAAACTGCCGCTCGACCCCAGGCCCGTGCCGGCGGGAATATCGGAGAGGCTGACAATCTCCAGGTGCGGCGCGCTCACCGGCACCATGCGCAACGCCTCGCGGATGATGGGGTGCTTGATCTCGTCCACCGTCTGCACCGTTTCGGTGGCCGAATACTTGATGAGGAACTCGGGCTGGAAGGTCTCGTGCAGCGTGATGTAAACGTACTTATCGATGGCGGCCGAGAGGACGAAGCCTCCGTGTTCGCGGTAGTAGGAAGGCAGGTCGGTGCCGCCCCCTCCGAGAGAAATGCGCAACGGGCTGCGGGTAATAATCATGCGGTCGTCTCGCCGTAAACAGTCTCGATAATTCGCAGCATGGCCTGCGCGTCCCCGATGCCCGGGTCGGGTTGGCGCCCGAGGCGGATATCGTCAAAAAAGGCGGCGTTTTCGACCTGCCAGGAATCATCAGCCATGGGATACTCCCAGGCCAGGGTTTCCGGCGGGCCCATCTCCGGCGACATTTTGTACCAGGTGAGGCGCTCTGTGCCGTAGCTGCCGCCCAGGCCGCTGATTTCGAGTTTGCCCACGCGCCCGGCGATCTCGAAGGAGAACAGGTTCTTCCACTCGGTCCAACTGGCGTGCAGGAAGGCCACCTGGCCGCCGGCGGTTTCGAGCAGCAGGAAGCCGTTGTCTTCCACCGGCATGTCCCAGAAATACCTGCGGGCGCGGCCCCGCACGCTGGGAAAATCGCCCAGGAACCAGCGCGCCAGATCGATCAGGTGCGCGCCCTGGTCGATCAGTTCGCCGCCGCCGGAGAGAGCGGGTTCGGCGCGCCATTCGCGGTCGTAGCCGGGGCGTCCGCCGTGGCCATAGCGGCCGCGGATGAACATCATTTCGCCCAGCGCGCCGCTCTCGAAAATCTCGCGCGCCTGGCGGAACGCGCGGTGATAGCGGTGGTTGAAGCCGATACGCACCAGCGCGCCGGTGCGGCCGGCGGCATCCGCCACGGCGTCGAGTTCGCGCGCGGTGCGGGCTCCCGGCTTTTCGATGAGCACGTGCTTCCCGGCGGCCGCCGCCTCGGCCGCGATGGGCGCCAGCCGATCGTGCGTGGTGGCCACAAAGACCGCGTCCACATCGTCGCGGCGCACCGTCGCATGCCAATCGGTGGATGCCGCGGCCCCGCGCGTGGCGGCGGCCAGTTGCACCGCGCGCTGCTCTTCAATATCGCAGCACACCGTCACGCTCCCGGGCGGAAGCGAGGCGGCGCGCTTGCGTCCAATCAGCCCGCAGCCCACGATGGCCGCCCGTACTCCTGTGTTCGGGGTCAAAATGCATTGTAACCCCGGAGCGGGAACGCGCGGAGGCGGAGAGCGCAGCCGGGTGCGACACAGAAGTGGACGAGTGCTTGCCTTGGTGGGGCAGGCGCTTCCGCCTGCCAACGCCCCCTTGCGGGCGCTTCCTTTACGGCTCATCTTCCGGAGTACGTTGTACGCCCGGATTATCTCGATTGGCGGGCGCTTAAGGTGAAGCACCTCACTTTTGTGCCGCGCACCCGGCGCAGCCCGCCGGCGGACCTATGCGCCACGAGTTCACTGCCATCGTCGAGCGGGACGGCATCAGTCCAGGCGCAGCGTGATGGACGGGTCGATCCGCGTGGCCCGGCGCGCGGGGACGAGGGCCGCTACGCAGGCGACGGCAAGGAGGACCAGGGCCACCGCGACGTAGGTCGGCAGGTCATGAGGTGAGACGTTCGTAGCCTTCGCGGCAATGATGCGCATCAGGGGAAAGCTGATGGCGGCGCCCGCGGCCATGCCCGCCAGGGCGGGGACCAGCGCCTTCCCCAGTACGGTCGCAAAGATGGCGCCGTGACCAGCCCCAAGAGCCAGCCGGATGCCGATTTCGCGCTGCCGTTGCGCCACCGAGAAGGCCACCACGCTGTACAGCCCGACGGCGATCAGGATCAGCGCCACAGCCGCGAAGCCGCCGAGAATCCCTCCGGCAACGCGTTGCGGCGTGAGCTCCGCATTCACCCGCTGCTCGGCCGTTTCGACGTCATCCAGCGGAGCGAGCGGCATCAGTTCAGTCCACAATTTGCGGACTGGCGCGGCAAGGCTGCCTGGCGGGGCGCTGGTCCGGACATGCAGGAATCCCATGGTAAGGTCGTCCGGTTTGGCCGGCACGTAAAAATGAGGCTCCGGCTGCGCCCAGACCGAACCGTACTTCGCGGCGCCCACCACGCCGACCACGACGAAGCGTTCTGCCGGCCGGTCCGGTGGCGCGACCGAGATCGTCTGTCCGACCAGGCTCCTTCCGGCGGACAGGCTGCGGGCCAGCGTGCGATCCACGATGGCGACGCCACCGGCGTCCTCGCCCCGCCACGCGAAGTCCCGTCCTTCGAGGAGCGGAATTCCCAACGTGGCGAAGAAGCCACGGCCGACATACTCGTATGTCGCCGTCACACTCTGGGCCGGCGCGGCAGCCTGTGCCACCTGGGCCTTGGGACGCGGCACGAGGATGGCGGCTGAAGACAGAGTCGCGGAGACGACGCCCGGGGTTGTCGCGAGGCGCTGGAGCAATGTCTGCTGGGCGTTCCATATCCGATCCGCAGCCTGCCGGCCGGGCGGCGCCAGGCTGAACGCGGCGGTAAGCAGGTGGTCGGAGCGAAACCCGAGGTCCGTAGCATAGGCCATCCGCAGCGCTCGCAGGTACAGGCCTCCGCCCACCAGCAGGATCATGCAGAAGGCCGCTTGCAGGGCTACCAGCCCGCCTCGAAGCCACTGTTCGCGGCCTCTCGAACCGACATCGCCGCCTCCCCGCAAGGCGGGCATGATTTCCACCCTGGCCGCCTGGAAGGCCGGGGCCAAGGCGAACAGCAGAATCGTGAAAACGGACAGCGCGAGGCAGAAGGCCAGGGTGCGCGACTCGATTTTCAGATCGACGGAGAGTGGCAGCCCGAGAGCGTCGGGGAACCGCCGCAGCAGGCGCATGAGGCCGGCCGCAACCAGGAGGCTGGCTGCACCGCTCAAACCTCCCAGTACCGCGCCCTCGCTCAGCAACTGGCGGACGATGCGGCCCGAGCCCGCGCCGATGGCGATCCGCACCGCCAACTCCCGGCGGCGGACCAGAGCGCGCCCCAGCAGGAGGTTGGACGCATTGGTGCAAGCCAGCAGCAAAACCAGAGCGGCGGCAATGGCGAATCCCGCCAGGGAGGTCCGGATCTGGCTGCGGTAAGACGGCCAGAACTTCGAGCGGCTGAGCGGGAATACGACGGCAGTCAGGTCCCGGTTGCCGTCGGCACGGGCGGCAATCGTCCGGACCTCGGCTTGAGCGGACTCGATCGGGACGCCGGGCTTGAGCCGGCCGGTGAGCACCAGCCAGGTGGCGCTTCGGTTGGCAAAGAGCCGGCCGAAACGCGGGCTCGCCAGAACGGTCGCGTGCAACGGGATCCAGACCCGGGGCGGAGTGGCCCAGTTCAGGTTGAGTCCGGCAACTCTCCGGGAAACCACGCCCACGACGACAAAAGGCTGTCCCGCGATCAGGATGGTTTTGCCCGCGACGGCGGAGTCGGCGGCGAACCGGCTCCACCACAGATCCTCCGCGATCATGGCCACCGGTGGCGCGCCCGGCGCATCGTCGCCGGCGCCCAGGGCGCGGCCCACCAGCGGCGGCACACCCAGCATTTCGAAGTAGTTGCCGCTGACGCACTCCACCGACATCCGTTCGCGGGCCACATTGCCCGCCGCCACGTGCAGAAGCAACCTGACGTAAGCGGCGAGACTCTGGAACGAGCGCGCCCCGCCGCGAAAATCCAGGTAGTCCGGGTAGGAACTGGAAAGATACGTCGAGGCTTTACGGCTCAGGCTATAGACCTGGACGACGCGCTCAGGCGCGGGAAGGTCGGGCGGGCGGAACAGGATTTCATCGACGGTGCTGAAAATCGCCGTGGTCGCACCGATTCCAAGCGCCAGCGCCAATATGGCCGCGGCCGCATAGCCCGGGGACCGCACGAGGCCGCGCAGCGCGTAACGGATATCGCGCAGCAGCGTGTCCAGGAGAAGGTTGTGGTGGGTGGCGTAGAACTTTTCACGGGCGGCAGTCATGTTTCCAAAGGCGCGGCGGGCGAGGTGGCGTGCGGCATCCTCGGGGACACCTTGGGCACGGAGACGATCCGTTTCGAGCTCGATGTGGGCCTGGATCTCGTCCGCAAAGTCGCGGTCCGAACGGCGGCGGAAGATCATCGGGTGGCTCCGCCTTCGGCATCGAGGACGCTGAAGATCGCTTTCGCCAGGCGGCGCCAACGGCTCGTCTCATGAGCCAGGCGGTTCCTTCCGGCTCGGGTGAGAGAGTAGAAACGCGCTCTCCGGTTGTTGGCCGAGACGCCCCAGGCGGCCGAGATCCAACCCTGGCCTTCGAGTCTCTGCAAGGCGGGGTAAAGCGCCCCGTGCTCCACCAGCAGTTCGTCGCCGGAGTTTTCCTGGATCTGGCGGGCAATGCCCTGGCCGTGCTGCGGCCCGAAACGGAGGGTGCGGAGGATCAGCAGATCGAGCGTACCCTGCAGGAGCGTTAGCCGCTCCGCGTCGCCTTGGGTAACCATCTTACCTGAATGATACGGCCGCCATGGCGGCGCGTCAAGAGGGGGAGCGCGACACAGAAGTGGACGAGTGCTTGCATTGGTGGGGCAGGCGCTTCCGCCTGCCAACGCCCGCTTGCGGGCGCTTCTTTTACGGCTCATCTTCCGGAGTACGTTGTACGCCCGGATTATCTCGATTGGCGGGCGTTTAGGTGAAGCACCTCACTTTTGTGCCGCGCACCCTCAAGAGGGATCCGAGTTCGTGCCACGCCGGCCCCCGCTATGCCCCGCGCCGGGCTGTTCGGCAGCGGGCTGGACGTGAACTGGTCGAACAGACGATCGATGCTCGGCGTCAGCAGCGCCGGGCTGTCGCAGATCACTTGAGCTGGAAGATCTGCCGCAAGTTATCGATCCCGGGTCCGCCTCCAAGCTGGACTTCGCCAAAACGGAGTGTATCTCGCGCCTGCGCAGCGGGCGGAAGCCAAGCCGCGCGCTTGCGTCCCATCAGCCCGCAGCCGACGATGGCCGCGCGTGCTCCTGTCTTCGGGGTCAAAACGCATCGTAACCCCGGAGGGGAGCGCGCGGAGGCGGAGAGCGCAGCCCGCCGGAGGTAGAATGTACCTATGCGCAACGAGTTCACTGCGATCGTCGAGCGGGACGGCCCATGGTACGTCGCGTACTGCGCCGAGGTGCCCGGCGCCAACGGTCAGGGCAAATCCCGGGAAGAATGCCTGGCGAACCTGCGCGAGGCGATTGCCCTCATTCTGGAGCATCGGCGTGAGGAATCGCTGCGCGCTCTGCCTCCCGACGCGAGGCAGGAACTCGTCGTAGTTGGATGAAGCGTGAGGGGCTTCTCCGGAAACTCCCCGGAACTCCCTACTCGACCTTGCGCCACTCGACGCCCATGTTGTCGTCCGTGATGATCCGCGTCGCGGTGTTCCGGGCGCGCATCGTTTCCGTCTCTTCCCGTGTCGGAAGCTGCGCCGCCACTTCCTGGAATCTCTTGACATGTTCCGGATTGTTGAGGTCAAACACCGGCGAGCCATCGATTCGGTACTGCTCCAGCACGCGTTTCCAGCGCTCCGGATCGAGTCGCAAGGGCTGATTGCTCACCACCAGGTTGTTCCCCACCATCACGCCGTGGGGAAACACCGTGATCCCGGTAAGCTGGGCCTCCTGCGAGCCGGTCAGATTATAGAGGAAGACGCCGCCCGGCCGGAGATGTGCGCTCACCAGTTCCAGGAATTCCCTGGAAAGAAGCGCGCTGGTATGCGCCCGCCAGTGAAACGACGTGTTGCTGACGATCACGTCGAATTTCGCCTGGCGGTGGCGCACCAGCCAGCGGCGCCCGTCGTCGATCACGATGGAAACTTTGGGGTTGGTCAGCAGACTGCGCACCGCCGGGTACTTTTGAATCAGCTTCAGGTAGCCCGGGTTGATCTCCACGATCGTCAGCTTCTCCACCTGCGGATGGTTGGCGATCACCTGCGCCCACGCGCCCGCCGAAAGGCCGATCATCAGGACCTCGCGCGGGGCGTTGTGCCACAAGCTCATGGAGAACGGGCGGAACAGCATGTTCGTGTCGTGGACCAGGTCCGTATTGATGCGGCCGTCGTACACGCCGCCGCCAAAGACCACCAGGTCGCGGGTCACCGCGGCGACTCCACTCCTGGTCTCCACCACGTCGCGATAGATATAGGAATCGGGCAGCGCCTTCTTGGCCTCCAGGCGCTCGTAGATGCGGTCGAACAACGGGGGGGCGCTGGCAATCAACAGCCCTCCCAGCGCGGCGCAGCTTGCCAGGCGAATCATCCGCGGCCGGCCGGCAGGCGCGCTGCCCACCAGAATCGCCGCCCCCAGCGCGATGCCCGTGAGCGCAATCGCGACCGCGATCTGGCGCATACCCCAGATGTCCATCAGGACATAGCCGACAATCAGGCTGCCCAGCGTGGAACCGATAATGTTGCTGACGTACAGCCAGCTCAGCCCGCGGCCGGCACGCGCGTCGGGACTCACGGCGGCGTGCGAGATCAG
Source organism: Candidatus Solibacter sp. (assembly GCA_050014175.1). Classification (GTDB taxonomy): domain Bacteria; phylum Acidobacteriota; class Terriglobia; order Bryobacterales; family Bryobacteraceae; genus Solibacter. Next base: position 5,538 of record JBEKDV010000172.1, on the reverse strand, counting down.
CGGGAACGCGGCGCCCAGCAGCGTCGTGGCCAGGCTGACCAGCGGCAGGGCCAGGCCGGGATGGTAGCGCGAGAGGAAGCCGAGCGCCGGCACCACCAGGTACCCCAGAACGTTGGCCACGATCATGAACAGTCCCAGATTGCGCAGATGCTGCCGCAGGCCGGCGCCGCCCATCTTACGGCAGAGTTTGCCGCTCACCCGTCCGCCGAACGCGATCCCCGTCAGGTAGAAGCCCAGCAGCACCGCGAAGGCGGGAGCGCGCCCCAGGTAAGCCAGCGAGAAAGCGCGGTACCAGAGAATCTCGTAAGCCAGCGATACCAGTCCGGCCAACCCCGCCACCCAGATCGCCAGGTGGAAGGCCAGAGTCGGAGCCGCGGCCTCGCGATCTCCCGCGGACTCGCGCGCCGATGGAACCTTGCCGGCTCCGGCCTTCGGAACCGTGAAATGGAGAATGAGCACGTTCGCCCCGACGATGGCGTTGATCGCCGCGGCCAGCAGCACCGACCCGGATTCCCCGAAACGATCCATCACGAATACGACGGCGCAGAAACACGCGGTCGCCGAGCCCAGCGTATTGACAAAATACAGCGAGCCCACCGACCGGCCCACGTTGCCGGAAATCCGCACCAGATGTTCCGTCAGGATCGGCAGTGTGCTGCCCATCAGGGCAGTGGGCACGAGGAGCAGGGCGAACGTGATGGCGCCTGTTTCCAGCGCCGAAGTGCCCACCGTGTATTGCGCCGCGTAGCGGAAGATGGAAAGTGACAAAGCTCCGAACAGGCCGATGCCCAGTTCCGCCACGCCGAACACCGCCAACAGCGGAACGCCGCGCCGTTCCGAAAGCCAGCCGCCGCCCAGGCTGCCGAGTCCGAGGCCGAGCATAAACGCGCTCACCACCACCGTGACCGATTCGATGTTGACGCCGTAGATGGTAAACAATGCCCTCTGCCAGACCACCTGATACAGCAGGGCCGGGAAACCGGAGAGGAAGAACAGCGCGTACAGTCCGGGAATGCGGCGGTCCCGCGGCGCGCTGGCTACTGGAAGCGCCGGCCTGTCCGCGGCATCCGCGGCGGTAACGGCGACGGCTGAAGACATGGTTCGACTCCCTGTGAGTTGCGACTCTTCGAGATTGCCAGATCGGCGGAATCCGTGCTAGTTACGCTTGGGTTAGTGCTTACCGTTGGCGAAAGGTAGCATAGAGGCGTCTGTCGGCGTCAGATTCTCCAGATCCGCCAGGTCCTTCGCCCGCCCGCTGGCGACCTTGTTTTCCCGCAGGCGAGCCAGACTGATAACGGGCACCGCCAGGTCCTCAATCCGAAGCGTCTCCTTTTCGGCGTAACACGATTCGAATTCAACTCCGGAAATAGAGGTGAGGATCTCAATCCGGATCGGCGGCACTCCCATGCGAACCACTTGATTCGGAGTGAGAAATAAATCCGGGGTCAACTCTGCCGTGGCAAACCCGAACTGGCGAAGAGCGCGGTCGATTCTGAGGGCGTTTTCCTTACCGATCTTGACCCAGATATCGAGATCGTTGGTGGCCCTGATGTGACCGTAGATGGCGACCGCATACCCGCCAATCAACAGGTATTCAACGCCGTTCAAGTTGAGCGATTTCAAGAACTCTTTGAAGTCGCTCGCTAGCGCCGGTATAGCCATACAAGGTCCTTCGCAGAAATTCGAGCGCCCGCAGCCGCTCCTCGACCGGGCGGGACAACCAGTACTCGACCGCGTCGTCCGGATCCGTCAGGCGCGCCACGGAAAAGTGCGTGCGGTCCAGCCGGAAGTCCTCGGTCCGCTCCTCGGGTGCCGTGCCCATCACTCCAGTCTACCGCCTCGCCGTCCCGCGGCTTCCCCTCAACTTCCATTGCCCCGCGTTCGGACCATCAGTAAGTTCGTGCCGTCCTGCACGACCTCGCCTTTTCCGTTGCGCAACTCCAGCCCGAGCGTCAGGATGCCGCGGTCGCCGCGCCGCGTCAGCCGCTTGTGCGTCACCGTCAGATGTCCGTGGATGCGGTCGCCCGGATACAGCGGTTGGCGGAAGTTCCACTGCCACGATAACGACGCCACCGCCTGAAAGCGCTGCGCCGCCCGATTCTTCAGCCCATCGATCAAAATCAGCCCGAGCAGGCCGTGCGCCACACGGCCCCCAAACCCCAGCGACCGGGCGAATTCATCGTCCATGTGCAACGGGAAGAAGTCGCCCGACAGGCCCGCGAACTGCACCACGTGGCTCTCGGTAACTACCATGCCGTCGGTGTCGAAACTCAGCCCGACCGGAGCATCTTCGTAGAACAGCAATTCACTCATCGCCAGTTTTTCCTCCGCAGTTACGCGAGACGCTATGATAATAAACCAACCGGTTGGTTTGTTACCACGGTCGGACAGGCGAACCCGGCATGGAAACCGAACAGCAGACGGAACCCGGAATTCTCTACACGCGAATCGAACACAACGGCGCGGCCTGGGCGGAGATCGCGCTCAACCGCCCGGAGAAGGGCAATGCGCTGACCCTGCCGATGCTCCGGCAGTTGGAGAGCATCGCCGCCGGCATTGCATCCGACCGGTCCCTGCGCGCCGTCGTCCTCCGCGCGCGCGGCCGCTTCTTTTGCACCGGCGGCGATATCGAGGCCTGGGGCGCGCTTTCGCCGCACGAGATGGCGCGCGATTGGATCCTCCCCGGCATCGCCGCGTTTGACCGCATCGCGTCGCTTCCCCAACCCGTCATCGCCGTCCTCTCCGGCCACGCTCTCGGCGGCGGATTGGAGCTGGCGCTGGCCGCCGACCTGCGCATCGCCGTCAAATCCGCCAAGCTGGGCGCGCCCGAAGTCACACTGGGGATGATTTCCGGCTGGATGGGCGTGCGCCGCCTGGCCGAGACCATCGGCGTGGCGCGGGCACGCCACATGGCCCTCCTGGGACTTCCCATCACCGCCGCGCAAGCGCTCGATTGGGGCCTGGTCACCGCCGTGGCCGAGGATGCCGCCGACCTGGAACAGCAACTCGCCGTCTGGCTGGCCAAACTCTGCGCCAACGGGCCGGCGGCCATGGCGCTCATCAAAGGGATTCTCGCCACCATGCACCAGGACCAGCGTCACCTCCACGCCGGCGCCGCCGCCACCGCGGCGGGCACCGAGGACTGTCGGGAGGGCGTCCGCGCCTTCCTCGAAAAGCGGAAGCTGGTCTTTCGCAACCGTTGAGAAAGAATTGACATGCCCACCAGATTCGTCCCTGCCGCCGCTGCCGCGGAACTGATCCGGGACGGCGACACCGTCGCCATCAGCGGCAATGGCGCCGGCATGATCTCCGCCGAAGCCGTCTTCGCCGCCATCGAGCGGCGCTTCCTCGAAACCGGCCACCCCCGCGACCTGACGCTGGTGCACTCGCTCGGTCTCGGCGACCGCGGTGCGCTCGGCGCCAATCGCTTCGCGCACGAAGGCATGCTCCGCAAAATCATCGCCGCCCACTTCACCTGGTCGCCGAAAATGCAGCAGCTCATCCGCGACGAGAAGGTGGAAGCCTACTGCTTCCCCGGCGGCGTCATCCAGCAACTGCTGCGCGAGATCGGCGCCGGCCGTCCCGGCCTGTTCACCCACTCGGGACTGGAGACTTTCGCCGATCCCCGCCAGGATGGCGGCCGCTGTAACCGGCGCAGTCGGGAAGCGCTGGTGGAGTTGTTGCATATCGACGGCCGTGAAGTCCTCCGCTACAAGCCTTTCAAGGTGGACGCCGCCCTCATTCGCGCCACCTATGCCGACACCCGCGGCAACCTCAGCCCGGAAGAGGAAGCCATCGATTGCGACATCCAATCCATCGCTCTCGCCGCCCACAACTCGGGCGGCGTGGTCATCGCCCAGGTGCGGCAGGTGGTGGAATCCGGCTCGCTGCACGCGCGCAGCGTGCGCGTGCCCGGCATCATGGTGGACCTCGTGGTGGAAGATCCCGCGCAAGAGCAGTTCTATGGCATGGGCTACGATGCCACCATCGCCGGATCGCGCCGCGCGCATCTCGGCGCGTTCGCCGCCGAGATCCCGGAGAAGCTCGAACGCCGCATCGTCGCCCGCCGGGCCGCCCTGGAGTTGCGCGCCGGCGCGTCCCTCAACTTCGGATTTGGCATGCCTGGCGGCATCTTCGGCGTGGTCGCCGAGCAGGGCAATGCGAGCGAGTTGTGGATGAGCCTCGAACAGGGCACTCACAACGGCCGTATGCTGGACGACCGCCTCTTCGGCGCCGCCCGCAACACCGACGCGATCCTCGCTTCCATCGAGCAATTCGACTATTACAGCGGAGGCGGCATCGACATCACCTTCCTCGGCATGGGCGAGGCCGATGCCGCCGGCAACGTCAACGTGTCGCACCTGGGCGGCAACCTGATCGGCCCCGGAGGCTTCATCGAGATCGCCCAAAACGCCAAGAAGGTGGTCTTCTGCGGGACCTTCGACGCGCAGGGCGCCCGCCTGGAGTGGTCCGCGGGCCGTCTTAGGGTGGTACAGCCCGGCAAGGTGCGCAAATTCGTCGACCGTGTGGAACGCATCACCTTCGCCGCCGCCTACGCGCGCCGGACCGGGCAGGAGGTCCTCTACATCACCGAACGCGCCGTTTTCCGGCTCGCCGGCGAGGGCCTGGAGTTGATCGAAGTGGCGCCCGGCATCGAGATCGAGCGCGACATCCTGCCTTACATGGACTTCCGCCCGCACATCGCCAACGTCGCCACCATGCCGGCCTCGGTTTTCGCCGGGTGAGGGGCGCGCTCCACGGGAACGGATTCCGGATGCCGGTTCACGTCCTCTTCGGCAGCTTTCGCATGCCCCTGAGAAACCATGCCGTATCATAGAGGTATGCCTGAATTGGTGTTCGAGGTTGTACAGGAGGCCGATGGTGGTTATTGCGCCGAGTGCCTCACCGAAAACATCTTCACCGACGGGGACACTTGGGAGCAACTGCGTGAGAACGTTCTTGAAGCGACGGCTGCTTTCTTCTTCGACCGGCCCCGGCCCGAGCGGATTCGCCTCCACCTTGTCCGCGACGAGATCCTGTCCGTCGCATGAAGATCCCTCGCGACGTCTCAGGCACGCATCTTGCCGATACCCTATGTCGGCGATGGCGATACACCAAGGTGCATCAGGTTGGTAGTCACATCATCTTGGAGACCTCAGATCCGGGTCACCAGCGGATCGCCATCCCGGACCACCACCGACTCCGGCTTGGAACGCTCACTTCAATCCTTCGTGCGGTCGCCCGGCACAAAGGTGTGACGCGCGACATGATCGTCACGAGTTTGTAGAGCGTCGGAGGTCGAGGGGCGACTTGTCAGGCGTGGTCCGGCCGTCCCGACGGGATGCCGAGACCTCAACCAATAGTGGCCATCAAAGGTCCAAGCAGATCGTGATCCTCAACACACTGGTGTGCGTGGACTGTGCCTATTGCTGGCCCGAGGCGACGTGGTGGCCCACACGCGGTCGGACCGGAAACAGCGACCCTCTGCTTGGAAGATAGCTCGAATCCGCGAAGCCATAAATACCAATCAGGTTGCGT
>JBEKDV010000171.1:0-15425 GCA_050014175.1 Candidatus Solibacter sp. | reverse complement strand
GACTCGCTCGGGATTCCGAGATTGGCTGGTGGCTAATGGCTCAACCCGCCGAACCGCCGTATACGGACCCGTACGTACGGTGGTGTGACAGGGAAAGCTGGCGACAGCCTACCTATGTCGATCTTCCGCCCCGGATCGTTCAGGAAGCTGATCAACTCGCCAATATCGCCCGGCTCCAGGCTGGGCCACGGAATGCCGAGCTTTTCGGCGCGAAGGTTCATGGCGGGGCCGTGGCTCCACAGCGCCGTAGCGAAGGAGACCATGGTGAAGGCATCGGCGCCGGCGCGCAATCTAGGTGCGTTGCGCGTGCCCTCGGCGCTGGGACCGTGGCAATTCGCGCAGCCGCGCTCGGCGAAGACCCGTTGCCCGAGAAAGGGAGAGCCCGTGGGTTCGAAATAGCGCAGGCTGGCCAGGAAGCGCAGCACGTCGGTGATCTCCTCGCCCTGTAGCGTCGGGGCCGCCAGACGGGCTTCGCGCGCGTGCTGAAGCATGGCGGGAGCGTGATTCCAAAGCACCGCGGCGAACTGCGCGGAGGTGCGCGGCAGTTCGTGCTCGGGGCCCAGTTCGGGACCGATCTGGCCGCCTTTGCCGCGCACCGCATGGCATTGGATGCACTTCGCCTGGAAGACTTCCCAACCGTGATCCGCGCTGCCGCGCAGCGCGCCGTCTTCCTGAATGGCGGCGGAAGGGGCGCCGTTGACGTAGGCCACCAGATCGTTCATCTCGGCGCCCGTGAACTGCGGCCACGCGCCGAGTTCCTTCGTCACCGGCGCGATCTTGGTGGGGGCGTCGTTCCACTCGGCGTGCCTCCAGGCCCGGCGGTCGCCGGCGGCCGCCACGCCCGCAAGGTCGGGCGCGCTCGTGGCGCCGCTGGAGCGCACTGCGTGGCAGCGCACGCATCCTTTGGCCACGAACACCTTTTGGCCCGCGCCGGGATCGCCCGGTTTGTCCGTCGAGCCCGCCTGGTAGAGGAAGGCCAGCAGATGCGCCATCTCCTCCTGGTTCAACTGCAGCTTCTCGCCGTGCATCTGGCGCCACATGCCGGGCATGTGATTCCAGATCACAGAGACCAGCCAACCCATGGCGGGCGAGCCGGGATGGGTGGCGCCGAGATCGGGCGCCACCCGTCCGCCGTTGCCGTTCACGGCGTGGCAGATGGAGCAGTGCTTCTTCCCGTAGAAGAGCGCGGCTCCTTTTTCGGGCGAACCCGTCAAGTAGGTGACATGTTGCGGAGCGGAGGACGAACGTCCGCCGATGACAGTCACTACCAGCAGAGCGGTTGCGGCGCATGCCGCAACGATCCAGAGCACGAACTGAGTGCGTTTACTGATCGCGGCCATGAGGAGAAAGCATGCACGCCGAACGCCATTTCCCTGTTTGCTTTTCTCTTCAGAGACATGCCTTGGTGGGGCAGGCTTCAGCCTGCCAATCCGAGCGAAGCTCGGACGCTTACCGCACACTCAAGACCGCGCCGGGCGTTAAGCTGGTCTTATGGTGGGATGCGAATGACGGCCGGCTTGTCTGCCAGGATGATTCTCCTGACGGGTCTTCTGCTGGCTGGTGTGGGTGGCCGCGGGAGCCAGACCGCGAGCCCGCCGCCGGCGCGCGCGGCAGCCAGGATCGCCATCGATTATCCGGAGGAAGGATCGATCTTCCCGCCCGAGATCACCCCTCCGGCGTTCCTTTGGCGCGATGCCGGGAAGGCCGCCGCCTTTTGGCGCATCGACGTCTCGTTCGGCGATGGAGCGGCGGCGATTCACGCCACCTCCAAAGGCGAGCGCCTGCGCATCGGCACGATCGATCCGGATTGCGTCGCCGACACCAACGAGCCTCCCAAGCTCACCCCCCAGTTGGCAGCCGCGCATTCTTGGACGCCGGACGCGGCGGCGTGGCAGGCCATCAAGCGGCATTCCGTCGCCGGCGCCGCCACCGTCACCATCACGGGTTTTTCCGGCGACACCGCGGAGCATGCTGTCTCCCTGGGAAAGGTCGCCATGCGCACTTCCAAAGACGCGGTGGGAGCGCCCATCTTCTATCGCGATGTGCCGCTGATGCCCTCGGAGCTGGAAAAAGGCGTGATCAAACCGCTGGCCGCGGAGGCGATTCCGCTGGTCGCGTGGAGAGTTCGCAACGTGGGCGAAGCCCGCAGCCGGGTGGTGATGGAAAACCTGCCGCTCTGCGCCAACTGCCATTCCTTCTCTGCCGACGGCAAGACCATAGGGATGGATCTGGATGGCCTGCAGGGGAACCGGGGGATGTACATCCTGGCACAGGTGGCGCCCGAGATGGCCATCCGCAAGCAGGACCTGATTCAGTGGAGTTCGCCGGGAGGCAAGCTGAAGGGCAGCGTCCGCGTCGGCTTCATGTCGCAGGTATCCCCGGACGGGCAGCACGTGGTCACCACGGTCAACCCGCTTGCCATGGGTGCCGCTTCGGCGGAGCCTCCCAGCAACTATTACGTGGCCAATTTCAAGGACTACCGGTTCCTCCAGGTGTTCTATCCAACCCGCGGGATCCTGAGCTGGTACAGCCGCCAGACGGAAGTGCTGCAACCGCTGCCCGGAGCCGACGACCCGCGGTTTGTGCAGATGGGCGCGGTGTGGAGCCCCGACAGCCAGTACCTGGTATTTGCGCGCGCCCTGGCCACCGACCCCAATCCGCCGGGCGTGCCGCTGGCGCAGTTCGCCAACGACCCCAACGAGCTGCAAGTCAAGTACGACCTCTACCGGATTCCGTTCCACAACGGTCGGGGAGGCGCGCCCGAGCCCATCGCCGGCGCCTCGGGCAACGGCATGAGCAATACCTTTCCCAAGGTCTCGCCCGATGGACGATGGATCGTCTTCGTGCAATGCCGCAACGGCGAGCTCATGCGTCCCGACAGCCAGTTGTATATCGTGTCCGCTGGGGGCGGGCGGGCGCGGCGCATGCGCTGCAACACAGCGCGCATGAATTCGTGGCACAGTTTTTCGCCCAATAGCCGCTGGCTGGTGTTTTCGTCGAAGAGCCGGTCGCCCTACACGCAAATGTATCTGACGCACATCGACGCGGACGGCAACGACAGCCCGCCGATTCTGATCGAAAACTCGACCGCCGGCAATCGCGCCGTGAATATTCCGGAGTTTGTCAACGTAGCGCCGGATGGCCTCCGCCGCATCGGCGGGCCGGTGTTGGATTATTACCGGCTGTTCAACAGCGCGGCATACCTGCAGAGGACGCGATCGTACGAGGCATCGGCCGCGAAATGGAGGCAGGTGCTGGAACTGACCCCCGATGACGAAGCGGCCCACCGCAACCTGGGAACGGTGCTGTTGATGACGGGCCACCGGGAAGAATCGGCGGCGCATTTCCGCCAGGCGTCCGAACTCAAGCTGCGCGCGGCGCTGCAGGCCGATCCCGGGTCGGCGGCGGGATTCAACGATCTCGGCGTGCTGCTGGTGCAGATGGGGCGCCTGGAGGAATCTGTGGCGCAATTCGCCAAGGCGGCCGAACTGAAGCCGGATTTCGCCGCCGCGCGCGCCAACCTGGGCGGCGCGCTGGTGAAGTTGGGAAGGCTGGACGAGGCGGAAAGGGAACTGCGCCAGGCGCTCGAGTCGGACGGCCGGTATGCGCCCGCACACTATGCTCTGGGGCTGGTGTTAAGCCAGCGGGGGGATGTGCAGGGAGCCATCCGGGAATGGCGCGGCACGCTCGAGATCGACCCGAAATATGCCGAGGCCCACCAGCGGCTGGGCGACGCGCTTTACGCGCAGGGGCGGACGGCGGAGGCCCTGGCGCACTGGCGCGGCGGCATCCAACTGCAACCCAACGACGCGGTGGCGCTGCGGCGTGCCGCCTGGGTGCTGGCGACCTCGCCCGATGCCGCCATACGCAACGGCGGCGAGGCGCTCGCGTTCGCCGTGCGCGCGGTGGAGATCTCCGGCGGAAACGACGCGCGGTTGCTGGACACGCTGGCCGCCGCGTATGCCGAAAAGGGGCAGTTCGCTAACGCGGCACTGACGGCGCGCCGGGCTCAGGCACGGGCCTTGCAAGAAAAGCAGCCCGCCCTGGCGGAGGAGATCGGGATCAGGATCGCGTTGTACGAAAAGGAGCAGCCCTTTCGCGATCGGGATGCCTCCGCCGGCCGCCGGTGAACGCCGCTTCGTGAGATGTTATGCGCCCATAAGCGGGCAAAGAGCGCTCGTGTGCGGTTCTGAAAATGCGTTCTCTCCGAAAACCCATCTGCCACTTGTCGATTCTTCGCCGATGCACCGTAGCGTAGCCTTTCAGGCTGCCATGCCCCCATTCGTGGGGGCATTTTCCCCAGGTTTCCCATCCCAATTCCACCACGGGCACCGCCCGTGGCAAGAACTCTGCGCTTCCCTCTGCGGGGTACCCGCTTGCGGGTCCTGCGCCTCTGCGGTGAAGTCCTCTTCCTCGTTTGGCCGCCGGCTCTGGCCACTGCAGTTTTTCCCCAAAATGGCCGATATGCCCAACAGTGATGTGCCCATTCCTCCGCGGTTGTGTCCTGGCCCTGCTCCTGGCGGGGGCGGTGGCCGGCCAGCGCTACAGTTTCAAGGAATACGGGCAAGACGCGGGTCTGCCCAACCTGGACGTCTACTGCCTGATGCAGGACCGGACCGGATTCCTTTGGGTGGGCACGGAGGACGGTCTGTTCCGCTACGATGGCCGGCAGTTCCGTGCCTATACCAAGGCGCAGGGCCTGCCCTCGACGCAGATCGAGGCGCTGCACCAGACGGCGGATGGGGAGATATGGGCCGGCACCGCGCAAGGGCTGGCCCGGCTCGATGGGGATACCTTTGAGACCGTCCAGTCCGGTCCGGGGTACGCGGCGCACGCCATCGCTTCGGATGCGCGCGGCTATCTCTACGTCGGAACCGCCCGCGGCCTGCTGGTGGCGCCGCCGGGCGCGCCGCGGGGAAAGCGTGAGTTCCGCCTGCACGCGGTTGCCGGCGAGGGCCAGGGCCCGCAACAGGTCTACGGAATCGCCGTCGAGTCCCCGCAACGTGTATGGTACGGTTGCGCGCAAGGCATCTGCCGGCTGGAAGGAGATCGCGCCCGCCCGCTCGCCGATTTTAACGTGCCGCGGGAGAGCTGGCGCGGCTTTCTGCTCGACCGGCAGGGCACTCTGTGGGTGCGAAGTTATGCCAGCCTGATCGCGCTTGCCCAAGGCGCGGGGAAATTTGTGCGGCATGACGCGGGGCTGCCGCTCTCGTCGCGCAACCCGGCGGTGCTGATGGATCGCGATGGCGAACTCTACGTGCCCACCGTGCAGGGGTTGGCGCGCCGGACAGCGAGCGGTTGGACCATGATTCGCAAGGCCAACGGGCTGCCCTGCGCATCGGTGAACTTCTTTCTTCAGGACAACGAACGGTCGGCCTGGATTGGTCTGGATGGCGGCGGGCTGATCCGCTGGCTGGGCTACCAGAGCGCCGAAACGTGGACCGAGTCGGAGGGATTGAGCCACGACGTGGTCTGGTCTCTGGGGCGCGACAACCGCGGCGCGCTCTGGGCGGCCACGCAAGCCGGCATCAGTCGTTTTCTCCCCGAGCGCGGTCTTTGGCAAGCCTGGAAGCACCCGCTCCTGGGCGCCGGCCAAACCCTGGCATTGGCGTGGGGCGGGGATGGGACCTGGTGGGTCGGGCAGGCGCCGGGCGGGTTATTCCGCATGGACCCTCGCTCCGCAAGCGCCGAGCGTTATGGCGCCGAATCCGGGCTCTTAAACGAGTCGGTGTACACTCTGGCCACCGATGCCCAGGAGAGGATCTGGGTGGGCACGGGCTCGGGCCTGTACCTGGGAAGCAACAGCGGCGGCGGATGGCGGTTCGAGCGCGTCCAGCTTCCCGGACAAAATGGCAAGGTCGTTCTGGCGCTCCTGTTGGACAGCCGCGGACAGGTTTGGGCCAGCACTTCGGCCGGGCTCAACCGGCTGGAGAATGGACGCTGGCGGCAGTTCAAAACAGCCGATGGATTGCTGCACGACAACGTCACGTATCTGGCCGAAGCCCCCGACCATGCGGTGTGGGTGGGATACAGCGACCCCATCGGGATCAGCCGCCTGGAGATCGATGGCGATCGCCTCCGCCCCCGCCATTTCGGTCCCCAGGACGGCCTGTGGCCGGCGAAGACCTATTTTCTGCGCTTCGATCGGCGCGGCTGGCTTTGGGTAGGCACCGACATGGGCGTCGACCGCTACGACGGCAAGGCGTGGCGTCATCTGGATAAGGCCGACGGACTGGCGGTCAATGACTGCGACCACAATGCCTTCTTCGACGACGAAGATGGCAGCGTGTGGATCGGAACCAGTAAGGGTTTGACCCACTTTCTCCATCCGGCGGCGGACGCACCCCGGCCCGCCGGCGCTCCCGTCGTGCTCACCTGGTTGCGCCTCGGCGACATCGCCGCGCCGTTGGCGGGCGGAGTGGAAGTCCCGTACTCCCGCCGCTCGTTCAACGCGGGATTCGCCGCGCTCACATTTGTCAACGAGGAGTCCGTCCGCTTCCGCCACCGCCTGCTCGGCCTCGATCCCACCTGGACCGAAACCGGCCAGACCGAAGTACATTACCCGGGTCTGCCGCCCGGGCGGTTCAGCCTCGAAGTGCAGGCCGCTACCACCGACGGCCAATGGAATCCGTCCACCGCGCGGGTTTCCTTCCGGGTGCTGCCGCCGTGGTGGCGCACGTGGTGGGCCATCTCGGCCGGCACACTCCTGCTCGGCATCTCGGCGCGCCTGCTGTGGGCGTGGCGCGTGCGCCACATGATGCGCCGGCAACTCGAACTCGAACGCGCCGTCGAAGACCGTACCCACAAACTGGTCCTGGAGCGGCGCCACGCCCTGCAAGAGAAGTCACGGGCCGAGCGGGAAAAGGCCATCGTCGAGAAACAAAAGGTGGAAATCGAGCACCTCCTGCTCGCATCCCAGCAGGCTGCCCGCGCCAAAAGCGAGTTTCTGGCCAACGTGAGTCATGAAATCCGCACCCCGCTAAACGGCGTCGTGGGCATGACGGAAGTGGTGCTCCAGTCCCCTCTCACCGAGGACCAGGCGGACTGTCTGCGGCTGGTCAAGGTGTCGGCGGATTCGCTGCTGATCGTCGTCAACGACATCCTGGATTTCTCCAAGATCGAAGCCGGCAAGCTCGAACTGGATTCCGTCGAGTTCGATCTGGCGGAACTGCTGCGCGACACCTTGGCGCCCCTCGCAGTGATGGCACGGCGGAAGGGGCTGGAGTTGTCGCACCGGCTGACGCCCCCCTTGCCAACCCGCCTGGTGGGCGATCCCGGCCGTTTGCGCCAGGTGCTGCTGAATCTGGCCGGCAACGCGGTGAAGTTCACCGGCACGGGATCTGTCGAAATCGTCGCCGCACAGGAAGACATCTCCGATACCCCGGGCGGGGCGCGCCGCATTCATTTCCGGATTCGCGATACCGGGATCGGCATTCCCTTCGAGAAGCAGGCTCTCATTTTCGAGCCGTTCCGCCAGGCCGATGGTTCCACCTCGCGGCGCTATGGCGGAACTGGTCTCGGCCTGAGCATTTGCGGGCGCCTGGTACCGATGATGGGAGGCCGGATCTGGGTCGAGAGCCAACCGGGCGTGGGCAGCACGTTTCACTTCACCATCACGGCTGCCTGCGCCGCCGCGGTCACGCAACCCTCCGCCCCACCCGCGGAGACGGAAGCGCCCTCGCCCGCCAGCCTCAGCGTTCTGCTGGCGGAAGATAACATCGTGAACCAAACCCTCGCCCGGCGCATGCTGGAGAAGGCCGGGTACACCGTGGTTTGTGCCATGGATGGCCGCGAGGCAGTCGAAGCCAGCGCCGCCCGCCGATTCGATGTGATCCTGATGGACCTGCAAATGCCGCACATGGATGGCTTCGAGGCCACGGCGGAACTGCGCCGCCGCGAAGCCGTCTCCGGAGGCCGCACACCCATCGTCGCCGTGACGGCCAACGCCATGCAGGGCGACCGGGAACGCTGCCTGGCCGCCGGTATGGACGGCTACGTCACCAAGCCCATCAAACGGCCGGAGTTGTTCCGCGCCATCGCCAGCGGCCTCGAATCCACCGCCGCGGCCATGCGTTAATGGTGGGGCGGACGGGGCGCCCACTGGGCCGGTCCGCGCGGGTCCCCCTGGACCCGCCTCTACCCAACCAAATCAGGGTCGTCATCAGCCCAAACTGTCGCCGCATTACCCTCCACCCTCTACGCCCGCATCTTCTTGTAGGTGGCCAGGCAGCGCTGCGCCGTCTCCAGGCTCGGGTAGCGGCTGCCTTCCTGCTCGATCAGGTAGAATTCCACGCCGCCGGTCTTCTCCGCCGCCGTGAAGATCTCTTGCCACGGCGCCACGCCTTCTCCGAACAGAACCCGGTAGCCCTTCTCCTTATCCGTCTCCGCGCCCGGGGCCCAATCCTTCAAGTGGAGGCTGTTGATGCGCCCCGGATTCGCGTCGATCCACGCCACCGGATCGTTGCCCACCTCGACACACGTGCCGACGTCGAATTGCAGCATCACATCCTTCGGCGTATTGGCCGCGATCGCCTCGATGGGCCGCTTGCCGTCCACCAGTTGGAACTCCGCCTGGTGATTGTGATAGCCGGCGCGCAGTCCCGCCGGACGCAACTTCTCCATCGCCAGCGTCAGCGTGTCGCCCACGCCCTTCCAGCCGGCCAGCCCCGACACGTTGCCGGCGCTCGCCATCACGACATATTTGGCGCCCAGCGTCTTGTTGTAATCGATCGCCTTCTGTATGCCTTCCGGACGGAAGCTGCGCGCATCGTTGTGCGTCGAGTGGCAGCGAATGCCGGTATCGTCCATCAGTTTGCGGACGTCTTTGACGAATTCCGGGGTCCAGGCGTAGTACGCACTATAAAACTCGACCACCTCGTACCCCATCCTGGCGATGGCACGCACCGTGGCCAGGGTGTCTTTGGTCATCTCGTCGCGGACCGAATAGAGTTCGATGCCGATTGGTATGCTCGTGCCCGCCGGCGCGGCCAGGGCCAGGGGAGCCGCGGCCGCCGATGCCAGGAACCTCCGGCGCGAAACAGAATCGTGCGATGTCATGCCCAAGAAGGTAGCACGCGGCAGCGTGGGACAGGCCATCGCCTTCTGTGGCCTGTCGCCCTGGGGTATCCTGTGGGTAACCGAGTGCCTCTTCCAATCCAACTCCGCCGGGCCGGCGCCATCACTGTCGCGACGCTGGCTGTAGTCTCCGCGGTGTTCGCCTTTCAGCGCCCGTTCCGTAAGTATCCCACCGTGGAAGGGTACGACGACTTTCCCATCCCCCGCGATTTTCAGGAGCCGGGCGAATGGACCTTCGGCCGCCTGATGTATCCGCCGGTGGGCCGCATTTACGGCGGCTTCGAGTTGGCCGGCGCCTGGACCGAGGGCGGTTCCAACTGGGCGATGGACTATCCGCGCTCCGACCGCCACCTGTCCGAGGCCGTGCGCCGCCTCAGCCGCATCCACGCGCGCAGCGTGGAAATCGTCATCAACCTGGACAATGGCGATCAATACGACTGGCCGTTCCTCTACGGCGTCGAAGTGGGCCACTGGAACCTCACCGACGCCCAGGACCGCGCCCTCCGCGAGTTCGTCCTCCGCGGCGGATTCTTCATGTGCGACGATTTCCACGGCCAGATCGAGTGGGACGTTTTCGTGGAAAGCATGCACCGCGTCTTTCCCGACCGTCCCATACTCGACATCCCCAACAACGACCCCATTTTTCACACCATCTACGATCTCGATGAACGCTTCCAGGTCCCCGGCGCCCTGCTCCTGGAAACCCACCTCACCTACGAGAAAGGCGAGACCGGCAAGGTCCCGCACTGGCGCGGCATCTACGACGATCGCGGCCGCGTGATGGTGGCCATGTGCCACAACATGGACCTCGGCGATTCCTGGGAGCATGCCGACAATCCGCTCTATCCCGAGAAATACTCCTCCCTGGGCATCCGCATCGCCCTCAACTACATCACCTATTCCATGACCCACTGACAAGCTGTAGCGTAGCCCTCCGGGCTGCCACGCCCCGATTCTTCGGGGCGTTCTTTGGTGGGCATGCCTGCCGGCCTCCGCGTCTCCGCGTCAATTCGACTCCTGAGCCGTCCTTTCACCCGCGCCCAGCGTCAATACATATTAGATGCCACGTCGTTCGCCGATAATGGAGAGTACGCCACCCAAAACCGATTCTTCCATGCAGCCCACGACACTTTCCCCGGCGCCGGAAAGCCGCGCCGCCAAAACCCTCCGCGAAGTCTTCGAGTCGGGACGTCCGCTCACCTACGTGCGCACGTCGGAAGAGATCCGGGCCGGCCGCGTGCTGCGCGAAGTCGGCCTGCGCCTGTTCGCGCCCACCGCGGTGCCCGTCTGGACCTGGAGCCTCACCGGCGGCTTGCATCGCGATGGCCATGCCTCCGAGCCTGGCACGCTCGATCCTCGCGGCGCGCTGGATTTCATCGCCGCGCATCCCGACGCGGCCATCTTCCACCTCATGGACTTTCATGAGCCGCTGCGCGAGTCCTCCGAAATCCGGCGGCGGCTGCGCGACATCTACGAAAGCTGCCAGGGCCGGCGCAAGTTCGTCGTCATCACCTCGCCCGTCCGCTCCATTCCGGAAGAAGTCGAGCGCAGCCTGCTGTTTCTGGAGCTGCGCCCGCCCGATTTGGTCGAACTGTCCGCCTTCCTGCGCGAGGAGAGCCCCGATACCAGCGACGCCGTCCTCCACCACCTCGCCCCCGCCCTGCTGGGCCTCACCCTGGATGAAGCGCGCTACGCGCTCCGCCGCGCGCTCGCCGCCACCGGTCGCTTGAGCCCCGAGTCGCTGCCCGCCCTGCTCGAAGAGAAGCGCCTGCTCATCAACCGCACCGGCTTCATCGAGTTCATCGCCGACGGCACCAACATCGGCGAGGTGGGAGGCCTCGATGGCCTCAAGACCTGGCTTCTGGAGCGCCGTAAGCTCTTCGATCTGCGCGAAAGCCTGAGTACCGAAATCGTGCCCAAGGGACTCCTGTTGATGGGCATCCCGGGTTGCGGCAAGAGCCTCGCCATCAAGGCCATCGCTTCCTATTTCCAACTGCCGCTCTACCGCGTGGATATGATCGAGATTTTTTCCGGCCGGCATGGCAAGCCCGAGGGTGCATTCGTCGAAGCCTGCAAGCTGATGGAGGACCTGGTGCCCGCCGTGCTCTGGTTCGACGAAATCGAAATGGGGCTCACCTCCGCCGATGCCGGCGGCGAGCAGGGTAGAATCTTCGCCTTCTTCCTCACCTGGATGCAGGAAAAGGCGCGCGGCCTGTTCGTCGCCGCCACCGCCAACCGCATCGACCTGCTCCCCGCCGAAATGATTCGCAAGGGACGCTTCGACGAAGTCTTCTTCGTGGACCTCCCCTTGGACGAGGAACGCCTGGAGATCTTCAAGATCCACCTCGATCGCCGCGGCGTCGACACTTCCGGCATCGACCTCGGCCAGTTGACGGAGTTCACCAAGGGCTGGAGCGGCGCCGAGGTGGAGCAGTGCGTGGTCTCGGCCATCACCAAAGCGCGCCTCGGCGATACCCAGGTCACGGGGGAAGACCTCGTCCATGCGGCGGTGAAAATCGTGCCGCTCTCCCGCACCATGCAGGAACAGATCAATCACATCCGCGGCTGGGCCTTCGAGCGCGCCGTCCGCGCCTCCCGCCGCGGCCCGGGCCGCTGACATAACTTCCACCCACGCTGCCGATTGCGGAGGCTACAGGTCTTCCGGCCGCAAGCCCGTATGCTTCGCAATCTCCGCCAGAATGACCGGTCCCAATTCTTCTTTATCGTGGTAGGCGAAACGATACTGCGGCCATCCTTCACGCCGTAGCGTTCGATGGGAACCGGACGTACGGACGATGCGCCACCCTATCCGTTGTAGCGCTGCCAGTGCACGCCGCGCCTTGGTCGCGGGCCAATCGCTCATGCGGCCATCGAAAAGCGCAGCGTGTCCGCCCCGGACGACATTTCCCCGTGCTCGATTTCTTCGGCAATCACGCGCAACGCAAGGGCCTTGGCCTTTCGCGTGGCTTCTTCGGAGGTCGCGCCGTACACCGTCACGCCTGGCAGTTCGGAAACGTCGCCAATCCAGCGACCGTCCGTTTCGCGCAGCAACCGGATGGTGAGTTGCATATGCCCTCATCCTACCACTTGGCCGCCCCGCCCGCCTTCACCTGCTAAACTGAAAGTTATCCACGCCCCGGGAGGAAAAGCCTAATTGACCACAGCAATACTCGCCCTGGAAGACGGGAGCGTCTTCGAGGGCCGGAGCTTTGGTGCGCCCACCGAGCGATCGGGCGAAGTTGTCTTCAACACCGCCCTCACCGGGTATCAGGAGGTCTTCACCGACCCCTCCTATTCCGGCCAGATCGTCATCCTGACCAATCCCCAAATCGGCAACTACGGAACCAGCTCCGCCGACAACGAGTCCAAAGGCCCGTACATCGAAGGCCTGGTGGTCCGCGAGTTCTCGCCCATCGCCTGCAATTGGCGCAGCGATGCCGCCGCCGACGCCTTCCTCACCCGCGCAGGCGTGCCCATCGTGAGCGATCTCGACACCCGCGCCCTGGTCCGCCACCTGCGCACCCGCGGCGTCATGCGCGGCGTGCTCTCCACGCTCGAAACCGACGGGCGCAAACTCGTCGAGAAGGCGCGCCGGATCCCCACCATGGCCGGACTCGATCTCGCCACCCGCGTCTCCACGCCCGAAGCCTACCAGTGGACCCAGTCCGTCGAACAGTGCTCGCCCTCCGACCTCATCGGACCTCGCGCCGAGCCCCGCTACCACGTCGTGGCCTACGATTACGGCATCAAGCACAACATCCTGCGCCGCCTGGTCCACGCCGGTTGCCGCGTCACCGTCGTGCCGTCGCTCACCACCGCCGAAGACGCGCTCGCCCTCCAGCCCGACGGCATCTTCCTCTCGAACGGCCCCGGCGATCCCGAGCCCCTCGTCGCCCAGGTCTCCAACATCCGCAAGCTCATCGGCCGCAAGCCCATCTTCGGCATCTGCCTGGGCAACCAGTTGCTCGGTCTGGCCCTCGGCGGCAAGACCTACAAGCTCAAATTCGGACATCGCGGCGCCAACCACCCAGTGCGCAACGAACTCACCGGGCGCGTGGAGATCACTTCGCACAATCACGGGTTCGCGGTGGACCCGGACTCGCTCAACCTGAGCGAGGTCGAAATCACCCACGTGAATCTCAACGATCAGACACTGGAAGGCTTCCGCCATCGTAGCGAGCCGGTGTTCTGCGTGCAATACCATCCCGAAGCCGCGCCCGGCCCGCACGATTCGCACTACCTGTTCGACGATTTCACCAGGCTGATGCGGGAGGCCAAATAGCATGCCGCGGCGCAACGATCTCCACCGCATCCTCATCATCGGCTCCGGCCCCATCATCATCGGGCAGGCCTGCGAGTTCGATTATTCCGGCACACAGGCGGCGAAAGCGCTGCGCGCCGATGGCTACCAGGTCATCCTGGTCAATTCCAATCCGGCCACCATCATGACGGATCCGGACCTGGCCGATAAGACCTACGTCGAACCGCTGACCCTGCCTTACCTCGAAGAGATCATCCGCCGCGAGCGGCCCGACGCGCTGCTCTCCACCGTGGGCGGCCAGACCGGCCTCAATCTCTCCGTGGAACTCGCCGAAGCCGGCGTGCTGGACAGGTACGGCGTGGAACTGATCGGCGCCAAGATCGACGCCATCAAGAAGGCCGAAGACCGCCTGCTGTTCAAGGACGCCATGCGCAAAATCGGCCTGGAGACGCCGCAATCCCAGCTCGTCAACTCCGTCACCGCGGGCTTGGCGTTCGCCGAGCGCATCGGCTATCCGTGCATCCTGCGCGCCAGTTTCACCCTGGGCGGCACCGGCGGCGGCATCGCCTACAACAAGGAAGAGATGGTGGAGATCCTGGAGCGCGGACTGGCGCTCAGCCCGGTGCACGAGGTGCTGATCGAAGAGAGCGCCCTCGGCTGGAAGGAATTCGAGCTCGAGGTGATGCGCGATCTCGCCGACAACTGCATCATCATCTGCTCCATCGAGAATTTCGACCCCATGGGCGTGCACACCGGCGATTCCATCACCGTCGCCCCCGCCCAGACCCTCACCGACCGCGAATATCAGATGATGCGCGATGCCGCCCTGCGCTGCCTCCGCGAAATCGGCGTCGATACCGGCGGCAGCAACGTGCAGTTCGCCATCAATCCCACCACCGGGCGCATGGTGATCATCGAGATGAACCCGCGCGTCTCGCGCAGCTCGGCGCTGGCGTCCAAGGCCACCGGCTTCCCCATCGCCAAGATCGCCGCCAAGCTCGCCGTCGGCTACCGGCTGGACGAAATCCCCAACGATATCACGCGCAAAACGCCGGCCTGCTTCGAGCCGACCATCGATTACGTGGTGGTCAAGATCCCCAAGTGGGCGTTCGAGAAATTCCCCGGCGCCGACCCCACGCTGGGCACGCAGATGAAGTCGGTGGGCGAGGTCATGGCCATCGGGCGCACGTTCAAAGCCGCCCTGTGGAAAGGCATTCGCAGCCTGGAGACCGGCAAGGCCTTCGGCAGCGAGAAGTACGACAAGAGCCTCATCGCCAATAAGCTCATCACGCCCACGCCGGACCGCCTCAACTACATCCGCTTCGCTCTGGCCAACGGCTACAGCGTGGCGGACATCCGCGAAATGACGGCCATCGACCCGTGGTTCCTCCAGCAGATGAAAGAGGTGGTGGATCTGGAAGGTGAGCTAGCCCAGACCACATTCGCCGCCGCTACCGCTTCGGAGTTCCGCGACGCCAAGCGGAAAGGCATCAGCGATTCGCAACTGGCCAAAACCTGGGGCACGGGCGAAATCGAAGTGCGTACGCGCCGCAAGGAACTCGGCGTCAAGGCCGTCTTCAGCCGCGTCGACACCTGCGCCGCGGAGTTCGAGAGCTTCACCCCGTACCTCTATTCGAATTACGAAAGCGCCTGCGAAGCCGATCCCGGCACGGGCAAGAAGGTGATGATTCTGGGCAGCGGGCCCAACCGCATCGGACAGGGAATCGAGTTCGATTACTGCTGCTGCCACGCCAGTTTCTCGCTGCAGGCAATGGGCGTCGAATCCATCATGGTCAACTGCAATCCCGAGACCGTGTCCACCGATTACGACACCAGCGATCGCCTCTACTTCGAGCCGCTGACCCTGGAGAACGTGCTCAACATCGTCGATACCGAACAGCCCGATGGCGTCATCGTGCAGTTCGGCGGGCAGACCCCGCTCAACCTGGCGCTGCCGCTGAAGCGCCTCGGCGTGCCCATCATCGGCACCGATCCCGAGGACATCGACCTGGCCGAGGATCGCAAACTGTTCGGCAAACTGCTCGACGAGTTGCGGATTCCATGCCCCGAGAACGGCACCGCCACCAGC
>JBEKDV010000170.1:0-17674 GCA_050014175.1 Candidatus Solibacter sp. | reverse complement strand
GATTGTACACGCGACGCGTAATCGGGGACGAGACGCTATCCAGCACCAGGCGTTTCAGTCTCTGCCAGTGGGCAACCTGCGGAACAACAATCAAATCAGTCATTTAGGTCCTCTTAATGGGCAATATCGGTAGCCATGTGGACCTTACCTCGGTTGAGGTGGAGACATCAAGGCAGAAGAACCGTAAGCGTCCGGGGGGCGCAACAACGGGCTGGTGACGACGGGTGGGCGGTTGATCAAGCATGCGCGCTACTGGCTGCTTCTGGCGGAGAGCCTCCTGACGCGGCGGTTGTTCGGGAGCATGGTGTGCCGGATCGCAGCGCTGCCGGTGCCCACCGGATAAGCCGCGGCAGGGAAGCAAACCGGGCGAAGGAGGGAGGGGACGGATAGGTGTCTGAGAAACCGCTTGAAATGAGACACTTCCAGGTTTTTACGTACCCGGAGGAGCCAGAGATGGCCTCTAACTGGGCCGCTGGAGTTGCTCGGGATGGAAGAAAAATGAGAGTAACCCTCCAATTGGGGCGGTTGGATGTATAATCCATGCTGACCAGGATGGCAAAACGGAAATCCTGGTCAGGAGGCGAGTTGATGCGCCGAATCCTGTATCCATCGATGTCGCTGTTTGTTGCCCTGTTGATCGTGGCGGGCGCGCTCCCCGGCTCGAGCCAGGAAGGTCCCCCTGAAGGCCGCTTCATTCCTCCCAAACCGCCGGTTTCCACGCTGTCCCTTTCCCCTTTCGACAATCGGCCCGTTCCCATGCCACTTGCGGAGAGGTTGCGCCGGGGCGTGGTTCCGAATCGCGGTATGTGCAGCACCGGCGTCGCTGGTGGGATTCTGATCTCCGGCGACGGAAAGATGATGGTGGATGTGGCCGGCGATCCCCTGTCGGATCGGATCATGTTCCGCCACGAGAGCCTGCTGATACCGTGGAAGACCCCGTTTGAGGCCCCCAACATCAGCTCTGTCATGCCCGAAGTGCGCAAGCTCATGCTCCAGGGCAAGTACCGCGACGGGCTCCAACTGGCCCTCAGGGCCGCCACCGACGCCGGCGTGCCGCCCGGAACGAGGAATCACGGCACGGTAATGCCGCTCTCGATGCGCATCGACCTTCCCGAAGCGGGTCAACCGAAGGACTATCTCCGCACGCTCGATTTCGAGAGCGGCGAGATCAAGGTGCTGTGGACGGACAGCCGCGGGGAGTGGCAGCGGCAGACATTTGTCTCACGCCCCGATAACGTGGTGGTCCAGTTGCTGACCGCGCCGAAAGGACAGTCGCTGAGCGCGACTATCGCGGTTAACACCGCCGGCATGGGCGGGCGCGGCGGTGCGGGGCCAGCCGGCGCCGCCGGCGGGGTCCGATTTGAGCGCGATTTCAACGAGCAGAGGCTGATCGTGATCGGGCACTTCAGTCCGGATACGGGAAATATCGGCTTCGCCGGCGTGACGCGAGTGGTCCCGGTAGGCGGCTCGGTCCGCTTGGAGACGGACAGACTGGTGATCAGCGGGGCCCAATCCGTGACACTGCTGACACGCATCGAGTGGTATAAGGACTACGGGCGCGCCAAGGTGGACGCGCTGGTCCGCGCGGTAGGCGCCATCACCCCGGACTACACGGCCTTGCTGGCGCGCAACCGGCAGGTCCAATCGGCGATCATCGACCGGGTGTCGGTGGATTTCGGGGGCCGCACGCAACGCGCCATGGCCGTCGAAGAACTCCTCGCTGACCAGAGGACCCGCAGGGGATTCTCGCCGGCCCTCCTCGAACAGGTCTTCGACATGGGGCGTTATTGGCTCCTGGCCGAGGGCACGGGGGACTACCCGTCGATCGCCGGCCATTTGAATATCAACGTGAACCTTCAGATTGCTCCCGCCGCGATGGGCGCCCTGCCCGAGGCGAGCGAGACGTTCACGAAATGGATCGAAGGGCTGCTGCCGGATTCCAGGAAAAACGCCGAGAACCTCTTCGGCGCTCGTGGCGCGTTGTTTTCCATCCACCCGGACCAGCAACAAGGCGTGCTGTGGCACTGGACTTTCAGTTCGCCGCATATCTTCTGGATCTCGTGCGGCGGCTGGGCTTACAGCCCCATGTGGGACTACTATCTGGTGACCGGCGACCGCGAGTACCTCGCCAGGCACCTCGTGCCCGGGTTGAAGGAACTGGCCCTGTTTTACGAGGACTTCCTGAAGGAAACGGACGCCAACGGCAACTACATCTTTGTCCCGTCGTATTCGCCCGAGAACACGCCCGCGAACGCGGATAACACCCCGGCGGTCATCAACGCCGTCATGGACATTTCGGTGTGCAAAGAGGTGCTGACGCACTTGATCCAAGCCAGCGAAACACTCGGCATCGAAGGTGGCAGCGTGCCGAAATGGAAAGCCATGCTGGCCAAAATGCCGCCGTACCTGCTCGACACCGACGGCGCGCTGAAGGAGTGGGCGTGGCCGACGCTGGAGGAGAACCTGGACCACCGGCACGTCTCTCACCTGTACGGAGTCTGGCCCGGCGATGAGATCGACCCCGACCGCGCGCCACAGCTCGCCAAGGCCTTCTGGCTGGCCGACCGGAAACGGGCCCAGCAGAATGCCGCCGGACACGGGCTCTCTCACCGCGGGCTGGCCGCTGCCCGCCTGAAAGACGATTACCTGGTCAATTTCGAGCTGAAGCAATTCCTGGAGCAGGGCTACATCGGTCCCACGCTCAGGGCCGCCCATAACCCGTACACCCCTCCCATGCCCGACCAGCAGGGTTCGATACCCACCCTCATGATGGAGATGCTCGTTTACTCAAGGCCCGGCGTGATCGAGTTGCTGCCCGCCGTTCCGGAGACACTCACGAAGGGAAGCATAAAGGGCATGCTGGCCCGGACGTTCGCGAAGGTGGACGACCTGACCTGGGACATGGCGGCCAAAACAGTGGACGTGACTCTTAGTTCCCTGCGGAAGCAGGACATCACATTGATTGTCCGCCACGGAATCCAGTCGATCACGGCGCCGGCCGGCGTGCTGGCGGCGCAACCTAAGCCGGACGCAACTACATGCCAGCTCCATCTCCCTCAAGGCCAACCGGTGATTTTGCACCTGAAGATCGGTTCACACCGGCCGTCCGACTGGGTCGCCAAGGTGCCGTCGCGTTGAGGTGCGCCATGATTGACCAACGCTATTTTGCCGCGGCGCTGGCCGCCACGCTGTTGGCAGCCGTCCCGGCGCACGCATTCATCGTGCTCGGTGGCCCCCTGGCCGAGCACATGGTCCTTCAACAAGGCGTGCCGCTGGCGATTTGGGGCACGGCCAACGGTCCTGGCGACCAGGTGTCGGTGCGATTCCTCGGACAGATGCTGACCGCCACGGCCGACAGGAACGGCCATTGGATGGTTCGGCTTGCGCCGCTCAGGGCCGGCGGGCCATTCGAAATGACCATCACGGAGATCACCCACACGGTGAGGCTGTTTGACGTCCTGGTGGGAGAGGTCTGGCTCGCCGCGGGGCAGTCGAACATGGAAATGACCGTAGCTAAGGGCGATCGCCCCTGGGGTGGCGTGATGAATGAAGCCGGGGAAGTTGCGGCGGCCCGGTACCCGTACATTCGGGTGTACAAGGTCAGGTCGGAGCCGTCGGACGATCCGGAAACTGCTGCCGACGAGGGGTGGGTTCCGGTCTCGCCGCAGACCGTCGGCCAGTATTCCGCCACAGCTTATCTCTTCGGCCGCGAGCTGTATAAGAGCCTGAACGTGCCGGTCGGTTTGATCGACGCTTCCGACAGCGCCATCACCGATCCCGGCGCCCTCTACAAAGCCATGATCGCGCCGCTGGCGCCTTACGGCATCCGCGGTGCCATATGGTACCAGGACGAGCCCAGCGGTCTGGCTGCTACGCCGTACCGGGGCGTCATGGAAAGCATGATCGAGGGATGGCGGCAGACCTGGGGCCAGGGTGATTTCCCGTTTCTGTTTGTGCAACTCGCCAACTATGGTGAACCGGCGCAGCAGCCCGAGGGGCGGCCCGCCAGCGCCCTGATGCGGGAGGACCAACTCCACAACCTCTCGGTCCCCAGCACCGCCATGGTGGTGACCATCGATATCGGGGATGCCGGCGACATCCACCCCAAGAACAAACAGGAGCTAGGCCGACGCCTCGGCTTGGCTGCGCGCGCTCTGGCGTACCGGGAATCCATTCCGTATTCCGGTCCTGTCTACGACTCGATGACCGTTGACGGCGGCGCCATCCGCCTGCGCTTCAAGCACGCGGAAGGGGGATTGACCGCGCGCGGCGAGAGGCCCGTCGGCTTTGCGATTGCCGGAGAGGACCGCAATTTCCTTTGGGGAGATGCCAAGATCGAGGGCGACACCGTGGTGGTTTCAAGCCCGCAGGTAGCCAAGCCCGTCGCTGTGCGCTACGGATGGGCCGGAAATCCGCAGGTCAACCTCTCCAATCAGGCGGGTCTGCCAGCCTCGCCGTTCCGGACGGACCAGTGGTGATGCCGCGCTGCGGGCCTCCATTGCGGTAAGCGCTGGACTCAGAGGACCATCTGCGGCTCGGGGCGGAGCGGGCGGCAGGAACTCCGTCTGACGAGGCGCGTTGCCACCACGACCTCGGGCAGAGCGCAGTCGGGCTCAATTCTGGCAATCGCCAATGAAATGCCTCCTCTGTCTGACCAAGCGCCAAATCCCACGGTTGGCCGCTTCCGTGCTTCTCAAGAGCTTCCTGACAACTTGAATCCGGCGCATTCTGACCTCCTCAGAGGCCGCCGGACGCTCTGTGTCAACGCTCCAAGAATAAGCGCCCAAGAATAAGCCAGGAGTTTACCCAGAATTTGGGGGCCGAGATGCTCAACGGCCGAAGAATCAGCGCGTTAAGGTCTTCCACAAGTGGGCACGGCAGTTTTCGCACTCGACTGCTCCAAGGAAGCTCGATAGTGCCACCTGAGGCCCATTAGAAGGCCCCACGGACCTCGCGTGTCACACACCGGTTCGCTCTTTTTCAACAAGATACGTCGCCCGCCCGTACGCCTCGGGCGGAACCACATCGAGCGCCGCACTCGGAAAACGGCAGTCTGTGGGCAGCGGACAGAGACGCCGCCAAAAAAGTGGGTAAACTGCTGGGAATAAGCGCCTTGACAGCGACTTTGGCTGGCCCTATACTTGAATCCACCGTCAGATGCGTAGCCTTTTAGATTGCAGAGGAGGTCTATGTCGAAGCGATTTTTTTCCGTTTTTGCAGTCAGCCTCAGTCTATTGGGGCTTCCGTTCACTGCGCCCGCCCAGGTGCTGTACGGCTCGCTGACCGGAAACGTCACCGACAGTTCGGGCGCGTCCGTGGGGAGCGCCAAAGTGGACGTCACGAACACCAGCACCGGCGTCTCCAAACAAACCAAGACCGATGACCGCGGGATGTACCTCATTCAGGACATCCAGGCGGGTGAGTACAAGGTTACGATCAGCGCGCCACAGTTTGCGAATGCGATCCAATCCGGTGTCCAGATTCTGCAGAACACCGTTCGCCGCGTGGATGTCCAACTTCAGGTTGCCAGCGTGGGCCAGAGTGTCACCATTGCGGCCGAGGCCGCCGTGCTCCAGACCGATCGCGCTGACGTGAACACACAGGTTTCCGCACAAGAGGTAGCCGATCTCCCGCTCACCGGCACCAATGGCAGCCGCAACTTCGAGAGTGTCCTGAAGACCGTCCCCGGCTTCACTCCTCCGGGCGCCAGCCACTCGATTTCGTCGAATCCCACCATGTCGCTCCAATTCAACGTCAACGGAGCGACAGTTACCGGCAACAGCGTAAGACTGGACGGAGCGAACGACGTATTTACGTGGCTGCCGGAGGCCGCCGCCTACATGCCTCCCGCCGAGGCGATCGAAACGGTCAACGTGGTCAGCAACAGTTTCGACGCCGACCAAGGCATGGCAGCAGGATCGGCCGTCAATGCCATCATGAAATCCGGCACCAATCAGTTCCATGGGGCCGCCTGGGAGTTCAACACAGACAGCGCCCTGAAAGCCCGCAACTTCTTTTACTACGCCCCTCGTCTTCCGAAGAACATCATGAACCAGTTCGGACTCGACCTGGGCGGTCCGATCAAGAAGAATAAGCTCTTCTTCTTCGCCGACTGGGAGCGCACCTTGCAGCGGCAGCTCTACTCGTTGTACCAGACGGTCGCAACCGGCGATATACGTACAGGCAACTTCGCGGCTTCAGGTACTACGATCTACGATCCCTCAACGGGGACGGCATCCGGTACCGGCCGCACGCCGTTCGCGAATAATGTCATTCCCGCGGCGCTCATCAACTCCGCGGCAGCCAAAATGATCGCACTCCTTCCGCAACCGAACGTAGCCGGTATCTCGAACAATTATTTCGCGTCGGCCAATTGGGCCTTTACCCGCGACAACATCGACATGAAGATCAACTACAATCCCAACGAGAAGAGTTCGGTCTTCGGCCGCTACAGCATCCAGCCCAGTCATCTTTTCGATCCGCAGGCGTTGGGAGCTGCCGGCGGCCAGGCGGTGGATGGTGGACAGCCCGGCAATGGTCCCGGCCGGATCCAGAGCGCCTCGATTGGTGCGACTTACACCATCAGTCCGGCGCTGCTGGTAGATGGCATCATCGGCTTTACGCGGCTGCACGTCTCGGCGCAGGCCACCGACATCAACAAGAACTACGGGTCGGATGTTCTGGGCATTCCCGGCACCAACGGCCCCAACCCGATGCAGGGCGGCTACCCCAACTTTGCCATCACCGGTTTTTCCTCACTGGGCAATTCCAACTCCTCCAGCCCGCAAGAATACCGCGACAACCAGCTTGTTGCATCGGTCAATCTCAGTTGGGTGAAAGGCTCGCACAACCTGCGCTTTGGCGGCGAGTTCCTCCACTACTCGATGGCCCATTTCGGAGCCAACAGCACCGTCGGCGTGCGCGGCGGATTTACCTTCAGCGGCGGGCTGACCTCTCTCAGTGGCGGCGCATCTCCCAATCTCTACAACGGGTGGGCGGACTTCCTGCTGGGTCTTCCGACCAGCATGGCTCAGGACCACCAGTACATCAATCCGGCGGCCCTATTCGAGAGTACCTACGCGTTCTACGCACGCGATCAATGGCAGATCACCCGGAAACTGACGCTGAGTTATGGATTGCGCTACGAGATTTATCCTTACGGCCACGGTGAGCATGGCATTAACGGAATCCACTACGACCCCACGACCAACATCGTGCACCTGGCGGGCACCAATGTGGATACCGGCCACGGGTACATCGCGCCGCGCCTGGGCATCGCGTATCGTATCAATGAAAAGACCGTTCTACGCGCGGGCTACGGAATCAATACCAACGCGGAAAGCTTCCGCAACAACATTCAGACCTTTCCTGAGGTGATTTCGGCGCAGTACAGCGGCGCGAATACGTATTCGGCGGCGGGCAGTCTGGCGACCGGCATCCCGCCGTTCGTCGGACCGGATCTCAGTTCGGGCCAGGTGGTGCTGCCTCCCAACTACGGCTCCTGGATTTACCCGACGCCGTACCATCGAGGATACGCGGAATCCTACAACGTAACCGTACAGCGCGAATTCGGCAAGAGTTACAGCGTCCAGGCGGGGTATGTAGGAATGCGCGATGTTCGTCCCAGCGGCGGAATCAACATCAATGCGGCTGGTCCGGGGGCGGGAAAAGCAGGCCAACCCCTCTATCAGCTCTTTGGTAATGCATCGGTCATCAGCAACATGCTTCCCGTGGATGCGGCTAAGTACAATTCCCTCCAAGTCAAAGCCAGCCATCGTGTAGGCGATGCCAGTTACGGTATGGTTTACACCTTCTCGAAAGCCCTGGACGCGGCCGACAACGAAGAGGGGAGCGCCCTGACCTGGAACTGGACGCCGATGCAATACCGGAACTACGCGGTCGCGGGCTTCGACCGCACCCATAACCTGCAAATTTACGGTAGTTATACGCTGCCGTTCGGTAAGGGCAAGAAAATGTTGACGCAGGGCGTGGCGTCGGCGATCGCCGGTGGCTGGCAGGCGAATGCGATTCTCAGCCGCTTGAGCGGCACGCCTTTTACGGTCGGCGCTTCGGCGACGTCGTTGAATTCGCCCGGCAATTCCCAGACCGCGAATCAGGTGCTCCCCAGCGTAACGGTTCTGGGCGGGCACGGGCCGGGATCTCCGTATTTCGATACCACCGCGTTTGCCGCCGTGACTACCGCGACGTTCGGCAATAGCGGCCGCAATATCCTACGCGGTCCCGGAGTCTTCAACCTTGATGCCAGCGTCTTTCGTAACTTCGCAATCCGGGAGCGCTTCAAGCTGCAATTTCGCGCGGAAGCTATGGGTGTCACGAACACCCCGCAATTCGGTAACCCTGGCGCGACAGTTGGCAGTTCGACGTTCGGCATCATCTCGTCTTCCAGTGGCGACCGTCAGATTCGGCTGGCTCTTAAGCTGAGCTTCTGACGTGCGGCGAAGATCAGGAACGGCGACCTACTCCAAGTTGCCGTTCCTGACGTAATCCCGGCTGGCCTCCGTCTGGATTGTGATGGTCTTGCCGGCATAATTGAGGCGGCAGATGCGGCCCTGGGTCGACCGAAGTTTCACGGAAGCCAACAGTCCGTTCTGCCAGACCATATCGATCACGAAGCCGCCGCGCGCGCGAAGTCCTTCGACCTTCCCCACGGGCCAAGTTTTCGGCAAGCCCGGCAGGAGGCGAATCTCCTCTCCCTGGCTCTGCAGCAGCATTTCCGCAATTCCGGCAGTCACGCCCTGAATTCCTTGATTGCCTTCAAAGGATGGCACTTCGTTGCTGTCTTCTTCTCTCGGATGAATGCTGATATCAGTCAGCATGCGACGCAAAAGGGCCTCTGCGCGGTCGCCTTCGCCGAGCCTGGCGCGAACGCAGATCTTCCATGCACCGGACCAGCCGCGGTTCTCTTCGCCGCGGCGTTCCAGCGTGGTTCGCACTGCCTTTACCAATTCCGGCGTTTTGGCTTGGGTGATCTGGTCAGAGGGGTAAAACCCATAGAGCTGCGACAGGTGCCGGTGAGTTACCTCCGGTTCGTCGTAATCTTCAAGCCACTCCTGAACCTGCCCATGCTTGCCGATTCGAGTAGGAGGGAGACGCTTTCGAGCCTCGGCAATTTTGGCGCGGAGCTCGGCGTCAATACCCAGTGTGGTTGCCGCCTCGACGGTGTGATCGAACAAATCCCGCAGAAGCTGATTATCCAGAGTTGGCCCGATGCCGACCTGGGTCTTCTGATGCAATGGCGTGTAAAAGGAGTTCTCCGGAGAAACCGATGGGGCGGTTACCAGCCAGTGATGAGCCGGCTCTTCCATCAGAAAATCGAGGAAAAACTCAGAGGACCCGCGGAGCAGGGGGTAGAGGCGTTTTAAGGACCCGGTGTTCGGCTCGAAGGCGTAGTGTTCCCAGAGGTTTTGCAGGAGCCATGCGCCCGCGGTCGGCCAAATACCCGGCCCGGTTCCGTCGGTAGGTGCTGTATTCATCCAGATATCGGTCCCGAGATGCGCGACCCATCCGCGATAACCATACAACTCGCGAGCGGTGCGAGCGCCTGCTTGCGCCAAACTCTCGACGAAGGCGAGCAGCGGCTCATTGGTCTCAGCGAGGTTCGTGTTTTCGGCGGGCCAATAGCATTCCTCAAGATTGATATTCAGAGTCCACCGGCCGTTCCACCGGTCTTCCATGTTGTCTAGCCAGACGTTGTGGTTGTTGAACGCAAGTGTTCCAGGCCGCGACACCGCGAGGAGGAGATATCGCCCGTATTGAAAGTATTGGGCCTCGAATAACGGGTCTGCTCCTCCTTTGCGCAGCTTCTCGATGCGCGCGGTGGTGTCCTCCGCGGCGGCTTCGTGGCCGCCGAGATCCAGCTTGCAAGCGAGGAACCGCGGCTGCCAATCTTTCAGATGCCGGGCTCGCAGACCGGCATAGGGTATTCGCGCGGCAGCCATGCGCCCGACAGCCCGCGTTTCGGGATCCGCGCTGAGATCGTTCCAACTGACGAAGTTCGTCGCCGCCGCCAGGATGATGGTGACGGCGTTGGCATTTTTCACCGAAATGCACGCCGAGGTCCGGCTCTCGTCTTCGGCGATCCGGCAATTGCCCGCCGTCCCGCCCTCTGGAAGAACGCTCAGGCGGGCTTGCCATCGCATCCTGGAGGGGATGACAGGATTGGCGGACCTGCCCTCGGTGACGCTTTCCACCGTTCCCGCCATGACAATCTCGCCGCCGTTGTCTTTAGTGCTGCGAGCACTTGGCTGGATACTCGCCAGACGCGCTGCCAGCGAAATGTGTCCGGGCTTATCGGCCGTGATCCGCATGGCCAACACCTGATCAGGATAGGAGGTAAACACCTCGCGTGTGTAATGAGTGTCGCCGACCTGGTATGTCACTCGCGCGATCGCGGAGTCCATGTCCAACTCACGCCGATACGAGGCCGGACTGTCCGGCCCATCGAAGCGAAGGCGCAACTCGCCCATTGGCCGGTAGTGTTGAACCGATAGAGGCCGGCTCATGAGCTCCCGGCAGAGCTGTTGCGCCTCAACAAACTTGCCTTCCAGAAGCAAGCTGCGGACCTGGAGCAAAATCTTCGGACCTTCCGGGTTGTTCGGATCGTAGGGAGATCCGCTCCAAAGAGACTCGTCGTTGATCGGGATGGTCTCATCCCGGACGCGGCCAAGAACCATTGCTGCCAACCGGCCGTTCGACAGCGGCGATCCCTCCCAGTACTTGGCTGCCGGCTTCCGATACCACCAGAAATTGCCGGGAGCAACGTCCGCCGCGCTGGCCGCATGAGGCATTAACGCAAAAGCAAACAACAACCAGGGGAATGCACGCATACAGTACCAATCCTCCCACTTGCATCAGTTTATATCTTCAGAACGCCGCAACGCGAAGGGTACGAAGGGGATATTAAGACCTCCTCCTGCGCTTGGGACGCGCTTCGGGCAACCACGCCGCCATTGCAGAAACCACGAACCGGCTCACGCAGTGTTGTACGAACTGCCCGGCCAACGTCGGATCGCTCTCCCGGATCATATAGATCGTTTCCCGGTGGCGCGGGAGGTCGGGCAGCCAACTCAGGGTGTTCTCCTGGGTTTCCATCATGCGCAGCAACACGAAGCTGAACAGAGGACGTAGCAGGCGCGCCAGCATATCGCCAAGCAGAGGGTTGCCAGAGACCTCGGCCAGCGCAAGGTGGAAAGCGAGGTCGCTTTCCACGAGTTCCTTTACCTCACCTTTGGCCTGGGCGGCTTCCATGCGTGCCAACGCCGACTCCATGGGCGCCAGATCCGCGCGTATGGCGGCCGCCAGTTGAGCAGCCAGACCTTCCAGCGCGCCGCGCACTTCGTAGATCCGGACGATATCTTCCTGGGTGTATTGTGGCACGCGCGCGCTGCGCCCGGCACTCTTCACCAGGAAACCTTCCAAAATCAGCAGGTTGATGGCTTCCCGCACGGACGCCTGTGCCACGCCAAACTCGCGTCGCCCACTCGCCCTCGACGACGCGTTGACCGGGGCGGAGCCGCCCTTCGACGATAGCTTCCCTCAAGCCTACGGCCAGATTCTCCTTGACCAATACTGAGGGTTCGGTTGTACTCATTTAAGCGCTCTCATTAACTTAATATCACATTCAAAGCGACGAATAGACCAAAAACAAGCCAAAAATAAGCGCCTCCAGGCTCACCTTGTATGAGACAAGACTAGCAGGAGTTTCCCCAGAATTTTGGAGCGCCTGTCGCCAACCCGTTTGCATTCAGCGTGTTGCTGATTGCGAGAAGTGGCATCGCGCGATACGGCTCAGGAGTTTCCCCAGAATTTTGGAGCGCTTGTCGCCAACCCATTTGCATTCAGCGTGTTGCTGTTTGCCAAAAGTGGCATCGCGCGATACGGCTCGATTGGCCCGGAAACCTCATTGACATATTGAAATCCGGGCCCGTGCGCCACCTGGGGCGAGGGGGACCGAGTAGTTCGCGCTTATTCACTGTCAATGACATACAGCATGGCTGAGTAGCGGCCGGATGGGCGGAAAGCAAGTGCGGCACTCGCCTGTGTTACGCAGGCCCGCGTGGAAGGGGCCACGCGCAGAAAAAATGGGGAAACTCCTGAAAGACTAGCGCTTGACAACGAATTTGGCTGACACTATACTCAATGCACACGCACATCCGCCTGGAACTTGAATATCCGCCACGGGATCGTTAGTAAGTTCGTTACAGTAAGTATGCCTTCGACTCGACGAACCTTTCTCCAGAGTACAGGCGCGGTTGTGCTGCACGCACCTTTTACAGCCCTAGCGGCGCCCACCGAGAACGATCTACGGTTGTGGTACCGGCAGCCGGCTTCGGATTGGAACGAGGCGCTCCCGATCGGCAGCGGACGGCTCGGCACGATGATCTTCGGCGGCGTAAGCGAAGAACGCTTGCAATTGAACGAAGACACGCTGTACTCGGAAGAGCCGGGAACGAGCGACCTGCCGCTCGATGTGACCAAGGACTTCGAGCGGGTAATCGCAATGCTGCGCGACCGTCAGTTCGCCGAAGCGGCCGACGCGATCACGAAAAACTGGACCGGCCGCGCGTGGCCGTGCTACCAGCCCATGGCCGACTTGTACCTCCGCTTCGAAGGGCACGACGGCGCCGCCTCTGAGTATGCGCGGGAACTGGACCTGGCGACGGCGCTGAGCCGCGTGAGTTACAAGATCGGGACGGTGGCTTACACGCGAGAGTATTTCGCCAGTTATCCGGACCGGGTGATCGTGGCGCGCATTGCGGTCGGCCGTCCCGGCGCGCTCACCTTCCACGCAACGCTGAGTTCGATTCACCCCACGCCGAAAGTGGAGCCGGCAGCGCCGGACCAGCTCATCCTGAAAGGCCAGGCGCCCGGTTTCGTCCTGCGCCGCACCCTGGAATGGGTGGAAGCGCGCGGTGAGCAGTGGAAGTACCCGGAAGTGTGGGACCGCGACGGCAAGCGGCTGCCGCATGCGAATACGGTGCTTTACGGCAAGGATGTGGGCGGGCGCGGAATGTTTTTCGAGGTGCGCCTGCACGCACGCGTGGCCGGAGGCGAGATCACCGTCCGGGAGGATGGGCTTCACGTGCGCGGCGCCACTGAAGCGGTCCTGATTCTTTCCGCCGGCACCAGCTACAACGGATTCGATAAAAGCCCGAGCCGGGCGGGCGCGGACCCGAGCAAGCGGGGTTCGGCGGATCTGCGCGAGGCATCAAAGAAGAATTTCGCGGCGCTGCGGGACCGTCACGTTGCGGATTATCGAAATCTCTTCGACCGCGTTTCGATCCGGCTCGGCGCCGCGGGCGAGCAGGCCAAGATGCCCACCGACGAGCGGCTCGTAAAGTTCGCCAACGGCCGGGATGTCTCGCTGGCCGCTCTCTATTTTCAGTTCGCCCGCTACCTCATGATCGCCGGGTCGCGACGCGGCACGCAGCCGTTGAATCTGCAAGGCATCTGGAACGATCAGGTCATCCCGCCCTGGGCATGCGGCTACACCACCAACATCAACGTAGAAATGAATTACTGGCCGGTGGAGGTGACGAACCTTACGGAGTGTTTCGAGCCTCTCGAACGACTGATCCGCGAAGCCTCCGTGACCGGTGCGAAAGTGGCGCGCGCCATGTACCGGCGCCGCGGCTGGGTACTGCATCACAACACCACCTTGTGGCGCGGCGCGCAGCCTGTGGATAACAACGCCCTGCCGGCGTTCTGGAATATGGGAGCGGGCTGGTTGTGCGAACACCTATGGGAACACTACCGTTTCACGGGAGATCTGCGGTTTCTGGAAAGCGCGTATCCGGTAATGAAGGGCGCGGCCGAATTCCTGTCGGACTGGCTGGTCGACGACGGCAAGGGCGATCTGGTCACTGCCGCCGGTGTTTCACCGGAGAACACGTTCCTCTACACGGACCGCGACGGCAAAAAGCGAATCGCCGGCGTGTGCATGGGGCCGACCATGGATATAGCGATCGTGCGGGAACTGTTCCGCAACTGCATCGAAGCCGCGGAACTGCTGGACCGCGACCAGGACTTCCGCCAGGAACTGAAAGGGAAGCTCGCAAAGCTATTGCCTTATCAGGTGGGAAAGCGCGGGCAGTTGCAGGAGTGGCCGGAGGACTTCGAGGAACGCGACCCACAGCACCGGCACGTGTCGCACCTTTACGGCTTGCATCCGGATAACCAGATCACACGCCGCACTCCGGAGTGGTTCGAGGCCGTGAAGCGCACCCTGGAGCTGCGCGGAGACGAGGGCACCGGATGGTCGCGGGCGTGGAAGATTTGCTTCTGGGCACGCCAGGAAGATGGGAACCACGCGTACAAACTGGTCCGTAATCTTTTTCAGCCGGCGAAATCCGCGCCGGGCAAGTATGATCGCGGCGGGGTTATGCCGAACCTGTTCTGCTCCTGCCCGCCGATGCAAATCGACGGGAACTTCGGCGGCGCCGCCGGTATCGCGGAGATGCTGCTGCAGAGCCAAAATGGCGAGATTCACGTGCTGCCCGCGCTGCCGGACGCTTGGCCGGAAGGGAGCGTCCGGGGATTACGCGCGCGCGGCGGTTTCGAAGTCGCCATAACCTGGAAGGCCGGGAAGCTGGCATCGGCAGCGATTTCGTCCAAAAGCGGCGGCAAGTGCGTGGTGCGCTATGCGGGCCGCACCACGACAATCCGGGTAACGCCGGAGCGAGCGTATCAGGTGGAAGGGCAGCTATTGTAGATCTACAAAAGGACGAGGATGACAGCCCGGCTTACTTGGGCCAGAACTCCTGAACCGTCCGTATCCACTCATCCGCCATCAACTGGTGGCCTGAGTAGATGGGGTGGACGCCATCCCAAATCCAATATTCCGCTGGTGCACGCCGGCACGCTTCATCGAAGACCTTTTGATAACGGACCAGCGCGGCGTGGTACTTGGCGGCCAGCTTTGCCACAATGTCTTGTCGCCGCGGGACCTCGGCGCGCCACTCGTCCCAGCCTTCCTTGCGCTTGGCCACAGGCAGGATGAAGGGTTCGCCGAGCACAAGGCGCAGATTGGGATTGGCGGCGACACTGCCGGCCAGCAGTTTGTCGTATTCCTTCCCGAACTCCTCGACAGGCACTTGGTGCGAGGTGTCGTTGATTCCCACCAGAATGCTCAAGAGATCGGGTTTCAAATCGAGCGTGTCTTTCTCCCAGCGCAGGCTCAGGTCGGCCACCTTATTGGTTATCGAAGCCCACTGTCCCCTGTCCCGCCTGGAGGCTTTGTTGCAGGTTCTTCGAGAGCGTTCCATGGATAGGCACCCAGGCCGGCGGCCGTGCCAGGTAATCCCAATCGAACTGTTCCTTGGGCATCAGGCTGCCGCCGGCATCTTCCATCTGGCGGCTCAACAGGTCAGGGGCAATGTCGTCCCCCATGCCCACGACAACCGTCGGGCCGGCGCCCTTCCACGCCGTCATCTGTTTCAAGGAGTAGTTACGGTTTGACGGTCCGGTATCCGGAGGTAACCCATCATCCGGCCGGTGTAAATGATGCGGTAATCCTGGGCCGCACAGCCGAATGTGCTGACAGCCAGCAGGAGCGCGTAACGCCCAGCGGTACTCATCTCACCCCCCTTAGAAGGATCTGAATTCCTAGCGATATTAGCAGAAAACGATCCGGAAAGTGACTTCACTGTTAAGTGGAGACACCCATTTGCCGCAGACGGGGCCCCTGTTCGTTTTGGCGCATACGACTCGGATTGCGAAGGCGTCTTGGACCACCAACGCGGCGGGACACGTACATGTCGGACGATTCATGGCGATAGCAGCCTTCGCAGCAGTACTCGAAGTCTCCCAAATCGGCCAGGAATCGGGGGCTAAAAGCGGCGCGATATGCGGCCATATCGGTAGTTCCACGGGTAGTCTCGGTTCCGGCACACCCAAATCCGCGGTTTGCGCGTTTTGCGTCCTTGTGGCGTTGATACTCTACGCTGGGCACGACCTATTCGCGACGCCTGGCGCCGGTCAACTTCGGGGAGTCTTGCCATCCCAGTCCTGCCCAGGGTTTATTCTGAGAAGGAAGGTCTCGAAGGAAATCATGCGCATTCTCGTAGCCATGCTCGTCGTCGAGTCGGTAATCGGCGCCGCGTCAGCGGCATTGAAGCCGATCGAGACGGATATCCATCCCGTCGACAACAAAGCCGTGGCGGTGTATAAGACCACGCCGCAGGGTGATTTGAGAATCAACCTTTATTTTCCGCCAAACTGGAACGCGAGCGATCGTCGGCCTACGATCGTCTTCTTTTTTGCCGGCAGTTGCGCGACCGGCGGTCCCGCGCAGTTCGCGGCCACGGCGGAATATTTTGCCGCGCGCGGCCTGGTCGCGACCGCACCCGAGTACCGCATTGAAAGCGTCCATCACACGCCTCCGGAGCGCTGCGTCGAGGATGGCAAGAGCGCCATCCGTTGGCTCCGAATGAATGCGCGGCATCTTGGAATCGACACGCGCCGCATGATTGCGGGCGGCGGCTCGTCAGGCGCCAGCATCGCCGCCTTCACTGCTTACAATACGGCGTTCGAACCCGACGATGAAGATCGCTCCATCTCACCCGGGCCTAACGCCCTGGTGCTGCTCAATCCCGCGTTCGGTTGCCCGCCCGGCCAATCTTCACAGGGCGCGCCCTGCGCTGTCATGGCCAGTTGGAAGGTCACCAAAGGCGGTCCACCGGCCATCTTGTTCTACGGCACGGAAGATCCCCTCCAAGATGCAGGCCGCGACTTCGCCCGACAATTGATCGCCGCCGGAACCCGCGCGGAGTTCTACACCGCCGCGGGCCAACAGCACGGCTTCTTCAATCGCTTCCCAGACTCGCCATGGCACGCTCTCGTGCTCCGGCAGACTGATCTGTTCCTGGCTTCGCTCGGCTATCTAAAGGGCAATCCCACAGTCGGAATCCCCGCCGACGCCACGGCGGCGCTGCACAAGGAGCCCTTGTGAGCTGTAATAGCTGAGTCCTCTTCGGCGCTCCGCATTCGAGTCTATTAGCCTCGCTTAACGCTGCAGCGTTTACGCATTCAATAGGCTGGTTTGTCGCCAAACAACCGAATGACCCTAATCAGACGGCAGATCGCGCCTCCTGCGGAGCGATATCTGGTGATATCGGTAGCGCTGGTGGCGGTACGGGCCTGTCTCGTTGATGTCCAGCGTGCGATCGTCCACCCTATCAAACTGGGCAAGCGTTTCAACACTCACCGGCCCGGTGCAGTGCGCGAGTCTCTCGAGGTTAGCGTTCGATGAGCTCGACCTGGGGAAAATGAATCTTCAGCTTATAGCAAACGTAGAGAACCAGGATCGCGCCCAGTGTGGAAAAAATGAGGCCAGCGGGATGATATCGCTGGTTCGTGGGACGCGAAAACATGTGAGTAACACTGCCGCCGATGATCGATCCGATGATGCCGAGCACGATCGTCCAGAAGATCGTTATGTGCACGTGCATCACCGATTTCGCGATAACCCCCGAGATTAGCCCGATAAGAATATACCAGATTAAGTGAAACATACTTTTCCTCCAGCGTTTGCATTCCGGAATTTCCATTTTGGACTTCCAGGAAATTCTCAGGAAGGAGGCCGCGTAGCATCAACACCAAAAGCTGCAGCGCCAAAGCACATTCTGCACTTTCGAACCTATCGCCATCGACCTTC
>JBEKDV010000169.1:0-15512 GCA_050014175.1 Candidatus Solibacter sp. | reverse complement strand
GGATGGACGGCATCACGCAGGCGGAACGTAAGGCGGCGCAAGGGGCCGCGCCAGCGTACATGTACATCTTCGCGTGGCAGACGCCTGTGCTGGGCGGAAAGCTCAAAGCGCCGCACGGAGTAGAATTGCCGTTTGTGTTCGATAACGTGGGCAAGGCCGCCACGCTGGTCGGCGCAAGCGAGGATTTGCAGCCACTTGCCGACAAGGCGAGCGGAGCGTGGACCGCGTTTGCCCGCACCGGGAATCCCAGCTACGCGGGGCTGCCGCGCTGGCCGGCTTACGATGCTGGCACCCGCGCCACGATGATCTTCAACGACGAGTGCCAGGTGGTGAACGATCCCGGCAAAGACGAACGCCTGGCGATGTCCAGCCTGCTTCGGGCATAAGTTCGGCCTCATCGGTCACACGGAATTTCTCCCGACAAAAGCCCTTGCGACACCGACGACATTCACATGGACGAAAAGTCCCCAACCCGTTGAGTGACCCAATCCAGACCGAGGGGCGCGGCCCGCTGAGAAGCGTTATCTGGTGATATCGGTAGCGCTGGTGGCGGTACGGGCCTGTTTCCGAGTACGCCGTCGCTCGACCAGAACGAGCACTGACGGCCCGCCGGATCATCAGTAAACCCTTGGCGACGACTCGCGGGTAATGTCACGGTCCAGCCTGGAAATCGTCGAACGTCTGTGACGTGGCGCTCAAACCAAGTGGCTTTCGCTTAGTGCCTCCGCAACCATGTGCTCGGAAAATAGCTCAACTCCGTGAAGTCGACACCTACGGGAAAAAGGGCAGGTGGCCGCTCGCGCGAAAACTCCGGATGTCGGGCCAGGAACTCATCCACAGCTTTGCCCGGATGGTCCCAGGACCACGTGCTTTCCCCCTGGGGCGTGTGGGCGAGGTCGGGACAGATGCTGTCCGCCACGATCAGGTAGCAGCCCTGCGAGACCAGCGGGCCGAAGTGGCGTAATTCGGCCGCGACGTGTTGCGCCGCGTGGTCGGAGTCGAGAACTACGCAGACCCGCTCCGCCGGGCGGATATTTCGCTGCACCTGGAGGGCGGTCTCGGGCGATGCCGAGTCGCCCTCAATTAACATCACCTGGTCGCCAGCGGCTTGTCGAATGGCCTCCCGAACGCCTCGACGAAATTCGCGCTCGACCGAAATCACGCGGCCTGCTCCGTACAACCGGCAGAGGCTGGCGAAGAGCAACGTGCTGCCGCCATCGTAGACGCCCGTTTCTACAATCACCTCCGGGCGCAGCTTCCAAAACAACTCGGCCAAACGCAAGACGTCATCGGGGAGTTGCAGCAGCTGCCGGCCCATCCAGGAGAATGTGCTCCAGTGGCCCAGGTTCCACCCGAGTACAATCCACTGGCGCGATAATATCCGAAAGGCTTCCGGAGAGAACAGCGAGTACTCCGTGGCCTCACCGCTCTCCGTGAGTTGGAGCACTTGGGCTTCGGTATCGATCGTGATCCGCATGGCGTCTTCTCCTTATGATCTCGCGCAGATGGCCGCTCAGGATCTGGCGGCGTCCCGCGCCTTCCCCGGCCCCGACTTCCGCGAGGTGCTGGGTTGGATCCATGAAGCCTTGCGCCCCGCGACTTACGTCGAGATCGGTGTATACGCTGGATGCTCCCTGGCCGCGGTCCAGCCCCACACACTCGCCATCGGCATCGATCCCGACCCACAGCAGAACGGCTGCTGGCCCACAGGCAGCCGGATTTTTCGACTGACCAGCACCGAGTTCTTCGCGACACATGACCTGCGCCAAGTTCTCGGCGGCAAGGCCGTCGACCTTGCCCTCATTGATGGCTTCCACCTCTTCGAGCAGGCACTCGAGGACCTGTGCAATCTGGAACGCCATATCGCGCCCGGCGGCGTTATCGCGGTGCACGATACAATTCCCCTGGACCGCGTGACGTCGGCGCGCACGCGGACCACGGAATTCTATACCGGTGACGTCTGGAAGTTGATTCCTTATCTGCGCCGGTACCGCCCGGAACTGGAAGTGGTCACCGTAACCGCGGCGCCCACCGGGCTGACCCTGATCCGCGGGCTCAATCCGGGATACGATCCTACGCTGCTCGCCTCCACCGCCGCGTTCGCGCTGGGGTTCGATTACTTCGAACGGAATCGCGAGGAATTCCTGCGGACGATGCCGAATCACCGCTCCGCCATTCAGGCCTTCTGCCAGAATACGCCCGTCCAATCGATGGCCTCGAGCGGCGTTGCGATGGCTTTCCGCTGACGATACTCATCCACGGCTTGCCGGCATGCGGGGATGCAGTGATAGTCGTCCACGATGACGAAACCTCCGGCGGAAAGCTTGGGGTAGAGAGCGGAAAGGGCATCCCAGGTGGATTCGTACAGGTCGCCGTCGATGCGCAGCATCGCCAGGCGCTCGATGGGGGCACGCGGCAGGGTGTCCTTGAACCAGCCGGGGAGGAATCGCACCTGGCCGTCCAGCAGGTTGTAGCGCGCAAACAGGTCTTGCACGGTCTCCAGAGAGATGGCCAGCATGGGATATTTTGCGGCGCTCAGATCATTGTCCTCGTCCTGGGGCAGCGATGGCGGCGGGAGTCCCGCGAAGGAATCGGCCACCCACACAGCACGGTCCGCGATCCCGAAGGCCTTGAGAAAGCCGCGCATGAATACGGTGGTTCCACCGCGCCACACGCCGCACTCGATGAGGTCGCCCGGGACGCGCTCGCGGCGAATCGATTCCAGGCAAGCGGCCACGTTCTCCAGCCGCGCGCGGCCGATCATGGTGTGCTGATAGCCGAGGTTTTCCAGCAGATCGTCGACGAAGCGTCCGGTCTGACTCAACTCGCGATAGCGCTCGCAAA
Source organism: Candidatus Solibacter sp. (assembly GCA_050014175.1). Taxonomy (GTDB): domain Bacteria; phylum Acidobacteriota; class Terriglobia; order Bryobacterales; family Bryobacteraceae; genus Solibacter. The sequence goes on along the minus strand of JBEKDV010000169.1, from coordinate 12,668 downwards.
ACCCTCGCCGCCGCTCCTCGATGCGCAAAAGAGTGTCGGGCGAATACGAATCGCGGCCTTCCACGCAGTCGCGCAGGTAGAGCAGGCGCACTTCGCTTTCCCAGTACAACTCACCCAGCAAGCTCTTTTTCAGCAGTTCGAGATAGAGTTGTTCCACAGAGCGAAGACCTCTTCATCGGTGAGGGGCGCCAGATGATTCCACAAACGGCCGCGGCCGATTTTCCAACGCGTAGCAGGCGCCAGGAAGTGCGCTCCAAGCTTCTCCGGCGCGCCCGCAATTTCTTCGATAACCCGTTCGAGCGAGCCCGCCGTAGTGAAGTTGCGCAACTGGAATAGCAGGCCGTTCCGCCGGATGATCCGCTCCACCGTTTCGGCAGGATAGTGCCGCCCGATGGTGGAGCGCTGGGTGTGATACGCTATCGAGCCGGGACAGTACCAGGAATCGTACCCGAGTTTTCGCGCTCGCCAACCCCATTCCACATCCTCCCAGTAGAATGGATCGTAGGCCGAGGCATCCAGCAGCTTTCGCAGCAGGCACGTGCGAAACAGCGACGCTCCCCCGCCGCCGTAGAAGGTGGGGACGGGGGCATCGGATTTCGGAATCCAATCGTGAATGGTGGCCAGCCCGGATTCCACCAGCAGGGTTGACCAGTTTGTCTCGTCGCGGAAGCGCGTGGAGTCCTTTAGAACGATTTGGGATGACACCGAGAAAGTTCCGCCCGCACGCCGCGGCGACAACAGGCGCAGCGCGGACGGCTCCAGCACGACATCGCTGTTCAGCAGGTAGACCCAATCGTAGCGCACCGATTGCAGGCCGGCGCAAACGGCGCCTCCGAACCCGAGAGGCCGATCGTAAAAGTGCCAGCGAACTTCCGGGTGGGCTTTGCGCAAGGCCTGGTAGCCGGACTCCGGTGAGCCGTTCACGACTACGACTACCTCCAGCGGCTCGCTCCACTGGCGAGCCGCCTCCCGCACACTCGCCAGAGAGGCGGTAAGTTCTCGCGCGTTATCCCATTCCGGAATGAGAATCGAAAGCCCCGGCTTCCATGTTTCGTCGGAGTGCACCCGCGGCGTACGGCGCCAGCGGCGTCGCATCCTGACCCCCCAGACATCGATCGCCTGCACAAAGCGACGCAGCGGCTGGAGTGCCGCGGCCTGCTCCTTTGCAAGTTCGGGGTCGATGAACGCTTTCGATACGACGAGCACGAGGGCGAATCCAAGATCGCGCTGGTCGCTTCCAACGCCGCGTTCCGAAGGCCGGTACACGTGGGTGGTGCGGAACTCGAGCATCCAGTGCCCTTTCTGATTCGCCGCGACCTCAAAGTCCAACCCGAAGGGAATGATTTCTTCCCAGGGGTTCGTCACCTGTCCGATTTCCGTTCCGTTGAGGCGGATCGTCAGGTGGTTCGGACTGTTTGGCGGCCCTGGCGGAAGCATTCCGGAGAGGTGCAACATGCGCGAACCGAGGCGCGGCGCCAAGACTGCCGCCGCCTGCTGGCTGCTCCAGATGTGATCTTCACCGGAGGGCGCGTGCCAACCGTAGAGCAGTTGCGCGCTGAGACCGCGGGCTGCGATGATTTCGCTCGCCCGCGGTCCCGGGAGGTGGGCTCTCTTCCATGGACAGGTGCGGCATTCGGGAACTTCGCCGCGCCGGTATCGCTCGCGAAAGCTCTGATACGATGGCCCGTGCCAGATCTCGTCGATCGTTTGCTCGAAGAGATTGCCCAACGGAATTTTGTCCAGTACCTCGCAGGCCACGACATCGCCATTGGAGAGCACGTGCGCGGTTTCCCAGGGATTTTGCTCGCAAGAGTGGATCAGGGCGCCTACGGGAAGTTCCCGCGGATAGGGAACGGGAACTTCTCCGAGGCAGCCGTCAACGGCCGTGAGCCATTCGTTGGAGACGGTGATGCGGATCTCCGGGTAGCTTTGCGCCGTCCCGTTCACCACCGCCGCCATGCGCTTTTCGAACTCTGGCCGGCGCACGCCGCCCGGGGCCAGTTCACTGACGAACTGCGCGGGAATCTCATCCCGCCGCATCACGGGAAAGATGGCGATGTCGTGCAGCGCCAGTTCGCTCGCGAGCGATGCGACCGACGGAAGCTCCGTCAGGTTCGTATCCATGGCGACGAACGCGAGATCGACCACCGGCGGGGCGCCCTTTGGGCCCGGCGCTGCCCGGCACAATTCGAGGAAGCGCTCCAGGCGCGAGCGCAGCGTGACGAAGGAGCTGTAGCGATAGACTTCCGCGAACTTTTCCACGTCCGTGGCGTGTACCGAGACGGTGAGCCGGTTCAGCCCGATCTGGCTCAACGGACCCAATAGGGATTCCGGCACGGTAGCCATCACCGATACCATCTCGACAAACGCTCCGGTGGCGCGTGCCCGTTGAATGGCCGGTATGAGATCCGGGTACACGGTGGATTCCCCGGAGTAATTGAGAATGAACTTGCGGGGATCCACCAGGGCCTTGAGCAGCGAAGAGTACACCTCAAACGGCAGGTGCCGGCCGGCGCCGCGCCGCACCTGGCGCGAACAGAAAATACAGTCGAATGGACACTTGGATGTCAGTTCCACCCACAGAATCCGCGGAGTCCTCGCCGCCAGAAAATCCGTGGTGCTAGCCATTCCACGCACTCCGCCCGCCGGTCAGGCGCCGGTAAACCGTCATTTGCGCTTCGGCCGAACGCGCCCAACTGTAGCCTTCGAGCTTGCAGGGTTCGGGCGCCTCAAGCTTCAGTCGCGCCTCTTCATCATTCACCAGTCCCGTGATCGCCTCCGTAAACTGGGAAACCGTTTCTACCACGATCAGGCTCCGAAGCTCGCTGTTCAGAAATCCCCGTGCGCCCTCCCGAGTGGAGATGCACACTCGACCGGCCGCCAGAGACTGGACCACCTTCAGGCACGAACCGCGGTTGTTGCGAATCGGATTGATTGTCAGGGCGCACGCTTGCAGCCACGGGTCGACGTCATCCACATGATCGTGAACGTAGACGCCGGATTGGCGGAACGCCTCGCAACCGCTGGCGCGCGAAGGCGCATCAACGCCGCCCAGGATGTGAACGCGAATACCCGGAATTCGGGTGTGCAATGCCGGATAGACCTCCCGCAGAAACCGCTGGATCCCTTCCCAATTCGGCTGGTAACGAAATGGACCGAGGAACAGCAGGTCTGACAGCCCCGCCGAAGGAGTGTAGCCACCGCGCCCGATTGCCGCCCCATTCGGCACCACGCTCACAGGCATACCATGAAGCAGCGAAGCATCCTCTTCGCAGCAGGCAATTAAGTGGTCGAACTTGCCGATCCACTCCCGCTCGAAGATGTCTTCCGCCGGTTGCCGGAAGGCTCCGGAGAGCAGGACATCGTGCAAGGTCAGAATCCAGGGCGTTCGGCCCTTTCTCCGTCGGGCGAGGAGCGCCAGTTCCACATACTCGATCTGCACCAGATCCGGACGGTATACCGTTAATATCCGGCTCAACTCATTGCCCAGAAGCTCGTGCGAATGGCTCCGCATGCGCGCGACACGTGCCGGTTCGGTGCTGGCGACCTCCTTCCGCCCTCCGACGAGGTGCACTGCCTCGAAACGTCTGAAGTATGGCTCACTGGCTTCTCTGTACAACTGCCCTTCATCGCTCACAAGAATCACCCTGTATCGGCTTGCGATATGCTTCAGCAAGCTGTCAATCCGGTGAGCACCGCCATGCGTCGGCGGGAAAAGAACATATGGCGCCGCTACCAGAACCGTTGGACGGCGGTCACTGCGCTGCCACGGCACCGGATAGTATTTGCGCCGCACGTGACTCCAAGGGAGTTCGCGGACCGGGGCGGCATACGCTTTGAGGCGAGCCAGAAATATGCGCCACACGTTGCCGAATTCCCACAGCCCCGCGTGGGTTTCCGCATCTCCCTGCAGCGCCATTTCGATAAGGTGGTCCGTTGCCACTGCGGTCCATGCATTCCTCAGATCCAATTGCAACTGGTCGCGGCGCCTCGCGGTCGCCGCCTGTGGGGACGTCTCGCTCGGTTGGCGGACGCACGAACCCGGGCAGAACAAGACTTCGTATCCCGCGCGCCATGCGCGGATCCCCCATTCCACGTCATTCCATCGTGGCGCGAGATATGGATCCCGGTGCGCCAGCAGGGCGCGCAAGACAACGCGGCGGAAGAGTGCAGCGCGGCTGTCCGCATACAGGTTGCCACGCGTCAAGCCGCTCTCATCCGGGCTCGCACCCAATGGAACGATTACGTCTCCCGCGATGCGTGCATCGTTCCAGCCGGTGTCGTTCCAGCCGGTTGCACCAGTTCCCACGATGTGCGACCCTACTGCAAACACGTGCGGAGCGCGCCATCGAAGCGCTTCCGCCAACGTCCGGGGTTCGATCTCCATGCCCGCGTCGAGCAGATAGATCCAGTCGAACCGTGCCGCCCGCAGCGCCCTCCTCACTCCTCCCGCAAACCCGCACCCAGGAATGGTGGGCAACCAGCGCACCGGGAATGTCTCGCCTGATCTGGCGATGCCCGGCTGACTATTGGATGTCAGCACGATCACTTCGAATGGCTCGGGAATCTCCGGAGCAGCGCCAAGGAGTCCCTGAACACAATGGTCGACTGTGCTCGCTGGCCATTCCAATTGGGGAACCACGATGCTCACACCGGAGTTCCAATCGGCGGCTCTCGCCAGTTTTCGGCGGCCCAACCTCCGCATCCACGGCTGAAGCCGACCCGAAAACCAAAGTGCCTTTTCCAGCCATTTCGCGTCCTCGGGAGGGCAACCTAGGTTAGTGGGACCGGGCTCAACGACCCGCCTTTGTTGTGGAGCTACTGACAACCGGATCCGCCTGCTAACAACATTGTAGACTGACGCGAACGGAGCACACGGAGGACACAGGAACCAACGGATACAGCTAGAGCAGAGTATCGACGTGTACAGCCAAAAGCGAATGCCCGGCGCGCCCACCTCGATCACCCGTGAGTAACGCCGTTAGATCGAGGGTCGGCCAACTCCCAGATCGTCGCCTACACGGAAGGCGAGTTGCGCCCGAGCCAGGCGGGGCGCGGGAGCGTTATTTCGTATTATCGGAAGCTACTTCAAGCTGCCGGCAGACTGCGGGTGGCCGGCGGGGCCCATGCTCCCCTACCGATTCCGCTGGCGCCCGCGACGGAGGTCCTCGCCCTCAACTTCGACACGTGCCCATCCCCGGCATTCGGGGGTTCGGCGAGCGGGCTGACAGCAGAGACGCGTCACAGGACACGTCCAGGCGAGCAGTGCGGGGTGGTACGGGACTTCGGTACGCTAACCACCCCTAACAGTACTGTTCCGAAGGCCCGTAGTGCCCCGATACTTGGTGTCATGGAACCGCGCGAACGCCCCAGTTCGGAGCGCCGAGCTAGCACCCGCTTTCCCCTCACTTTGGAGGTCCGCTATTCCGTCTTGCACCGCTGTGCGCCGGTGGAGACGGGCTCGGGCCAGATCATCGACCTAAGCAGCTCGGGGCTCCGCTTCGCCGCCCAGAGGCCGCTGGAGCCCGGACTAAAACTCGACGTCGCCATCAACTGGCCGGTCCTGCTCGATGGGCGCATCCAACTGCAACTGATCGTGACGGGCGTGGTCGTCTGGAGCAGCGGAACCGAGACCGCACTGCGAATCCAGCGGCACGACTTCAGAACGCGGCGTGTGGGAGTGAAGGCCGTGTCACCTCAAGAATCGGACGGCCTAAGCGCGGCCGTTAGCGCCGACTTAAAACAGCAGCAGCTCCGCCGGTTTTGACGCCGGCAGAGGCGCCGGTTTGATCTTGGCCGGCTGCAGGGCTGGACGCTCAAGCCTGCGCGACTCCGTTAACGAGCTATTCCCCCTCCGCGTGTTTCCCGAAAATCCTCCTGCGCGAGGCACGGGGTGCATTGCCGGCACCCGATTGATCCTGTCATCAGCATCCAGTCTGCTGGACCTCCACAGGAGCGTTATCCGGCAATATCGGTAGCTTTCCACCCGGCCGTCTTCCGCACGCGCACACATTGCACGTGGCGCCCGGACGGGACGCACATCTACGGTTCGCGCGTTTATCCAGCCAATCATCATGCCCGCGCAGATCTAACTCGTCTGGAATCTTAGCTCTAGGGGCGCGTGCAGAGATTGGACCGGATAAACGCGAATAAACCGGCCAAACTGCTTGATTTTCAATCGCTTACGCTGGGTCTTAGGAGCAGCCAGCGGACCGCCGGTCCACCCTGCGTCCACGTTTCCTGGTTTAGCAGCGGTAAGCTTTCGATTTCAGTCAGGACTTCTTGTGGGGCGAGAGTGAGGGAAATGCCAGACACGCCGAAAGTGCCCTTTCGCGTATCCGGCACGTCGATGTACTGGCTTGCCGAGCCAAGCCGCAGCGATGTCGCGTCTCGCACCACGGTTCGCAGCAGGAAGGTTCCCGGGAATTCTGCGCGAATGTTGAACGGTAGTGTGAGTCCGTCCTGCAATGCCTTCCGATAGTCGCTGTCTGATAGGCGAATGTTCTGCACCTTATCGCCCTGCCAGATCGGTTTCCTCATGCCGCGGTACGCGGACCAAACGACATCCAGGGACGCCTGCCACGCGTCATCCTCATCGCGGTGGAACGTCAAATCCTTACCTTCCAAATGCAACATTGAGTACACAACCGGGCCGTATTTGGGTGACTCGGAGTAAGTCGAAGTCAGCCTGACTTTGATCCCGGTCGCTGTGAACGGCGAGGCGAGGGCATCCAGCAACTGCTGCTCCCGCGACTGCGCGATGGTTACCGTGTCGGTGAGGGTCAACTGGTCGGGAACACCGTTGAACCCGGTCTTCCACCGCACCTTCAGACCCGGGCGTTTGACGTGTACCGTCAGCCGATGAAACTTACCACGGCCGTTCTTAACGAATGAGCCCTCTTTCGGCGAGCCGACCGATCCAACGGATGGGCCGGATGACGCGCTACTCGGAAACAAGCCCGTCGCTCGGGAAACGCGCGAACCGGCAGAAGGTGTAGCTCAGTCCAAGCCCGAAGGGCGCCCCGCAATCGGGTGTCACTCAACGCCCACCGGCCCGCCTCCCACCCTACCCCTCTTCGATCGCCGCCGTCAGCGCCGGTAATCCCGCCGGCTTCGGCAGAGGCTGCCAGAAAATCAGCGCCAGCGTGATCGTCGCCAACTGCACCGCGACAATCAGCCCGACGCATGCCGGCCACCCGCCGCGCGCCCAGAAAAATCCCGGGATCGCGCTCCCGCCGCTGCCGCCCAGGTAGTAGAACGTTACGTAGAGCCCCACTGCGGAGGCGCGCGATTCCGTCGCCGCGCTGCCCACGTAGCTCGATCCGGCGGAATTGGCGATGAACACGCCGGTACACGCCAGCGTCAGTCCGATCATCACCACCGGCAGGCTGTGCACCAGCGTCAGACACACGCCCGTGGCGCCTCCCGTGAAGGCCGCTACCAGCGCGAAGCGGTGGCCGAAGCGGTCGATCGCGCGCCCCGCGCCCGGCGTGATCGCCGCCCCCGCCAGGTACACCACGAACAGCAGTCCCAGCGCCGTCGTGCTGAGCCCGAACGGCGGCGCCGCCAGGTAGAAGTTGATGTACGTGAAGGTCCCCAGCAGCGTGAACATCACGCAAAAGCCCACCGCGTACGTCGCTACCAGCCGCGGATTCGACAGGTGCCGCAGCATGGCGCCGCCCACCGGGCCGCCGCGCCGCGCGCGCGTGAAGCGCCTGCCCGCCGGCAGCCACGCCCGAATTGCCAACGCTCCCAGCAGATTCAGTGTGCCCAGCATGACGAAGGCCCACCGCCACGAGGCGTGCGAGGCCACCAGCGCGGCCAGCGCCCGCCCGCTGAATCCGCCCAGCACCGTCCCGGTGACATACGCCGCGGTGGCCGCGCCCGCGCCCTCCTCCCACTCTTCGTTGATGTAGGCAATGATCACCGCGAAGATTCCCGGCGTGAAGATTCCCTGCAGAAATCGCCAGAACAGAAGCTGTCCGAAGCTCGTGGCCGAGGCCGCCAACAGCGTCGGCACGGCCAGTAGAAACGCCGCCGGCACGATCACGCGCTTGCGTCCGAAACGGTCCGCCACCACCCCGGCGAAGGGCGCGGCCAGCGCCACCGCCAGCGTCGAGGCCGTCACCACCAGGCTGATCGCGGCCGCCGAAACGCGGAATTCGCGCGCCAGCATCGGCAGCAGCGGTTGCGGAGCGAAAAGCGTGACGAAGGCGCAGAATCCGGCAAATACCACGGCGGCGGTGCGGGTTGTCGAGTGCGGCGTGGCCTCCCGGAGCATTCCTTCCATTATGCCGGGCCGAAGACCACCCATGCCGCCTCAAAATGTCTTCTCTGCGCCTCTGCGTTGAATCGCATGTCTCCAGTGACCCGCCCCCCACATTCGCCAAGGATCTGGCCACCGTTTAAGCCTTCGTCCGGCTCCATTCGCGGATGGAGCGGATCTCCGCCTCCGGAATGTGCAGGAACTCCAGGAATTCCTGGTGCTCGTTGGGGGCGTTGCTCTCGAACTCGGTGTGCAACCGGTGCATGTCCTCTTCGGTGAAGCCGGACGCGCGTAAAATTGCAACGAACTTCTCTTTTGTGACCACGGTTAGTCTCCTGAATCGATCTGTCGTTTGCAGCAGGCGCGCAATCGCCCGCTGGTGTTCCCGCAAGCGCTCAATGCCGGCGCTGAGTTCCGTCAGCCTGCGGCGCAGCACGGCGGCTGCGTCGCTAGAGGGCGCGTCGAGGATCGAACGAATGTCCGCCAGCGTCAATCCGGCGTCGCGGTAGGTACAGATCTGGCGCAGCCGGTCGAGATCCTTCTCCGCGTAGACACGGTAATTCCCGGCGCTCCGCCGGGGCCGCGTCAACAGGCCGATGGATTCGTAGTACAGCACCGTGCTGCGCGCCAGATTGCAGCTCCGCGCGAGGTTTGTGACGGTCAGGGACATCGCTCTTCCTTCAGTCTCAACCCTGAAGTTGTAGACAGGTCAAGGAGTTTTTTGGGGGGCTCGCGTTACTTAACCGGATGGCGGAGGGCGAGGCCCAATTCGCGGAGCGCCTTGTCGGGCACGGCAGCGGGGGCGTCCGACATGAGGTCGGTGCCGCGGGCGGTCTTGGGGAACGGGATCACTTCGCGGATCGAACTCTCGCCCGCCAGGATCATCACCAGCCGGTCCAGCCCGAGCGCGATGCCACCGTGCGGCGGCGCGCCGTATTCCAGGGCGTCCAGCAGGTACCCAAAGCGGCGGCGCGCTTCGTCGTCGCTGAACCCGACCGCGGCGAACACCTTAGCCTGCACGTCGCGGCGATGAATACGAATGGAGCCGGAGCCGAGTTCCGTGCCGTTCAACACCAGGTCGTACGATTTGGCGCGGCAGCGCGCCGGATCGTTGGTCAACAGATCGAGATCGTCATCGTGCACCGAGGTGAAGGGATGGTGCGCCGCCACCCAGCGGTTGTCCTCGTCGTTCCACTCGAACATCGGGAAATCCACCACCCACAGGAATTGGAAATTCTTGGGGTCGAGCAGCTTGTGGCGGTCGTTGAATTTGTTGGCGCAGTACAGGCGCAACTGCCCACAGGCCTGATACACGGTCTCCGCCGGACGATGCCCCTTGGGTTCGCCGGCCCACGCGGCCAGCACCAGCAGGCTATCTTCCCGAGCCCCGCAGCGCTCGCGCACCTTGGCCATCTGCCCGGGATAATCGCGCTCCAGGCGTTTGGGGTCGTCATACACGCGCAGACCGCGCTCCTGTCCGAAGGCCTTGAACTCGTCGCGCTCTTTACGGCTGGGCGTGCCGCAAGCCGGGACGTGGATGGCCACCAGCGGCAGGCCCGCATTGGCCAGTTCCGGCAACAGGTCGTGCACCGGGTGCATCGGCGGGATGCGCAGATCGGGCTTGTCGATGCCGTAATTCTCGATGGCCTGCGCGTAGGTGATGCACGGGAAAGGCGCGTTCACCTGATACCCGGCCACTTTGCAGGCTTCCTGAACCATGGGCTCGACCACGGCGAAGATCTGCGCCGGCTGCGGGTAGCTCATCTCGATATCGATCTGCGTGAACTCCGGCTGGCGGTCGGCGCGCAGGTCCTCATCGCGGAAGCAGCGGACGATTTGGAAGTACTTTTCGAAGCCGGCGATCATGAAAAGCTGCTTGAAGATCTGCGGCGATTGCGGCAGCGCATAAAAAGTGCCGGGCTGGACGCGGCTGGGAACGAGGTAATCGCGCGCGCCTTCGGGGGTGGAGCGCGTCATGAACGGCGTCTCAAGTTCCAGGAAGCCCATGCCGGTGAGCTGCTGGCGCACGGCGAAGGCGATCTTGGAGCGCAGGATGATGTTGCGCTGCATCTGCGGCCGGCGCAGGTCCACGTAGCGGTACTTCAAGCGGACGTCTTCAGCCACCTCGACGTGCTCTTCCATGGGAAATGGCGGGGTCCGCGATTCGTTGAGGATCCAGATCTTCGACGCCACCACCTCGACTTCGCCGGTGGGCATGTTGGGGTTGATGGTTTCCTTGGAGCGGAGAGCCACCTCGCCTTGCACGGCGATGACGTACTCCGCGCGCACCTCTTCGGCGCGACGGTGAACCACGGGGTCCACATCCTCATGGAAGATGGCCTGCGTATGACCGGTGCGGTCGCGCAGATCGATAAAGATCACCGCGCCGTGATCGCGGCGCCGGTGCGCCCATCCCATCAGAAGGACCGTTTGGCCCGCGTCGGAGGCGCGCAGATCCCCGCACATATGGGTGCGGCGGAGTTCGCCCAGAAAATCCAATACCACAGAGGTTTCCATATCGATGTTTTCAGTATCAGGCCGCGGCGAGCTGCGCGGCAATCTCGTCTTGGGTGAGATCCAGTTGCTCGCCCGTGGACATGTTCTTAAGGGCGTATCGCCCGGAGGCCATTTCGTTGTCGCCGACGATCAGGGTGTAGCGCGCCGCCAGCTTGTTGGCCAGTTCCATGGCGCGTTTCAGTTTGCCCTCGGCGAGTTCCACCGCGAGCCCGGCGCGGCGGAACTCGCGCGCCATGATGGCGGCGTGACGCAGGGCAGGTTCACCCAGCGGCGCGATGAACAGATCGAGCGGGGTCGGGGCCTGATCGTTTTCGACGCTCATGACCAGGCGGTCTTCGCCGATGGAAAATCCGATTCCCGGCGAGTGAATTTTGGAGCCCAGCGATTCGGCCAGCCCGTCGTAGCGGCCGCCGCCCAAGACGGAGTTCTGCGCGCCGAGCGAGCCATGCACGACCTCGAAGGTGGTGCGCATGTAGTAATCCAGGCCGCGCACCATGCGCGGGCGCACCTCGTAGGGGATGCCGCGGCCGTTGAGGAACTGCTTCACGGCGTCGAAATGCTCGCGGCAGGGTTCGCAAAGCGAATCGAGGATGGAGGGCAGCGCGTCGATGACCGGCTGGTCGGCCTCCACCTTGCAATCCAGCACGCGCAGCGGATTGGTTTCGGCGCGGCGCTGGCAATCGCCGCACATGGCGGGCGCTTTGTCCTTCAACTCCTGGCGCAACTTCTCGACGTATTGCGGACGGCAGTTGTGATCGCCCACCGAATTGAGGAGCAGCTTGAAACCGGTCAGGCCGACGCCCTTGAGGATCTCCACCACCAGCTCGATGACTTCGGCATCCACCAGCGGCGATTCCGACCCGATGGCCTCCGCGCCGATCTGGAAGAACTGCCGGTAGCGTCCCTTCTGCGGGCGCTCGCGGCGGAACATGGGGCCGAGGTAGTACAGTTTCTGCACGCCGGGGCGCTGATCGAGGCGGTGCTCGATGTAGGCGCGGATCACCGAGGCGGTATTTTCCGGCCGCAGAGTGAGCGAAGTGCCGTGGTCGTCGAAGCTGTACATCTCCTTGGTGACGATATCGGTTTCGGCGCCCACGCCGCGGGCGAACAACTGCGTCTCTTCCAGGATGGGGGTGCGGATTTCGTGGTAGTTATAGGCGCGAAAAATGGCGCGCGCCACGGCTTCCACCCGGTTCCAAACATCGGTGGATGGAGGCAATAAATCTCTGGTTCCTTTGACGGCTTTAATCAAGATAGTGTGGGAAACTCCATGCTAACATGCGGGGCGCGAGGGGCGGGGACAGACAGGACTGACAGCGAATTCCCGGCAAAGTGCGCCGGGAATTCATGTCAGTCTAGTCTGTCCCTGAGCTTACAGTTTGCCCGCCATGACGTTGACGAGTTCCTGCACCGATGCCGCGCTCTTGTGCAGCTTCGCCGTTTCCTCTTCGGTGAGTTTGATTTCGTAGATTTTCTCGATGCCGGCGGCGCCCAATTTCACGGGAACGCCGACGAAGAGGCCGTTGATGCCGTACTCGCCTTCGAGATAGGCCGCGCAGGGAAGCACCTTCTTCTTGTCCTTGAGGATGGACTCGGCCATCTCCACGGCCGCGGCGGAAGGTGCGTAATACGCGCTGCCGGTCTTGAGGTGCTTGACGATCTCCGCGCCGCCGTTGGCGGTGCGATTGACGATTGCGTCGATGGTGGCCTGGTCCATCAGTTCGGTGAGCGGGATTCCGGCGACGCTGCTTAAGCGGACCAGGGGCACCATGGTGTCGCCGTGGCCGCCCATGACCACGGCGGTCACGTTTTCCACGGAGACGTTGAGTTCCTGGGCGATGAAGGTGCGGAAGCGCGCGCTATCGAGCACGCCGGCCATGCCGAC
>JBEKDV010000168.1:0-15601 GCA_050014175.1 Candidatus Solibacter sp. | reverse complement strand
GACCCTAGCGAGGAGGACCCACCCGTTCCCATCCCGAACACGGTAGTTAAGCTCCTCAGCCCCGATGGTACTGCACGCGCAAGTGTGTGGGAGAGTAGGACGTCGCCCGGTTTAAATCAAAGCCTCCCGGTAAAATGGGAGGCTTTTTCATTGTGTGAAGACACCATACCGCCGAAGCTGCGCATGAACTGCATGTCTTCCTCGGGGAGCGGACCCTGCCGGATCTCGGCGAGGTTTTGCTCGAATTGCTTCAGATTGCCCGGCGCCATCATGCAAACGTGCACGGCGGGGTTGGAAAGCACGAAGCGGTAGCACATGCCGGCAGTGGGGAGGCGTCCTCCCTGGGGATATCCGCGGAGCGGGCGGAGCAGCGAGGTCCAGCGAGTCGCCGTGAAGCCGACCACCGCCGGGTTGGACGCCGGCAGATGAGGAAAGATCTCCGTCTCCGCGCCGGTGGACGCGGCGTTATAGCGGATCATCATGGCGTCGAGAACGTCCTCGCGCGCCAGTTCGACGGCGAATTTTCGGTCGTGGGTGGAGATACTGACGGCGCGCACGAGCCCGCTCTCGCGGACCGCCTGCAATTCCTCGCGGACCTGTGGAGTGAAGTAGGAGCGCCGGGTGACGCCGAAGAAGTGGAAGACGTCGATATAGTCGGTGCGAATCTGGCGGAGGCGCCTTTCGAGCGTACGGCGGAGGTTCTGATGGCCCCAGATCAGGTTATAGGCGCCGCTCGCCAGCACGTATTGGCCGCGCCGCGGCGGAACGGTTTCGCGCAGGACGCTGGTCATGTGGCTGTCGAAGCCGAAAAAGAGGAAATAGTTGAGGCCCTCGTCGAGCGCCTTGAAAACGGTTTGGCGGCCGGGGCGGTAAGTTGCCGAAAGACCAATCCGGCAGACCGGCGTGCCGATTTTGCCAAGCGGCGCGCGCAGAAAATCCCGCATCATGTAGTCCCAGTATAGTTCCAGCTACAATTGTGTTCGAACCCATATGAAGACCTTCACAATAGCGGTGATTGCCGGCGACGGGGTGGGCACGGAAGTCGTCCCGCAGGCGAAGCGCGTTCTGGAAAAGATCGCGCAGAAACACGATGTCTCTTTCTCGTTCCAGGATTTCGACTGGGGCGCGAACCACTATTTCCGCTGGGGCCGGATGATGCCGGCGGGCGCGATCGACCTGCTGCAGCCCTGCGATGCCATCCTGCTGGGCGCGGTGGGACACCCGGAGATCCCGGATCACACCACGCTGAACGGCCTGCTGCTGCCCATCCGGCGCGCCTTCGATCAGTACGCCAACGTGCGGCCGGCCTACCTTTATCCGGGAGTGGACTCGCCCTTGGCGCGGCCCAAGGGCGGCGACATCGATTTCGTGGTGGTGCGCGAAAACACCGAGGGCGAGTACGCCCAGGTGGGCGGCTTCGTCTACCAGATGCAGCCCGAAGAGATCGCCATTCAAACTTCGGTGTTTACGCGGCGGGGCATCGACCGCATCGTGCGCTTTGCGTTCGATCTGGCGGTCAAACGCAACAAGAAGAAGCGCGTCACGTCGGTCACCAAATCCAATGCGCAGGGCTACAGTATGGTGCTGTGGGACCGCTGCTTCGAGGAAGTGGCGGCGGAGTACCCGCACATCGAGACCGAGTCGCTGCTGGTGGATGCCGCGGCCATGAACTTCATCCGCCGCCCGGAGAGTTTCGACGTGGTGGTGGGCTCCAACCTGTTCGCCGATATTCTGAGCGACATTTCGGCGATTCTCGTGGGCAGCATGGGTCTCGCCGCCAGCGCCAATCTCGATCCGCTGCGGCGCTTTCCATCGATGTTCGAACCGGTGCACGGGTCGGCGCCCGATATTGCCGGCAAGGGTGTGGTCAATCCGCTGGCCACCATCCTGAGCGCCGGGATGATGCTGGACCATCTCGGCATGAGCGACGCCGCCCGCGACCTGGAATCCGCCGTCGCCGCGGTTCTGGCGGAGGGCAAGGTGCGCACTCCGGACATCGGCGGCCACAGCAGCACGGAGGAAGTCACGGAGGCGATTTTGGAGAAACTCGCCTAGTGCCAAAAGTGAAAACCGGGGAGAGCACGGGGCGCCACGCATTCCTGGTGGCCGCGGGGATTCTGATCAGCCGCATCATGGGCCTGGTGCGGCAGCGTGTATTCAGCTCCTACTTTGGCCTTCTCGACGAGGCGGACGCCTTCTCCTCGGCGTTGCGGGTGCCCAATTTTCTACAGAATCTGTTTGGGGAAGGAGTGCTGTCCGCATCTTTCATCCCGGTATACGCGCGTCTGCTGGCGGAAGGCGACGATGAGGAGGCGGACCGCCTGGCGGGCGCGGTGGGCGCGATTCTGGCGATGAGCTCGTCGGTAATCGTACTGCTGGGTGTCGCGGCTACGCCCTATCTCATGTGGGCCATTGCGCCCGGTTATCATGGCCCGAAGCGGGAACTGACAATCCTGCTGGTGCGGATTCTCTTTCCGGGCGCCGGATTGCTGGTCTGTTCGGCGTGGTGCCTGGGGATCCTCAACAGCCATCGGAAATTCTTCCTCTCCTACACCGCGCCGGTGGTGTGGAATCTGGCGATGATCGGGACGATGCTGGCGTTTCGGCACGATGCGCTGCACGACCTCGCCGTGAAACTCGCGTGGGGCACGGTGCTCGGTTGCGTATTGCAGTTCGCCGTCCAGGTACCAGTGGTTCTGCAATTGACGAGCAAGCTGCGGCTGCGCCCGGATACGCACTCGGGGCATGTGCGCGAAGTACTCAAGAACTTCCTGCCGGTGGCGGTGAGCCGGGGGGTGGTGCAGATCAGCGCGTACGTGGACCAGGCGCTGGCCTCGATGGTGGGCGCGGGCGCCATGGCCGCGATGACGGCGGCCCAGTCCATTTACATGCTGCCAGTGAGCCTGTTCGGCATGGCGGTATCGGCGGCCGAACTTCCGGCGATGTCGAGCGCGGTGGGCACGGAAACGGAAATCGCGGTGCGTCTGCGCGGGCGTTTGAATGGCGGCCTGCGGCAGATCGCGTTTTTTATCGTGCCTTCGGCGATGGCGTTCTTCGCATTGGGCGATGTGGTGACGGCGGCGCTCTACGAGCACGGGAAATTCACCCACAAGGATTCGGTGTACGTCTGGGCAATTATTGCGGGCTCGGGAGTCGGCCTGTTGGCGTCGACGCTGGGCCGCCTCTACGCTTCCACTTATTATGCGCTGCGGGACACGCGGACGCCGCTGCGCTACGCGACGGTGCGCGTGGCGCTCACCGTCAGCTTGGGATATTTGTGCGCGCTGCCGCTTCCCCGTTGGCTCGGCATCGATGCGCATTGGGGCGCGGCGGGGCTGACCGCGTCGGCGGGGGTGGCGGGGTGGGTGGAGTTCACGCTGCTGCGGCGGACGCTGAACGCGCGGATCGGCGCGACGGGAGTTCCGGCGGGGCTGGTGGCGCGGTTGTGGGTTGGAGCGGCAGTGGGTGCGGCGGCGGCGTGGGGCATCAAACTCGCCATCGCAGGGGTGAGGCCCGAAATCACCGCGATTCTCGTGCTGGTGCCGTACGGACTGATTTACTTCGCGGTGACGTACTTGCTGCGGGTGGAAGAGTGCGGCGCGATGTTTGGGAGGCTGGCGCGATTGAGGCGGTGATAGGGCGCGGCATGGTGCGGCGGACGCCGGCTTTTCGTCGTTTCAGCCGCCCGGTGCCAGCCTTGCCAGGAGCGCAGATCCGGTCCACACCGCGATGCCCCACGCGGTCACAGAACGTAATCATTCCAGTGGTGGGTGACTTTCATAGATGATAAACTTGCCGTATGGAGACGATTTCGGTCAAAATTGAGAAATCTGGCAGAATCTTGATCCCTGCCGTTGTCCGCCGCCGACTCCACCTGAAAGAAGGCACCGAAATGATTCTTCGGGTAGACGACACTGGCATCCAAATGGGCACGCGTGAGCAGGCACTCGCTCGCGTGCGCGAGGAACTGCGCCGCTATATTCCGGAAGGCGCCTGTCTCTCCGAAGAACTGATCCAGGAGCGGCGCGCCGAGGCGGAAAGGGAGAACCAAGATTGACCTCACGCCCGGAATCCAGCTACGCCCTGGATGCGTCCGCTTTGCTGGCCGTCATGCTTGATGAGCCCGGACAAGAAGAGGTGCATGCAATCCTCGACCGTGCCTGCATTCATTCAGTGAACGTCGCCGAGGTTGTCGGCAAACTGATAAGAAAGGGTGTGCCGGGAATGAGGGCCGAGCAAATGATCCAGGAACTCAACCTCGACATCGCCGGGGAATTACCGGCACATCAGGCCGCACTTTGCGGAGAGTTGGTGGCGAGAACCAGACCGCAGGGTCTAAGCCTTGGAGATTGTATCTGCCTGACGGTCGCCGCGTTGAGTGGAAGTATTGCCGTAACCGCCGACCGCAGGTGGCAGGAGCTTGACGGTCACCGGATCGAAAACAACGAGATCCGCGTCCAAGTGATTCGCTGACCCGCGCTGCGTTAGAATCGGTACTTCCGAGTATGAATATGAAGTCTCGATTCCTAATAACCTTGATTGCGCCGCTGTGCGCGCTTTGTGTGTTCGCGCAGCAGAGGACTGCCTCCGGCCTGGATGCGGCCGCCATGAATAAGTCGGTGGACCCCTGCGTGGATTTCTACCAATACGCCTGCGGGAACTGGATGGCCAGCAATCCGCTGCCGGCGGACCGCGCCCGTTGGGGCCGTTTCACGGAACTGAGCGACCATAACGAAAAGGTCCTGTTGGATATCCTTCAGGGGGCGGCGGTGGTGCGCGAGCAGCGCAGCCCGCTCGAGCAGAAGATCGGCGATGCCTACGCCGCATGCATGGACACGGCGACGATCGACAAGCGCGGCATGGCGCCGATCAAGGCGGAACTCGACCGGATACGCGCCATGGAGAACATGCCGGACATGGTCGCCGAACTGGTGCGCCTGCACCGCGTCGGGATCGGCGTGCTGTTCACTTTCGGTGCCCGGCCGGACGCCAAGGATTCCACGCGCACCATCGCGGCCTTGAGCCAGGGAGGACTCTCGCTGCCGGATCGCGAGTACTATCTCAAGACCGACGCCAAGAGCGTGGAGATCCGGCAGCGCTATGTGGCCCACATGACGAAGATGTTCCAGTTGGCGGGCGACTCCGCCGAGAACGCCGGCGCCAACGCGCGCATGGTGCTCGACATGGAGACCATTCTCGCCAAGGCCGCCATGGATCGCGTATCCATGCGCGACCCCAACAAGACCTATCACATCCTGAGCAAACCGCAACTGGCGGCGCTGGCCCCGAACTTCCCTTGGGAGCAGTATTTTCAGGGTGTCGGAACGCCGCCGTTCGAGACGCTCAACGTGAGCCAGCCGGACACGGTCAAACAGATCGCGGTGGACCTGCCGGACTCGTCGATCGAACCCTGGCGCGCGTACTTCGCTTACCACCTGCTGCGGCAGAGCGCCGCGACGCTTCCGGAAGCCTTCGAGAACGAGGCCTTCGATTTCTGGAGCCGGTACCTTTCCGGCGCCAAAGAGCAGCGGCCGCGGACGGCCCGCTGCGTGGCCACGGTGGACCGCCAACTCGGCGACCTGCTGGGACAGAAGTACATCGAGCTGGCTTTCGGTGCGGACGCCAAAACGCAGATCACGCAACTTGTCGACGCGCTGGAAAAGGCCATGGCCGAGGACATACGCACCCTGCCGTGGATGACCGAGGAGACCAAGAAGGCCGCGCTGGCCAAGCTGAAGGCCATCACCAACAACGTGGGCTCCCCCAAGAAGTGGCGTGAATACGGCAAACTGACCATTGCCCGCGACGATTTCTTCGGCAACGCCGTGCGCGCCGCCCAGGCGGCCTACAACGAGCGCATCGAGAAGATCGGCAAGCCGACGGACAAGACCGAATGGAGCATGACCACGCCCACGGTCAACGCTTTCTACAGCCCGCAGAACAACAGCATCAACTTCCCGGCCGGCATCCTGCAGCCGCCGTTCTTCGATCCGCGGGCGAGATGGCGCTGAACTATGGCGGAGTGGGAGCGGTGATCGGCCACGAGATGACGCACGGGTTCGACGACCAGGGCCGCAAGTTCGATGGCGACGGCAACCTGCGCGACTGGTGGACGGCGGCCGACGGCGCCGAGTTCGACAAGCGGGCCGCCTGCGTGGCCAGCGAATATTCCGGCTTCACGGCGGTTGACGACATGAAGCTCAACGGCCGGCTGACGCTGGGCGAGAACACAGCGGATAACGGGGGATTGCGCATCGCTCTGCTGGCGTTAGAGGACACGCTCAAGGGCAACGCGGAGAAGCTGGATGGCTTCACGCCCGAGCAGCGCCTCTTCCTGGGATTCGCGCAGATCTGGTGCGAGAACACGGCGCCGCAGGAAGTCCGCGCCCGCGCCATGACGGACCCGCACTCGCCCGGCCGCTACCGCGTGGACGGCACGGTGCAGAACATGCCGGAGTTCCAAAAGGCATTTTCGTGCAAGGCGGGACAGCCGATGGTGAGCCAGAACGCGTGCAGAGTGTGGTGAGAGCGGCTGACGGAGACGCGTCCGAGCTGCGCTCGGATTAGACAGGCCAGGAGGTTTGTCTCTACATGAAGTAGTCTTTCACCTTGTCGAACAGTCCCTTTTCGCTGGGATGGTTGTCCACCGGCAGGGTGTCGCGTAACTGTTCGAGCAGCTTGCGCTGCTCGCGGGTGAGGCGCGTGGGCATCTTGACCGCGATGTGGACGTAGAAATCGCCGCGCGCGTTGCTGTTGAGGATGGCGACGCCCTGGTGGCGCAACTTAAACTGCGCGCCGCTCTGCGTGCCTTCGGGGATTTTCAGCTTGTAGGGCTGGCCCAGGGTCGGCACTTCGATCTCGCAGCCCAGCGCGGCTTGCGCCATATTCAGCGGGATGGTGCAGTGCAGGTCGTTTTCGTGGCGTTCGAAGAACGGGTGTTCCTTCACCTTGAGGAACACGTAGAGATCGCCGGCCGGGCCGCCATTGCCGCCGGGTTGGCCTTCGCCGGCCAGGCGCAGGCGGTTGCCGTCGTCCACGCCGGCCGGGATGTTGACCTTCAGCTTGCGCTGCACCTGACGGTAACCGTGGCCCCTACATTCGGAGCATGGGTTGCGGATGATCTGGCCGCTTCCGTTGCAGGTGCTGCACGTACGGCGAATGGAGAGAAAGCTCTGCTGGTAGAGGACTTCGCCGCGGCCGTGGCAGGTGGGGCAACTGCTCGGCCCGCTGCCGGGTTCGCTGCCGCCGCCCTTGCAGCGCTCGCAGCGCTCCATGCGCGGCACCTGGATTTCGGCGCTCATGCCGAACATGGCGTCCTCGAAGCTCAGTTCCAGATCGTAGCGCACATCTTCGCCACGTTGCGCGCGCGTGCGTTTGCGCCCGCCGCCGGCATTGCCGAAGATGTCGCCAAAACCGAAGAAATCGCCCAGAATGTCGCCGAAATCGGCGAAGGCTTCCGGGTTGTAACCGCCGGGACTGCCCGCGCCCTGCACGCCGGCATGGCCGAACCGATCGTAGGCGGCGCGCTTCTGCGCATCGCTCAGGACGCTATATGCTTCGCTCGCTTCCTTGAATTTCTCTTCCGCATTGGGATCGTCCGGATTGCGGTCGGGATGATAGCGCTTGGCCAGTTCGCGGTAAGCGCCCTTGATCTCCTGATCGCCGGCTTCCTTGCCGACACTCAGTACTTCGTAATAATCTCGCTTCGACACGGGTTTCACTGCGGCTACGGCCTGACCGCGACCCTTACCATCGCGGGCCTGAGAAGTTTGCCTTTGAAATTATACCCCCGCTGGAACTCGCCCAGGATGCTCTGGTCTTCGGCATCCTCGGTCTGCACCCGCTCCACGGCCTGGTGCAGGTTGGGGTCGAATCGTTGTCCCGCGGTTTCGATCGGTTCGAGCCCCAGCTTCTTGAGGGTCTCCGCCATGCGCTGGTAGATCAGCTCCACGCCTTTGGCGTAATCGCGGTCGGTGGTGTCCACCATCAAGGCGCGCTCGAAATCGTCCAGGATGGGCAGCATGTCGCGCACCAGTTCCATGGCGGCGAACTGGAAGTACTCCAACTTGTCGCGCTCGGCGCGGCGGCGCGCGTTTTCGAATTCCGCGCGGGCGCGCAACAGGCGCTCCTGCAGTTCCGCCTTTTCGGCCGCGAACTGCTCCCGCTCGGCGGTCAGGGCCGCCAGCTGGCCCTCTAGAATCGAGTCGAACGGGCCGCCCTCAGGAAGGGCTTCAGGGGGAGTTTCTTGGGGCTTTTGTGTGTCCACTGCTTTTTCGCTTAGCTTTCTGTTTCGCTGCTTCCAGGGTCTAAAATTGCGCACTTTCCAACGCCCGGCTGGTTTGCAGCACGGCCGCAATCACACGCTCGTAGTTCATGCGCATGGGGCCCAGTACGGCTACTTTGGCAGGCAGTCCGCTGGCCATCCGGATGGTCATCCCGATCAGCGCGAGGTCTTTCATGGCCGGGTGGGCTTCCTCCAGCCCGACGCGCACCGCCAACTCGCCAGGAGGCTGTTCCAGGAATCGGTCGAGCAATTCCATGAGACGCCGCTTCTCCTCCAGGGCATGGAAAAGCTCGCGCATCTTCTCGCGCGTCAGGTGCAGGTCCAGGCCCAGCAGGTTGCTCGCCCCTTCCATGTGCACCTGGGGTGAGGTGTCCGCCTCCAGCAGTCCCTTCTGCGACAACATCTGCAACTTGTGCATCATCGCGTGATACAACTCGCGGTCGTCTTCGATTCGCCGCAGGAGCTCGCGGCGCGCCTGGCCGAGCTGCCAGCCGCTGAAGTTGCGGTTCACGTAATTGCAGATGGAAGTCAGCTCCTCGGGGGCGGTGGGCTCGTCGAGCATGACCACGCGGTTGCGCACCATGTGGTCGCGCGTGACCAGCACCATCAGCACGCGGCGGTCGGAGAGCGGGACCAGTTGGATCTGGTCCAGTTCCTGCGCCAGCTCCGGAATGGCGGCGGCGATGCCCACGTTGCGCGTCAGTTCCACCAGGATGTAGGAGGAGCGCTCCACGCGCTCGCCCACCGTCTCCAGGGCGCGGAACTCGTTGGCCATTTTATCCGCTTCGCCGGCGGTCACGCGGCTGGTGGCCAGCGAGCTGACGAAAAAGCGGAATGCCTTTCCCGTGGGCACGCGGCCGGCCGAGGTGTGCGGCTGCGAGAGATAGCCCTCATCGGCCAGGTCCGCCATCACATTACGGATGGACGCCGGACTGAGCGCATTGTGGCGGCGCTTCGAAATCGTGCGCGATCCCACCGGTTCCCCGGTATCGATGTACGCCCGGACAATCGAAGTCAATATGTCCTGATACCTGAAATTGAGTGGCGCGTCCGTTCTCATAGACCCTTGAGTACCAACACTTCTCTAAACACTAGTTTAGTTGGGTGGATGGCAATGGGTCAAATCACCGTGCTTTGGTGGGGCGGGCTTCAGCCTGCCAATCCGGGCGAAGCTCGGACGGTTCGCCTCCGTGTCAAGCAGGCCAGCCTAGTCTTTGTGGAACAGTTTGCGCTTGATGTCGGGCCAGAATTCCTTCATCACCTGGGACACTCCGTCGGTTCCCACCTGCATCAGCAGCTTCGTCCCATTGTCGGCCAATGTGCGGTTTTCGGGATAGTAGGCGTTGGAAATCCCCACTGCCATGGCGTTTCCGACCCACTCCGAATAGTTGAAACGCCTGCCCCCGGAATCTTTGTGGGTCACAATCACCCGCGTAAATGCATAAAACGCGCGCGACGGCGCGGACCCGGTTCCGCGACGGAAATATCGCGGATCCTCGTGCAGCAGCACCGGGAACACCCCCTCCGTGAACATGTTTCCCATCGCCTGATCGGCATAGTTGGTAAGCAGGCGGTGTCCAAATCCCTTGGCCCCCTGCCCGAAGGAAGGATCCTGATTGGTCAACTGCCCCAACCCCGCCAGCGCCCCCGCTAACGCCACCAGCGGATAATCGAAGGAATCCTTGCTGGCGATGGTGAGTTTCTGGTGGTTCGTCAGCACCGTGCCTTCCAGCGATGCGTCCGCCGTTCGATAATTCGGAAGCACGCCGAATACCCGGTTGCCTCCAGGAGGTTCCGTGGGCTGAGCGCTCGCGGCAGATACGGGAATCGATTCGGCGTCAGTCTGCGGCCCGCTTGGAAGCACGGAAGGCGTAGGCTGCTCTTGTGCGAACAGGCTCGCCGCCAGCATTACCGGCAACAAGACCCGGAAGCGCCAAACACCCGTTCCGACTCCCTCGAATCTCATGTTTGTTAGGATGCCCGTATCGCATAAATCGTTACATATATTCGCCCAGCGGGGAAACTACTCATTCGAGTCATAGCAGGCGCCGCGGTTTGCGGCGTAGGGTAAATACCCCATGCCGCGCTGGATGAGCAGCGCACTTTCCCGACCGTCGAGCCCTGTCAACGGGGTGCCCTCCGAGCCGGGCCTGTAACTATATGTAAACAAGGGGCGATTCGCAGGAGAAACCACCGGCTTCGCCCACCGCTTACGGGCGTACAGGCGAGGGCAGGGAGGCCGTTTCGGCCGCGAATTCGGAGTTGCGCTTGAGCTGGCCGCAGGCGGCGTAGATATCCAGCCCGCGCGGCTTGCGCACGAAGCAGGGAAGGGCGCGGCGAACGATCGCCTGGAAGCTGGCGACGCGTTCCGGAAGCGGCGTGGAGTAGGGGATTCCGGGCCCCGGATTGAGGGCGATCAGGTTGACTTTGGCGTTCAGGTTGGCGAGTAGTTTGACCACGCGGCGCGCGTCGGCATCGCTATCGTTGACGCCATCCAGCAGCACGTATTCGAAGGTCAGTTTCTCCCACGGACGCAGCGGATAGGCTTTGCACGCCGCCAGCAGATCCTTGAGGTGATATTTCCGCGTGATCGGCATCAGTTCCTGCCGCTGCTCTTCGGTGGAGGCGTTCAGCGAAATGGCCAGTTTGGGGCGCACCGGTTCTCTTCCGAGTGCGGCGATTTGCGGGATGATGCCGGCCGTGGACACCGTGATCCGGCGCGGCGACAGGGCAAAACCGGCGGGGTCGAGCAGGATGCGCGTGGCTTTCACCACGTTGGGCAGGTTCAAGAGCGGCTCGCCCTGCCCCATCATGACGATGTTGAGACGTCCGCCCTCCTGGCGGAGGTGGTTTTCACGCGTCACCAGGAGCACCTGGCCGACAATCTCGCCGGCCGTCAGGCTGCGTTCCAGGCCCATCAGCGCGGTCATGCAGAACTTGCAGTCCACCGGGCAGCCCACCTGGCTGGAGATGCAGATGGTGTCGCGCTCGCCTTCGGGCATGAGCACGGTTTCCACCGTGCGGCCGTCGCCCAGGCGCAGCAGGTAGCGGCGCGCCCCGTCGCTGGATTCGAAAAGACGGTCGACGGTGGGCATGCCCACGGCGTGCCGTTCAGCTAATTCCTGGCGCATGCGGACGGGCAGGGTGGAGATCTGCACCAGATCCGCGGCCTGGCCGCGATAGAGGGCTTGGTAGACTTGGCGGGCGCGGTACCCTGGCTGATCGGGGCCGAGGGCCTCACGCAGATCGGTCAGGTCCATGCCCACGAGCGGTTGGGACATTCTCTTCCAGTCTAGCGGATTCTCACCGCCCCGCTGCCCGCCTGAAGGTGCTACAAATGAAGTAGGCCCTTCCGCTCTTCTCGAATGACACCGCCAACCAGTCCTTTACGGAACATCGAAGTCAGCACGCTGGACAACGGCGTGCGTGTAATTACCGAGGTGATGCCGCACGTGCGCAGCGTGTCGGTGGGCATCTGGATCGGTTCGGGCTCGCGGCGGGAATCGACCGAGCAGAACGGCATCTCGCACTTCATCGAACACATGCTTTTCAAGGGCACCACCAGCCGCTCGGCCGAGGACATCGCGCGTAGCGTGGACGCCCTCGGCGGCAATCTGGATGCCTTTACGGCCAAGGAATTGGTGTGTTTCAACACCAAGGTCCTGGATCAGCACCTCTCGCAGGCCTTCGACGTTCTGGCCGACCTGGTGCTCCACCCCATGTTCCGGGACGAGGATATCGAGAAGGAAAAGGGCGTCGTTCTGGAAGAAATCAAGATGGAAGAGGACTCGCCGGATTACCTCGTCCACGAGATCTTCTCGGCGAATTTCTGGAAGGATCACGCCCTCGGCAAGCCGATTCTGGGCACGCCGCAGAGTGTGCGGCGGTTCGACAGCACCATGGTGCGCGATTTCTACAATGCGGTTTACGCGCCGGCCAACGTGCTCGTCACCGCGGCCGGAAACCTCACCCACGAAGCGCTGGCGGCGCTCGTGCGGCAGCACTTCGAATGCCTGCCGAGGGGCGATGCGGCGCCCGCGGAACAGACTCCCAACACGCACGCCCGTATTGCGCTGCGGAATAAGAAATCGCTGGAGCAAGTGCACCTGTGCCTGGGGGTTCCGTCGTATCCGCTGCCCCACCAGGAGCGGTTCGCCTGCTACGTGCTGAATACCTTATTGGGCGGCGGCATGAGTTCGCGCCTGTTCCAGAACATCCGCGAACGGCAGGGGCTGGCCTATTCCGTGTTCAGCGAATTAAACCCGTACCGCGACACGGGCTGTCTCTCCATTTATGCCGGGACGAGCGTGGAATCGGCCCCCAAAGTGGTGCAGTCCATTATCAAGGAATTCCGGGAGCTCAAGGAGCAGCAGGTGAGCGACGAGGAACTGCGGCGTGCCAAGGACCACCTGAAGGGGTCGCTGATGCTCGGCCTGGAATCCACCGGCAGCCGGATGTCGAATCTGGCGCGTCAGGAAATGTATTTCGGCAAGTTCTTCACCCTGGACGAATTGCTGGAGAGCATCGAGACCGTGACCGCCGGCGACGTGCGCTCGATCGCGCAGACGTTTTTCGACCCCAAGCAGATCGCGTTGACCGTTTTGGGCAATCTGGAGAAGCTCAAGATCGGCCGCGAAAACTTGGCGTGCTGAGTACCATGGCTTCAACACTCCGCTAAAGCCCGTTGCACCCAGCCGTAGGGAATGCGCTCCTGCTCCAGGCGGACGTGCTCGCCCAGACGATCGCAGCGAAGGTCGTCGTACAGGGCCCGCTCGGCGGACGTCAAGCGGAGCAGTTCGCCATCGTAGGGATTGCTCTCCCGAACCCAAAGCGCCCCATGCTCTAGCAGCGTCTCCCGGTCCATCAGAAACGATTGCGCGGCCGGGAAAAGCGCCCGCAGGCGGTCCAGGATGTGGAAGCCGTACGTATCGATGTCGCCCCAGTAGTGCAGCGCGCGCCGGTGCAGCCAGCGCACTTCGTAGAGGCGGTCGAGGCCGTAGCCCAGACCGAAAATCGCCAGGCTGTCCGGTACGCTGGGGAAGGCCAGGCCGTTGATCTCGTTCTCCGTGATGAACACGCGCTCCACGGGCAAATCCAGGGACGCGAATTCCTGCGCCGGAACCGCCAGGTCCGTCAGCCCTTGAATGGCGAGGCGGCGATCCAGAATGCGGAACCGCACCTGCGATGGTTTGGACGCCAATCCGTAGCGGGCTTCGAAATTCCGCGGCCCCGCAGCGCCTGCGTCACCGAGCGCCTCCGGTGCAAGCACGATGTCGAGCAGTTCCGCCAACAGCGGCTTGTGGCCTTCGATGAACTTCGTGTCCACTCCGGCGATATCGAGTTGCCGCAGGTAGAGCCCACACCGGGGGTGTTCGCGGAACCAGACGAGCACCGCCAGGATTCGCTCCCAATCGGCCGCATATTGCAGCGCGGTCACCGGCCTGTGCGCAAGCCACGCGCCCAGTTCCGGCAACTTCTCCAGCGTGGCCGCCGCCAGCGAGCGGAAGCGCGCCGCATCGTCCGCTTTCCCAATCAGCTCCAGCGCCTCACTCTCGCCCGGCACCACCACCCGCGCCGGCACACGATTGCGTCCCAGCAAACGATGATTGACCTCGCGCCACTCCATCTGCCACCGGCTCTCGCTCTCCAGTTCGCGGATCCAGTGCCGAACCTCCTCGAAGCGTTCCGAGAGGGCTCGCGTATCCGGTCCGCGGAGCTGCAATTCCAGCGGGAACAGGCTCTCGCCTTTAATGCCCGCGGCCAGCAGCCGCCCGCTGTCCCAGTAACGCCTCACCTGGCGGCGCAAATCGGCGGGCGTGGTCCACTCCTTGCCACTCATTTGGCGCGAGCCGCGCGTTCGGCGCGATACTCCTCGATGGTCAGATTGCGCAGCATCGAAATCCGTCCGTTCTCGCTGTGCACGAACCCCACGCCGGCAATGTAAGGCTCAATGATGTGGATCTTCTGTAGCGGCGTCACGATGAGGAGTTGCAGATTCAGCCGCGCGAAGAGCTCCAGACCGTAGCGCGCCGATTCGTCACTTCCCCTGCCGAAGGCTTCGTCGATTACCACGAAGCGGAAAGAGCGCGTGCGCGGCGCGTCCATCTCCAGTCCGAATTGGTACGCCAGGCTGGCGGCCAGCACGGTGTAGGCGAGCTTCTCCTTCTGGCCGCCGCTCTTGCCGCCGGAATCGGCGTAATGCTCGAATTCCCGCCCGTCCTCCCGCCAGCGTTCGGAGGCGGAAA
This sequence comes from Candidatus Solibacter sp., assembly GCA_050014175.1. Lineage (GTDB taxonomy): Bacteria > Acidobacteriota > Terriglobia > Bryobacterales > Bryobacteraceae > Solibacter. The sequence continues at coordinate 1,072 of JBEKDV010000168.1, read as the reverse complement.
AGGTGAACCAGTGGCGGACGTCGGTGACCTTGGCGGTCCAGCGCTTGTCGAGTTCGCCGGTGCCTTCGCGCCCGCGAAAGCGCTCGATGATGCGCTTCACCTGGAGGAATTTCTCTTCCGAATATCCCGCGTCGTCCGAACCCGCCAGCGACCCTTCGGTGCAGGCACGCAGCGCCACCAGGAAATCGCGGATCTCCGGGTCGGCGTTCGGATTGGCCTCCAGTTGAATGTAGCGCCCCGGATTGTAGTCGATGCCGCGCAGCGAGCGATTGATGGTCTCGATGCGCTCGCGAATCGTCTCCCGCTCCCGGTTGAGCTGCGATTGGAAGTTGGCCACCTCGCGGATGGTGTTCTCGTTGAGCAGGCTCTTGAAGGCGCTTTCGAAGCGCGGCAGGTCGTCCGCCTTCAGACGATACAGCATCTTGCGGTACTCGCCCGCGGCTTGCACGCTGGCGTCGGCCTCGCGGGTTTCCAGCGGATAGCGCGACCGATAGGCCTGCATGGCTTTGACGATGCGCTCTTCGAGCGCGCGAATCTTTTTGTCTTCGGCGTCGATGCGGGTTTGCACCCACTCGCGCATTTCCCGCTCGCGGTTGTCGCAGCTTTCCACCGTCAGCACGTGGCTGCCGAGCGCCTCGAAGCTCATGGATTCGACGCGCGGGAAAACGTCCGCCTTCACTTCCTCGCTGGTGCCGGCGAGCAGGGCATCGCACCCGGCCGCGAGTTCCCGCGCCTGTTCGCGGCGTTCTTCCGCCCGCGTCTGCTCCCGCTGCTCGCCGGTCAGCCGGGCTTCGGTCTCTTTGGCGGCGTCTTCCAACTGGGCGAGCTGTTGTTGCAGCGTGCGCAGGATATCCGACCCTTCCTCCAACTCGCGGCGCTCCCCCTCCAGCCGTTCGATCTCCGTGACCAGGGGGCGCCACTCGAGTTCCTGGAAGCCTTCGAACACGGCGAGTTCGGCGAGCCTGGTGTTGCGCTCCTGCGCCGCGTTCCTCCGCAGCGTCAGCTTCTCGATGGCGTCCATAAGCGGCGCGCGGCGGGTCTCCAGGCGGTGCTGTTCCAGCTTCAGCGCGGC
>JBEKDV010000167.1:0-15602 GCA_050014175.1 Candidatus Solibacter sp. | reverse complement strand
GGAGTGCCTGCGCGAATACAGCGAGGTTTTCCCGGCGGTCTGCGGCGATTTCGCGTTCTACCAGTTCCCCACGCAGGAATTCTGGAGCAAGCTGTTTGCGCAGGTTCCGGAGCAGTTCCGCTTCGCCTTCAAAGTGCCGGAACAGATTACCTGCAAAGTGTTTCCCTCGCACCCGCGGTATGGCGCGCAGGCGGGCCGCGAGAACGAAGCTTTTCTGGACGGGCAGGTATTCCGGGAAATGTTCGCGCGGCCGCTCGGGCCGCACCAGCGGAAGACGGCGCTATTGATCTTCGAGTTCGGCGCTTTCGGATGGCGCAGCTTCCACAATGCGAGCGAGTTTGTGGAGCGCCTGGACCCGTTCCTGGCGCAACTGCCGGGCGAATTCCGCTACGCGGTGGAGATTCGCAATCCGGGGTTTCTGGAGAAGGACTATTTCTCCTGCCTGCGGGCGCATAATGTGGCGCACGTTTATAACGCGTGGTCGAAGATGCCGGAGTTGCGCCGGCAGATGGCGATTCCCGATTCGGCGACGGCGGATTTCGCGGTTTGCCGCGCGCTGTTGCGGCACGGCCGGGTGTACGAGGAAGCGGTGGATGCCTTCGCGCCCTACCGCGAGGTGCAGGATCCCAATCCGGAGGCGCGCGAGAGCATGCGCGTGCTGATCGGGCGCGCGCGGGAGAACAAACAGTTCCTGTTTCTGTTCGTCAACAACCGGCTGGAAGGCAACGCGCCATCGACCATTCTGTCGCTGGTGGAGCCGTGATATACTCGGAGTTTCACACCACCCTCCACGGGCCTGTAGCTCAGTTGGTTAGAGCGCTACCTTGACACGGTAGAGGTCTGCAGTTCGAGTCTGCACAGGCCCACCATAAAATCGATAACTCGAGCACCCCAACGCAAAACGCCGGGTTGCCGAATCGCGCCGCGGAACACCACGGCGCTACAATATGCCCTATGCCAGACCAAATTTCAGATCCCATGCTGCTGCAAGCCGCGTTAATCGGGTTGGAGCAGATGAAGGCCGCCGCTGAGGCCAAAATGTCCGAGATCCAAGCGAGACTCGGAAGCCAGACCACGCCAACTTCCAGGAAAGCCCCGCGCAAGAAGCGGAGACTGAGCGCCGAAGGCAGGGCCGCCATCGTCGCCGCATTGAAGAAACGCTGGGCGGCAAAGAAGGCGGCGACAGCGCAACCGAAACCAGCCGCCACAAAGAAGGCCGCCCGGAAGAAAGCTGCCGTGAAAAGGGCTGGCGCAAAGAAGGCGGCGAAGGCTCCTGTCAAAAAGGCGGCTACGAAGACAGCACCCGCAAAGAAAGTGGCGGTGAAGACGGCGGTAGAGAAGAAGACGGCACAGCCCGCGGCGCCGGAACCCGCCGCTCAGTAGGCTGTTTTGGGCGATGTCGACGGGTCGGAGCCAGTTCATGCCGGAGGGAACCGCACATGGCCAAGGCGACCATCGAGATTGACTCCAAGTGGGCGCGTAGCCGCGCGGGTGGCGTCTCCCACTCGATTGCCGTAAGTGAGCATGAGAACCGCGGCGCATAGAACGGCAAGTCCCGTTGCCACGATTATGCGGGTGCGGGTGGTGCAGCCCTTCCACTCTTTGAGAAGCACCGCCAGCGCGTTGCTGAAAAGCACCAGCAGGATCATGTGGATGGCCCAACTGGAGAATGCGTACTGCGCTCCCAGATGCACGTGTCCGAGGTTATAGAAAAAGAACTGTCCGTACCACAGCGTTCCGGTGAGCAGGGCGAAGAGGTAGTTCCACCGGAGGGTTGAGGCGCCGGAACCTCCCGGCAAGGTCTTCAGTTCGCCCAGCGAATGGTTCTTTCGGGCGAGGTACAGGCTGTACAGCAGGGCGGTGACAAACGCCCCGGTATTGGCGAACAGGTACGACACGTTGCCTTTCCAAATGCCGGCGCCATAGTGTTCCGCCAGGTCCGCCACCGGAGAAGCGACCTCCAGAGCGAACCCATAGACGGCGGAGAGCACGCCGGCCAGAAGGGAAAGGAGCAGGCCTGTGAGAAGCGAAAATTCCCCCCGTTTTCCGGGAGACGCATCGAGGTCTTTTTCTTTCAGGTGGCCGGCCAGTCCGCAGATGGCGATACCGGCGGCGCCGGCCACAACTCCTCCGACCACCCAGTCCGCTCCGGGCTTGGACAGAATAGCGGCGAATTGTCCGCGGACGATGGGCGGGACCAAAGTACCGAGCACGCTGGAGAGCCCCACGGCGATGGAATAGGTCAGCGAGAACCCGATGTAGCGGATGGAGATGTTGAAAGCCGTGCCGCCCACGCCGTAAGCGATCCCCATCAGAAAGGAGTAGAGCATGCGATCCGAAGGAGCTTCGGCGAGCACGCGCCCGAGATGCGGGATGGTGAGCGCGGCTGCGACGATGGGCCATAGCAACCAGCACCAGGCCGCCTGGATCATCCAGAAGATCTCCCAGGACCAGCGCTTGATATACTTCTGCGGCGCGTAACAGTTGGCGGCGAGCAGCGCGCCGGCTGCGTGGAAGGCAATGCCTTGTTCGAGACTGGGTGCAATCATGATAGGGCGGCCGGAAAGCGATGGGAGGCCCGATTGGCCGTTATTTTGCGCACGGAAGACACCACGCTAGCAGAATCCGGGAACCCGCTCAATAGCGATTTCGCCGGATGTTTTGTCTTTTCCGGTCCAACTGATACCCTTGCTGTGTATGTCCGCTAAAGAAACAGCGGTATGGGACCGGACAGAAAACTGCGAGGCCAAACTGGCTCGCATGAAGGCGGCGTTGGGCCATCGGGAACCCGACCGCGTGCCGGTCAGCGACTTCTTTTGGGGCGGCTTCCTGAAGCGCTGGCGCGAAGAACTCGGCCTGGCTCCGGATACGGACATCTACCGCTACTACGATCTCGACTGGATGCAGTTCAATCCCAACATGGATCCGCACATCAAACCGTTCGAGATTTTGCGGGAGAACGATGCCGAAGTAACGGTGCGCACCGGATTCGAGGCCGTTCTGCGCAAGAAATTCGACCAACCCATGCCCGCATTCGTCCACTTCGACACGGACACCATCGAGAAGATGGCGGCATTCCGGTTCGACGACCCCTGGGACGCGCGGCGTTACTTGAGCACCGGCGACGACCAGATTAACGGCGTGGGCGACAGCTTCACCAGAAACCTGGCGCCGTTCGTGGAGAGGGTGAAAGCCTCGCATGCGGACTTCCCGGTGTTCGGCGGAGTTTGCGAAGCGCATGAAATGATGTGGCGGATTGTCGGCTCGGAGAACGTGATGATGTGGATGGGCATGTATCCCGATGCCGTGGCGCGATTTGTGCAACGGCTGCACGCGTTTTCCCTGGAGATGGTGCGCGCGCAGATCGAGGCCGCGGGCGGGATGCTGGACGGCATGGTGATCTGGGGCGACGTGGCCTACAAGAAAGGAATGCTGTTCTCTCCGGTGTTCTGGCGGGAGCACTTCAAACCCGGCGTGAAGGCCCTTGTGGAAGAGTGCCACGCCCATGGTTTGCCGGTCATCTACCACGGCTGCGGCAACGTGAACCGGATCCTGGAAGACTTCATCGAGATCGGCGTGGACGCCTACAATCCGCTGGAATTCAAAGCAGGGCTGGATGCGCTGGATCTGCGGAGAAGGCTGGGCCACCGGCTGGGGTTCTGCGGGAATATGGATGTGCAGCTATGGTCGTCGGGCGACCGCGAGGCGCTGAAGAAAGCGGTTCTCACGAAACTGAATGCCGCCAAGGGCGGCGGCTTCATCTTTCAATCGGACCACTCGGTGCCGAGCAATGTGCCTGGCGCGAGTTACGATTACGTGGTGAAACTGGTGCGGGAGTACGGCCGTTATCCGCTGCGGTTGGGCGAATACGACCTGCCTGAATTCAACGAGGAGTGAACACATGGATCGTCGGCGGTTTGTCTCGAATCTGTTCGGCGCTGCCGGGTGCGTGGCATTGGGGAGCGGCAGGAGCGCCGCGGCGCAAGCGCAGGCGCCAGCACCCGATCTCGGCGTCAAGCAAGTTCTGGTGATGTTCAAGTGCCACCTGGACGTCGGTTTTATCGATACGCAAGCGGCCGTTATCAAGAAATACTTCGCGCAGTATTTCCCCGAGGCCATCCGGATTGCGGATGCACTTCGGCAGGCGGGTGAGGAGCGTTACGTCTGGACCACGGGGTCGTGGCTGCTCTATGAGTACCTCGAGCAGGCGGGCACCGAAGAGCGCAAGCGCATGGAGCAAGCCATTGCGCGGGGAGATATTGCCTGGCACGCTCTTCCCTTTACGTGGCAGACGGAACTGTTGAACGGTTCGGCGATCACGGGCGCGATCGGCTTCTCCAAGTCGCTGGACCGGCGGTTTGGGCGCCAGACAACCGGCGCCAAGATGACGGACGTTCCGGGTCATTCGCGAGGACTCATCGGGCCGCTGGCCGCCAACGGCGTGACGTTTCTCGATATCGGGGTCAACTCCGCGAGCACTCCGCCCGATGTGCCCGCCACCTTTGTCTGGAAGGATCCGGCGGGCTCATCCATCATCATGATGTACCACCGCCTGGAGTATGGCGGCGTGGTCCGCCTGCCCGGATCGGACCTGGCCGTGGCCGTTGAGGTGCGCGACGACAATGCGGGCCCGCACACGGTGGAAGAAATCCGCAAGATCTATGCGGATCTGCGCCGGCAGTTTCCGCAAGCGTCCATTGGCGCCGCGAACCTGACCGATATCGCCCATGCGGTGGAGCCTCATCGCAGCGCGCTCCCGGTGGTCACGCAGGAAATCGGCGATACCTGGATTTACGGCGTCGCGAGCGACCCCGTGAAACTGGCGCGGTATCGCGAGCTGCTTCGCTTGCGATCGGAGTGGATTCAGCGGGGCAAGTTGCAGGTGGGGGATAAAGCCGATCTCGCCTTTCTGGCGAAATTCGCCCTCTCCGCCGAACACACTTGGGGAACCGACACCAAAACCTGGCTGGATTTCGATCACTACACACCGGATGCGTTGGCGCAGATGCTGGAGCAACCGCGCTACCGGACGGTTACCGGCAGTTGGGTGGAGAAGCGGGCCAACATCGACCAGGCAGTGGCGACGCTTCCGGCGGCGCTCCGCGCCGAGGCCGGCCAGCGGCTGGCGCGCTTGAAGCCCATCGTGCCCGAGACCTCGCAGTGGAAGGCGCACAACGCCGCGGAGCCGCTCGAAACCGCGCATTTCACCATCGCCTTCGACGCGGTGACGGGAGCCATCGTGCGCCTGCGCGGCAAAGCGGGCAACCGGGAATGGGCTTCGGCGGAACATCCGCTGGCGGCGTTCAGCTACCAGACCCTCTCCCAAAGCGACTACGATCGATTCCTCGCCAGCTACATCACCGTGCAAACGGATTGGGCGCCCAAGGATTTCGGCAAACCGAACATCGAAAAATCCGGCGCGCAGAGCCGCACCTGGAACACCCGGCTGACGAGCTGCCACATGCTGGAGAGCGCGAGCGAACATCGTCTGGTGGCCCGTTTGCGGATGGAGGATGCGGGCGGAGCGGCGCCGGCAGTCACCGCCTGGCCGGCGGACTTGTACCTGGAACTCGTCCTGCCGCAAGCGGAGCCGGTGGTCCACTGCAACCTGAGCTGGTTCGGCAAGCGGGCCAACCGCCTGCCCGAGGCCATGTGGCTGACCTTCAACCCCATCGCGCCGCGGATGGAAAACTGGCGGCTGTCCAAGCTGGAGGGGCTGGTGTCTCCCAACGATGTGGTTCGCGGCGGCAACCGGCACATGCACGCGCTATCGAGCGGGATCGGCTACCAGGATGAACACGGCAAGCTGACCATCGAGGCCCTGGATGCGCCATTGGCGGTGCTGGGAGAGAAATCGCCGATCTATTTCTCCAACTCGCTGCCGGATCTTTCCCAAGGCATTCACTTCAGCCTGTTCAATAACGGTTGGGGAACCAACTACGTGCAGTGGTTCGGCGACGACATGCGGTTCCGCTTCACGATCAAAACCTGACCTTCGGAAATCCGAAAGTTGGTGAGGGTTAGAGTAACGCATGGCGGCGATAGAACCAGGTCTTGACGACCTGCACCAGAAACAGGTATGTCAAGGCAAGCAGCGCAATCGCACCCAGCAACGAGAGCGGTAATGGGATGAACCCCAGCAATGGGCCGAGGGGCGTGTAGGGCAGCACGGCGCCGGCAATGGTGACGGCGGCTACCCCGATCAGCAAGCGCCCGCTCGGACGGCTGCTGAACGGGTTGCCCGCGGTCCGGATGACAAACACGACCAGCGTCTGGGTGGCGAGGGATTCCACGAACCATCCGGTGCGGAACAGCGGCGGGTTGGCGGCGGCGTGGAACCACCAGAGGAGCACGGCGAAAGTGAGGAAATCGTAGATGGAGCTGATGGGGCCGATGATCACCATAAACTGGCGGATGAACCCGATTTGCCACCGCTTGGGCTTGTGCAGCAGGGCGGGATCGACATTATCGCCGGGGACGGCGACCTGCGAGGTGTCGTAGAGAAAGTTGTTGAGCAGGATTTGCGTGGGCAACATGGGCAGGAATTTCAGGAAAAGCGAGGCCGCGGCCATGCTGAACATATTGCCGAAGTTGGAGCTGGTGCTCATGATGATGTACTTCATGATGTTGGCGAAGCACCGGCGGCCCTCGACGACTCCCTCGTTCAAAACCGACAGATCCTTCTCCAGCAGGATGATTTTGGCGGCATCTTTGGCCACATCCACGCCGTTCATCACGGAAATGCCGACGTCGGCGGTGTGCAATGACGGAGCGTCGTTGATGCCGTCGCCGATGTAGCCGACGACGTGGCCGCGCGACTTCAGGCCGAGGATCACGCGGTTCTTTTGTTCCGGGGACACACGAGCGAAGATGGCGCCGCGCTCCGCCTGGTAGGCCAGAGCGGCATCGTCCATGGTGTCCACCTGGGCGCCGGTGACGATGAGGGCGGTAGGCAGTCCGACATCGTGGGCTACCTTTTGGGTCACGTACTGATTGTCGCCGGTCATGATGACCACGGAAACGCCGTTCAGCTTGAGCGCTTCGAGAACCGCGACAATGCCTTCCTTGGGCGGGTCGAGGAATGCCGCGAAGCCGGCGAGGGTCATGTCCCGCTCGTCGGCGAGCGCATAGCCAGGCTGCTGCTCAACCTTGCGGATGGCGACTCCCAGGACGCGGAAGCCATCGGCGCTGAGCTTCTTGAAGGTCTCGGCCGCCTCGGCTCGCCGGGCTTCGTCGAACGGCTGGGGAGCGCCGTCAACGATGACGCTGCCGCAGACGGCGAAAACGCTTTCCGCTTCGCCCTTGGTGATGAGGGTACGCTCATCGCCATGGAGCGATACCACGGACAGGCGCTTGCGGTTGAAATCGAAAGGGATCTCGTCCACCTTCTGGTACTCCGCAATGGCGGGGTGGTCATGCTTCAGGATGGCGTCATCCAGCGGGCTGCGGATGCCGGCTTGAAAGTTACTGTTCAGATACACCAGCCGAAGGACGTCTTCGTTGTCCTGGCCGTGAACGTCCACATGCCGGTCGAGCACGATCTCGCCTTCGGTGAGGGTTCCGGTCTTATCGCTGCAGAGAATCTCGATGCTGCCGAAGTCTTCGATGGCGGAAAGCTGCTTGACCAGGACCTTTTTCTTCGCCATGCGGCGCGCGCCCTGCGCCAACGTGATGGTGATGATCATGGGCATCATCTCCGGCGTCATGCCGACGGCCAGCGCCACCGAGAACAAAAACGATTCGAGCAGCGGACGATGTAATACGATGTTCACCAGCAGGACGAAGAGCACCAGCAGCATGGTGACGCGCGTGATCATCAGCCCGAAGTGGCGTATTCCACGGCCGAATTCGGTCTCCGGAGGCCGCGTGGCCAAACGCACGGCGATCTCGCCGAAGGCGGTGTCCTTGCCGGTGCGAACGATGACCGCGGCGCCGATTCCCGTCTGCACCGCGGTTCCCAGGAAGACGCTGTTGGCGGCGTCGGCGATGCCGTGCTGCCCGGTGGGAAGATCGGCCGGCGCCTTGTCGACCGGCAGAGATTCGCCGGTGAGCGCGCTTTCGCGCACGTGCAGATCTTTGGAGTCCAACAGGCGGGCATCGGCGGGGACCAGGTCGCCGGCATTGAGGTGCACGATATCGCCGGGGACGAGTTCCGCGGTGGGCAATTCGAGCTCGCGTCCATCGCGCAACACCGCGGCAGTGGTAGCGACCTGCTTGCGAATATCCTCCACCGCGTGGCGCGCCTGAAACTCGGTGTAGAAGTTGACGATCACGCTGAGGAGGACGATGGCGATGATGATGGAGCCGCCTATCGGATCGCCGAGCACAATCGAGATGGCGCTGGCAGCCAGCAGAATCAGGACCAGGGGATTGGCAAAAAAGCCGAGAAAAGAGCGCAGCGCGGCGAAGCGCGACTCGCCCACCAGGCTGTTGGGGCCATGTTGACGGAGGCGCTGTTTCGCCTCGTCGGAAGTCAGACCGGCCGGGGTGGCCTGGAGCAGGCCAAGCAGGTCCCGCAGCGGTATATCCCAGAAACTTTCCAGGGGCTTGTTGGGTGTGTTCATGCGCCGCCTCTCGTGCGATCTCGCCGCAGCCGGGAGTTTAACATGCGGCAACGGCCGCTTTTCGGGGATTCCCCGCCTTGGCGGGGATGCGGAAGGTTGCCGCAATCGGGTATTGTATTAATAATCCCTGAAAGATGCGAGATGACGGCGTCGCAGGCCTTTGGCGCGGGACCGGCGGCGGTCCGGCTGTCCGATACGGAGATGTTGGTGAAGCGTAAACGAGTGTTGGCTTGGACGTGTGGTGGGGCGAGGCTCGTGCTGGCGCTGGCAGTAGCGGCGGCGATTCCGGTTACGGGGTTCGGCCAGACTCCCGATCCGCTCACGGTGACCGGCAAATTGCAGTTTCACGCCGAAATGGCGTATGCGCCGATATCTCTTGTGGGTCTCGCCGTATACGCCGCAGCGCTGCAGGAAGACCGCGCGCCGGAAGAGTGGAGAGAGGGCGGCGAAGGCTACGGCGAGCGGGTCGCATCCGTGGCGGCCTGGGCGGGAATCCATGGCGCGCTGGCTTTCGGCCTGGACTCGACGCTGCATCAGGACCCGCGGTACTTTCGATCGAGCGGCAAAGGGTTCTGGCGCCGGACGGGACACGCGCTGCGTGGAACCATTCTCACGCGCACCGATCGCGGCGGCGAAACGCTGTCCACCTGGCGTCTCGGCAGCGACTACGGCTCGGCCTTTCTTTCCAACCTGTGGTATCCGGACCGGCTCGATACGGCGCGCCTCGGGTTTATCCAGGGTTCGGTAACGCTCGGGTTCGATCTGCTGGGCAATTTGGGAAGAGAGTTTTGGCCGGAGATCAGGAAAAAGGTGCTGCGCAGAAAGTGACGGCTGCCGAGATCGGGACTTTTGCATCCCGCGCCGCGTAGCAGTATCCTCAAATCTCGTACCCCGGTGTCCGGCACGATTGCAGCACCGGTTTGCGAAGAGGAGCACTATGCGCCGCCTCCGCCCGATTCTCTCCGCCCTACTCCTTCTTGGGCCTGCCATGGCCCAGGAGATCACCCCGCCGGAAAAGTTTTTCGGCTTCCAACTTGGCGCCGACACGAAGATGGCCCGCTGGGACAAGATCGTCGAATACTACGGCGTTCTCGAAAAGCAGAGTGGCGGCCGGATGAAGGTCACCAACATGGGGCCTACTTCGATGGGCAACCCGTTCCTGATGGTCATCATCACCTCGCCGGCCAATTTCGCCAAGCTCGACCGGCTGCGCCAAGTCAACCTGCGTCTCAGCGACCCGCGCGGTCTCACGGAGGCGCAGGCCCGCGGCCTGACGGACGAAGGGAAGGCGGTCGTTGTGCAGTCCATGAGCATGCACGCGACCGAAATCGGCGGCACGCAGATGGCCCCCGAACTGGCCTACGATCTGCTCGCCCGCAAGGACGAAGAGGCCCGCCGCATTCTCGATAACGTCATCTTCATCGAAGTGCCCTGCTTCAACCCGGACGGGGAAATCATGGTCACCGACTGGTACAACAAGCAGCTCGGCACGCCCTACGAAGGCAGCAATCCTCCATGGCTCTATCAGAAGTACGCCGGCCACGACAACAACCGGGACGCCTTCCAGACCAACATCCCGGACTCGCAGTACATGGCCCGCATTCTCTTCACCGAGTGGAAGCCCGAAGCCTACGTGGATCACCACGGCATGGGAAGCAACGGCGCGCGCATTTTCCTGCCTCCGTACGCCGAGCCGATGCGGCCCTACGCCGACCCGATCCTGTGGCGCGAGTTGAGCTGGTACGGCGCGCACATGGCTTATAAAGAGGAAGAGGCCAATCTATCCGGCGCCATCAACGATGCCATCTATTCCGGCTGGGGCCACTTCGGGTTTCACTGGATCACGCCCTTCCACAACATCGCCGGCATGCTTACGGAATCGGCCGCCGCGCGCCTGGCGTCGCCGCAGTTCGTCCATCCCGACCAGTTGCGGGGCAATACCCGCAACCTTCCCGTATACGAAGCCGAGACCATTTTCCCCAACCCCTGGCCGGGTGGATGGTGGCGCCTGCGCGACATCGTGGAGCGCCAGAAGGTCTCCGCCTGGGCCACGCTCGATCTGGCCGCGCGCAACCGCGAGACGGTTCTTTGGAACGCCTATCTGAAGGGCAAGCGCCAGACCGAGCGCGGCGCGGCGGGCAAGCCGGCCGCGTACCTCATCTCTTCGCTGCAGCACGATCCGCCGACATCCATCAAGATGGTGAACAAGCTGCTGGTGCAGGGCATCGAAATCCACCGGGCGTCCAAAGCCTTCACCACGGCGAGCGGCATGACGTATCCGGCGGGTTCGTTTGTCATCTCCCTGGCGCAGCCGAAAATGGGCCTCATCCGCTATCTGCTGGGCCGCACCTTTTACCCGGATAACGAGTGGACGCGGAACCGCGACGGCTCTCCCGAGCGCCCCTATGACATGGCCACGGACACCATGTTCGAATACATGGGAGTTCGCGTGGACCCGGTGGACGAACTGGGTGAGGTGGCGATGGAGAAGGTGGCCGGCCCGATCGAGCCGGCCGGAAAAGTGACGCGCGGCCCCATCGGTTACTCGATGGACGGCCGCCTCAACGATAGTTTCCGGGCGCTCAATCTGCTCTTCGACAAGGGCGCGGCGGTGCGCCGCGTGGACAAGCCGGCGGTGGGCCTGCGCGCCGGCGATTTTGTAGTCGCCGCCGGATCGGAGGGCGTGCTCGAAACCGTGGCCAGGCAGACCGGAGTCGATTTCACACCGCTTCGCAGCCCTGTTTCCACCGGCGTGCACGACATGAAACGGCAGCGCGTCGCCATGTACCAGCGCTTTGGGGGCGGCAATATCGACGAGGGCTGGACCCGCCTGGTACTGGAGCAGTTCAGTTTCCCCTACACCTCGATTTTCGACCCCGAAATCAAGGCCGGGAACCTCATCGACAAGTACGATGTGCTGGTGATTCCGAACGACAGCACGGCCACCATCACCGGCGAAACGGCGGCCGCTGGAACACCGGCGGCGGGCCGGGGCGGCCGGGGCGGCGGCGCGGGTGGCGGCGCGGGTGGCGGCGCGGGTGGCGCCGCCCCGGCCGCGGCAGGAAGGGGCGCGGGCGGTGGTGAAGCGGGAGGCGGGCGCGGCGGCAACACCCCGCCGGAGTTCCGCACCGGCATCGGGGCGGAAGGCGTCAACGCCTTACGGGACTTCGTCCAGAAGGGCGGCACTTTGGTCACGCTGAACGCCGCGACGGCCTTCCCGGTGGACCGCCTCGGCATCGGCGTGCGCAACGTTCTCGAGGGCAAGAGCACGAAAGAATTCTGGTGCCCCGGCTCGACTCTCAAAGTGACCTTCGACAACAGCAACCCGCTGGCCTACGGAATGCCCGCCCGCGGGCTGGCGCTGTATTTGAACAGCCCGGCGTTCGAAATCACCGCGCAGAACGCGGAGAACTACGAGACCATCGTGCGTTACCAGGATCGCGACCTGCTGGAAAGCGGCTGGCTGGTGGGCGAGGAGAACCTGGCGCGCCGGGCAGCCGTGGTGTCCGCCAAGCTGGGACAAGGCAGGGTGGTGCTCATCGGATTCCCGGCTCAGCATCGCGCCCAAATGCACGGCACTTACAAGCTGTTGTTCAACGCGCTGGTGCGCTGAAGGGCCGGCGCTACGAAGCGATGACTTCCAACGCCTTGAGGATCACCGGGTCGCGCTGCGCTTCCACTTCGTCGCCCTTCTCCACGCCGAAGGCCTGATTGAAGATTTCCGTCTTCAAGCGGTTGGACACGAACTCGCGCTCCGCCAGCCACTCGCCGAGGCCCGGCCGGATCTGGCGGTCCGAGAGGAAGACCCGGAACTGATCGAGCATTTCCCCGGTAACGTCGAACTCAGCGTCAATCTTGTGCGTGCGCAGAAATTCCGTGGCGAAGTTGGTGAAGCTGGCGCTGGCATCGAGCACGTTGCGCAGACGGTTGCCGGCGGGCGGATACACCAGGATATCCGGTTGGATGCCGCCGCCGCCGGTAACAGGCCGCCCTTTGTCGGTGCGGAATTCGCTTTCCTTGTTGGGGTGCGCGGTGGTGGCGGCGAGGCCGAAGCGCGCGGCGTCGAGCGGTTTCTGGATGGAGCGGCCGCTGGGCGTGTAATAGAGGGCCGTGGTGAGCGCCAGGCCCGTGCCCTCGCTCAGGGGGTAGACGCTCTGCACCAGGCCTTTGCCGAAACTGGGCACGCCGAGGACGGTGGCGCGATCGTGATCCTGCATGGCGCCGGAGAGGATCTCGGCGGCGCTGGCCGATTTCTCGTTCACCAGAATCGCCAGCTTGAAGCCGTAGGGCGTGGCGATGGTGGGCACGGTTTCGGTGGTTTCCGGCACGTGGCGGCCGCGCACGGTGACGATCTTCATCCCCGGTTGGAGGAAGAGCGAGGCCATCTGGACGGCGGCGGTGAGCACGCCGCCGGGGTTGTTGCGCAGGTCGATGACGAGCCCGGCGAGCCGGTCGCCTCCCAGTTTCTCGATGGCCGCTTTGGCCTCCTGCGCCGTCTTCTCGTCGAAGCTGGTGACGCGGATGTAGCCGATGCCGGCGCCGATGAAGAAAGCGCGGTCCACGCTGGGCGATTGCATTTCCTGCGGCGTGAGGGTGAAGTGCATCAGGCTGGGAACGCCGGGCCGCCGCACATCGAGCTGCGCCTGCCGCTGGCGCGATTGTTCGAGGAGCTGCGGAAGCTGCTCGAGATCGAGTTGCCCGATGATGTAGCCGTTGATGGCCAGGATCTCATCGCCCGGCGAGAGGCCGGCCTTCTGCGAGGGCGTGCCGGGAAGGGTTTGCAGCACGATCACGCGCCCGGGCAGAATCGACACCACGCTGCCGAAGCCCTTGGATGTGGAGCTTTCCATGCGCTTGAGCTGCTCGAACTGCTCGGGGTCGAAGAACACCGAGTGCGGATCGAGCTTACGCAACATGGCGGGGATGGCGCCGGTGTACAGGGCCTGTTCGGAATTGACGGGGTCGGCCGCATTCTCCGCCGCGATGGAATAGGCGTCGATAATGCTGCGCAGTTGCTTGTCGAGATCGTCCTGCGCCCCGAGAAGGGCGGCGGAAGAGAGCAAAGCTATGGTAAGGCGAAGCATCGAGCGAGGTCCGATGCTATCAGTGTAGCGCGGGGAGTTGCGGGCGCTGGGGAGAGGTTGACCGAGTGAAGTGACTCAATAGTTCAAACGCGTGCCCGTTCGAGTAGAATGAAGGTTGCCATGGTGGAGATTCAGCCGATTCGCGTTGAGATTGAGCGTGAGGAAGATGGCCGGATCCTGGCCACGGTGCCGGATCTGCCCGGCGTCATGGCTTACGGCGCCACCGAAGACGAGGCAGTCCGAAAGGTCAAGTCGATAGCCTTGCAGGTGTTGGCAGACATGATCGAGAGCGGTGAGGAAGTACCGGAACCGCTCAAGGTGCTCTTCGCCGCGTGAGCGTCTGGCATGCAACCAAGGCGAGGCGGGTGTACGCCGCCTTATTGCGTATTGGTTGGACGCTCAAGAAGCAGGTTGGCTCCCACCGAAAACTGCAGCGCCCCGGGTGGTCGAACTTCACCTTCTGCTTCCATGACAGCGAAGAGGTCGGCCCGGCGGCACTGGCCAAGATCGGAAAAGATACCGGCCTCCGTCCGGAAGACCTGTAACTCTACCCTTCGGCGTTAGGGGAGATCTATCCCGGCAAACGTCAGCAGCGGGCGTGATACGGCCAAGTGGATTGCCTTCGAATGGCCGCCAGTCGACCGCGATGAACGCCCCCGAAATTTCTCAAAAGGGGTGGGTTCGGGACAGGCACTGAGTTTTCTTTAGGTTTAGGTTTAGGTGCGCGCCCCGAACTGACTAATTCTCGGTAGGTCGCTCCACGCGATCGATCACCAATATCTCGCTTGGACCTTTGCCCGGCTCGAGCTTCAGCCCGAGTTTGGCCTGTAAAACTTCAAAAATCGACGGCGCATCCGGACCGGCCGGCGGCTGGGCCGCTCCGGTATCGCCGCCGCCGCCGCTGTCTGGCACGTACTCGAATTCGATCTGGAAGTCATATCGCCCGGCGAGTCCCGTTTTATCGATAACCGGGCGGTCCACTATCCGGGAGAGAAGAGCGACCGTCAACTGCTCCATCGTGGCCCCGTGCGACATCACGGTCATGGTTGACCCTTTGCGTTGAAACCCAGGTCCGCAGTAAGTAGGTCGAGGCTGGCCCGGCGTGGCGATGGGCGCCGGCGGATGGTTCGGATCGATGGGAACACAGCTTCCTTCTTTGGTCGGTTCCAACTTCGGGCCGTTCTTCGCCACCGTCAGGAAATACACCGGAACTTCTTTCGTTTCCCGATGGACCCTCAGTTTGAAGCGATCTTCCAGAAGCACCCGCAGCATCGGCCCGGCCATCCGCGGAAACGGTGCATCGCCTTCGGCCTTGGCCGCAACGTCATAAGGGTCGGACGTTACCCAGCCGGGGCCGCCGGTTATATCGGGTATCGTCGGACTGACAGTCACGCCGTCCGCGAAAACGCCATAGGCGGTCATCATGAGACCCAGCAGCGTCTGGCATTCCAGGGTGATCCGGCCGGAAGAGGAAGGCCCCGCTCCGCCCCGCCGTGCGCCGCAGGTCATGTTACGCTTGACGGAGGCGACTTCGAATTGCGCTGGCGGGACTGCGACCGCGCCCACCGATTGCGCGCGGCTCCGCGGCGGATCGATCAGACCGACTACCATCGGCCCAGCCAGGGCCAGGATTGCCGCGGACGCGAGTAGCGCCTTCCTTCCGCGACTCAGCCTTTCCGTCAAGCGATTCGCCATAATGCCCTCGATCCTTTTCTTAAGCTGTCCGCCGGTGACGCCGGCCGCGCACGGCGCGGGCGACGCAAGATAGAATTCGCAGACCTTCAGGATGCTCTCCGCATAGACTTGCGGTTCACTCCCCATTTGCACCACTTCTTCGTCGCAGGCGCGCTCGCGCTCCTCGATCAGCCGCAACCGGAGCCACCACGTAAGCGGATAGAACCAGAAGATGGTTTCCACCAGCATGTGAATCGCGGCTGTGAGGTTGTCTTGCCGC
>JBEKDV010000166.1:0-15605 GCA_050014175.1 Candidatus Solibacter sp. | reverse complement strand
TCCGAGGAACAACTGCGGGCGCGCATGGAAGAGGCGGGATTTGAAGTGGAGCGCGTGCTGCACTTCAACCGGGTGACGCGTCCCGCCTGGCGCTTCAATGGGCAGGTACTGAAGCGCCGGTCGTTCGGCAGGCTGCAACTCGGGATATTCGACGCGCTGGTGCCGCTGTGGCGGCGCATCGACGGCTACTTCCCCTGGCCGGCGGTATCGCTGATTGCGGTGGGGAGAGTACCAGGAGGCGGTGAATCGGGGCAAAAGTCTTAGGACGGCGCCTGTACGAGTGGACCTGTTCCGCGCGGCGGTTTCGGGCGATGATGTTCTTGCGGTCCCGAATTCAGGTGTACCGGGGGTAAAACTCCGATTCATCAACCCTCGGAGGCGGGGCCGCACAGGGTCGTTGTGTTTCGCTCCTAAGTGGTGTTTTCGGCCGCCGGCGCTCGTCACGCCGGCGGTTTTTTTGTGGGCGCTGCGTCAACGCATTCGCGCTTGGGCGAGCACGAAGTCGCGCACGTGTGAACTGGCAGAGGAAGCAGATCGTGGCCGCCGGGCCTGCGTGTTCAGCAAGAATCGATGCAGCGGCGAAGTCTTCTTCAGCCTTCAGCCGCCAAGTCTCGAACGTTGTCACATCGTAATCCGGGGTCATGGGCGCTGATAGACCACCTGGCCGGTCGACAGGATCTCCCGGATGAACGGACCGTTGCGACGCAGCCGTTCCTCCACTTCCTCAGGGGTCAACACGAACAAGTCGTACGGCACGCCAGAGCCAAACAGTTGCCTGGTCAGGCGAACCTCGCGCTCCCTGCGAGGAAGCATCGAGCGGCTGATCACCAGCAGATCGACGTCGCTGTTCTCGGTTGCCGTTCCGCTCGCGTACGAACCGAAAAGGATAATCTTCTCGGGCCGCTCCGCCTCCACGATCCTGGCTGTTAACTGCTCAATCCCTTGGTGATACATGTTGCCGCGCGAGATTCCGCTTGCGCCTTAGTATACAACGGTAATGCTTCCGCTTCGCTGGGAGTGCCGCCGGAAGCCTTACAATCAGGGCATGATGCGTTGTGTTTGGCTGTGGGCGGCCCTGCCAGTGGTGCTCAGTGCCGCCGATTCCAGAATCGATCACGTCACCATCGCCGGAAGCGACATCAAGCGGATGCAGGCGAAGCTCGCCAGCGTGGAGATTGCCAGCGTCTACGGGGGAGCGCACAGCAACCATGCGACGGAAATGGCGCTGGTGAGCTTCCCCGACGGATCGTACCTGGAATTAATGGGCATTACGAGCAATGCCGAGGCCGACGCGGTGGGGCGGCACGTGTGGGCGAAATTCCTCCAGGAGAATGCGGGCCCGTGCGCCTGGGCGATGCGCGAGAAGGATCTGGCCGCGGAGGTGAGCCGCCTGAAAGCGGCAGGCGTCGCGGTATCGGCGCCGTCGGACAGCGGGCGTACGCGTCCCGACGGGGTGCGCCTGGAATGGGAGACGTCCGATATTGGCGGGGAGACGCGCGGCACGTTTTTTCCCTTCCTGATTGAGGACAAGACGCCGCGCGAGCAACGGGCCTTCCCGCAGGGCAAACCGGTGACGAAGGAGTTTCGCGGGGTGACGCGCGTGGTGATCGCGGTGCGCAATCTGGATGACGCCATCCAACGTTACCGGCAGGCTTACGGCATGCCGCGGCCGATCAAACAGGTGGACCAGAGCTTCCAAGGGTACCTGGCGCTGCTGGGCAATCTGCCGGTGGTGTTGGCGCAACCGCTGAACGCCGGGAGTTGGCTGGCGGAGCGGATCGAGCGATTTGGCGAAGGCCCGTGCGCATT
The DNA here is from genome assembly GCA_050014175.1 of Candidatus Solibacter sp. GTDB lineage: Bacteria > Acidobacteriota > Terriglobia > Bryobacterales > Bryobacteraceae > Solibacter. The sequence goes on along the minus strand of JBEKDV010000166.1, from coordinate 13,796 downwards.
CGTGCTGGCGGCGGTCAATCCGGCGCACTTCCACGGGATAGCGAAGACCCGCTGGTTCGGCGCGGAGATCTCCTGGTTCGACGAGGAGAAGCTGGGCTGGCGCCTGGGGTTTGAAGCGGCGCGGTAGCATGCGCACTGCCGGAGGTTGCCGGATGTTGATTCGCGCCATTCTTACTTTAGTGTTTGAATCCGTATGAAAGGTAAATCATGCCATGAAGAAACGGGCAGTCGAAGGTAACAGCCGGACGTTGTTGGGGAATTGTGTCGCCAAGGCAGTCCCCAAGGAAGCCGATCGTGTACGGCTCTCCGAGAGGGACAGTCTGCGTGTTCTTGAGCTGCTGGAGAATCCACTCGAGCCGAACGCAAGGCTGCTGGCTGCCGCACAGGCGTTGCCACGGCGGTCATGATTGCCGCGGCATGGCACGCCTGGGAATAGGAGATAAGCGCTAAAAACGATACCCCGCGGCCTGCGCATCGCGGTGAAACATCTTTACCGTATCGAGAGAATATTCCTGCAGATCCTTACCCAGGTTCGGCAGCTTCTTCAACAGGTCGTGCGTGACGGTGATGATGTGGCAGCCGATGTCGTCCGCTTGTACCAGGTTGAAAATCTCGCGCGGACTGGCCCAGATCAGCTCCAGTTGAGGCTGCGGCCGCATCACGGCAAGCGATTCCCGCATAATCGGCAGCGGATCCACGCCGGCGTCGGCGACGCGCCCGGCAAAAACCGAAATGTAGGCGCTGGGGCTCCCCACCAGTGCCTCGGCCATGGTGCGCACCTGCTGCACGGTCATGAGGGCGGTGACGTTGAGCTTGATATGTTCCCGCGTGAGTTGCCGGACCAGGGGCGCCGCGCTCTCCCCCTTGGTGTTGGTGATGGGGATTTTGACGTACACATTCGGGCCCAAGGCGGCAAGCTTGCGGGCCTGCCGGCCCATCTCGTCGAAATCGTCGGAGAAGACTTCCAGGGAGAACGGCCGGTCCGGCACTTCGGCGAGGATGTCGCGTGCAAAAGCCTCGTAATCGGTAATGCCGGCCAGCCGCATCAGCGTGGGATTGGTGGTGAAGCCCCGAATCACCGGGTTGTTGTACAGGTCGAGGATGCCGCGCTTGTCGGCGCCGTCGGCGAAAATCTTGACTTTCAGTTGCGTTATATTCACCGTGAATCCCATCACCCGCACTGGAAACCATGATAACGTGCCGGCGCACCCGGGCGATGACGACGATGCGCGGCGGTTCGGCATTCAAAACGTAATCCCACTCCGAAATTCGATTATTGCCTGTTATACTCGACACCAAAAGGTGACACATGACGAACCAAAGTACGCGCCGCGGCTTTTTGACGAGAGCAGGGCTGGCGGGAGCCGGATCGGCCCTGGCTTTACGCGCCCAGACGCGGAAGACCTTCGACGCGCGCGATTACGGCGCGGTGGGCGACGGCAAGACACTGGACAGCGCTGGGATCCAGAAGGCGATTGACGCGGCCGCGGCGGCGGGCGGCGGCGCGCAGGTGCTGATTCGCGGTGGGAAGAAGTACCTGGTCGGCACACTGGTATTGAAGAGCGGGATCGATTTTCACCTGGCCGACGACGCCGAACTGGTGGTGTCCACCAACCAGGCGCACTATCCGGCGGGCGACGAGAATGGCGTGCTCACGGCCAACGGTGCGCGCGATCTGAAGATCACCGGAACCGGCAATATCGCGGGACGCGCCACCGAGTTCATGACGGGCTTCAACAAGGAAGGCGAGATCTGGGAGTTCGGCGCGTTTCGCCCGAAGATGTTCATCCTCACCGGCTGCCAGGGATTGGAGGTCCGCGACATTTCCTTCAGCCAGGCGCCGCAGTGGGGCTTGCACATGCTGGGCTGCGAACACGTGCTGGTGGACGGAATCAAGATCCGCAACAATCTGGATGTGCCCAACTGCGACGGCATCGACCCGGACCATTGCCGCGATGTGGAGATCTCTAATTGCAACATCGTGTGCGGCGACGATGCCATCGTGGTCAAGTCGACGCGGCAGAGCCGGAAGTGGGGACCGTCGAGCAACATCACGGTCAAGGACTGCGTGCTGGAAACCAAGGATTCGGGCGTCAAGATCGGCACCGAAACCGTGGAAGACATCCACGATATCCGTTTCGAGCGGTGCGAAATCAAGTCGAGCTGCCGCGGGTTGACGATCCAGTTGCGCGATGAAGGCAGCGTGTACGGGATCGATTTCAGCGACATCAAATTCGTTGCCAGCTACCAGGCGGCGCCCTGGTGGGGCCGCGGCGAGGCCATCTCGTTCACCGCGATTCCGCGCGCCAAGGGGAGCAAGGTGGGCACCATCCACGATGTGCGCGTGCGCAACGTCACCGGCCGGGCGGAAAACAGCATTCGTATCAACGGCACGCCGGAAAGCCGGATCGCCAGAGTGACGCTGGACCACGTGGCCGTCACCTTCGACCGCTGGACCAAATATCCCGGAGAGGTGTTCGACAACCGGCCGACTACGGCCTATCCCGGTATCGAACCGCACAATACCCCCGGCATCAGCGTGCGTTATGCGGACGGAGTCACGCTGACGGATTGCAGCGTCGCCTGGGGCGCCCACTGCCCGCCGACGTTCGGTTCCGCGCTGGAGGCGGAAAACGTCACGGGCTTGACGCGCACTCGCTTCACCGGCCAGGCGGCGCACCCGGAGCGCGGCCAGGCGATCGTGATCAAGTAGGGGGATGGCATGAAACGGCTTTTGATTTTGGCGCTGCTCGGGATAGCGGGCTTGTCCGCCGCGGACCGTCCGGGAACCGTCTTCAAGATTTTTCAATTTCCCCCCAACATGATTCCGCGGGTGGATGGAAATGCCGACGATTGGAAGATGGTGCCGGACGACTATGCCATCGGCATGGACCAGTTGGTGGACGACACCAACAAAGACCGGAAGCCGGACCCCAAGGATCTGGACGTCAAAGTGAAGGTCGGGTGGGTGAAGGGGCTCAATCGCCTGTACTTCCTCTACGAGGCTTACGACAACTACTGGGACTTCGGTCAACCGGGGTTGCACAACGACATATTCGAAGTGGTGGTGGACGGCGACATGTCGGGCGGACCGCTGATCGAGAGTTTCCAGCCCACCAAGGAATTGAGCAACCGCGACGCGCATTTTTCCATGCACGGCGTGCAGGCGCAGAACTATCACATCATGACGCCGGCGGTGGGCAAGGACTGGGCGCTGGCCTGGGGCTGCAACGCCTATGTGAAGGAACTGCCCTACGCCAATGCGGCCTACAACTACAACTTCAAACCGGGCGAGAGCGGCAAACTGACGCTGGAGTTCTGGATCACGCCTTTCGATTACGCCGGCTGCGAGGGCCCCGAGCGGGCGGTGGAATCCGTGCTGCGCGAAAACAAACTGATCGGCCTGGCCTGGGCGATTCTGGATTACGACGACGCCAATAGCGAGAAGCACGCCTTCTGGAACCTTTCGCGGCAGCACACCATGTACGGCAAGGCCGACGAGTTGGTGGCCTTTCGCCTCATGCCGCTAGAGCCCCAATTCCGCAAGTTCGAGGCGAACTGGAGCTTCAAGGTGCTCGACATGGACCGGCGGGTGGTGGCCTTCCGCGACGAAACCACCGGCAAGGCGACATCGTGGAAGTGGAATTTCGGGGACGGGACCAGCTCGACGGAGCAGAACCCCATCCACCAGTACGCCAAGGGCGCCGACTACATTGTGACGCTGGAAGTGGAGGGCCCGGAGGGCAAGTCGAGCCGCGAGAAGATCTGGGACGTCGCGGTGAGATAGGAGGGAGGAGTGCGACCGTAATTCCGCATGGCGCTGCCTGTAGGTTGGCGATGTCCTGCTATACTTAAAGAGCCTTTTGAGAGTCCTGCAACAACCTGGCCGAGGTCCAAATCTGCCGAGTCTAGCGCGCACGATTGAAAGACAGACGACGATATGAAAAACATCTTTGTAGGCAATTTGGATTTCGCAGCAACTGAATCTTCCATCCGTTCGCTCTTTGAGCCCTACGGACAAGTGGACCGTGTCAACCTCGTAACCGACCGCGACACCGGCCGCTCACGCGGTTTTGCGTTCGTCGAAATGACGGACTCCGCCGAAGCGGACCGCGCGATTGCGGCCCTCAATGGAACCGATCTCGATGGCCGTGCGCTCAACATCAACGAGGCTCGGCCGAAACCCCAAGGCGGCGGCGGCGGTGGCCGCGGCTTCGGTGGTGGTGGCGGCGGCGGCCGTCCCAGCGGTGGTGGTGGTGGCGGACCGCGCCAGCGCCGCGAGCCCCGCTGGTAGCGCGCCCTAAGACAGGAAGTACGGCGGCCGGCGCTTAGGATCGGCCGCCGATGCATAGGAGTCTAAGCTATGGCTACGCGTTCGCGCACCTCATTTCAGAAACGGCAGAAGGAAATCGCCCGGATGGAGAAACAGCGCGACAAGGCTGCCAAACGCGCGCAGCGCAAACTCATGCCCGCCGAATCGCAGGATAGCGAATACGTGCTCGGCGACGATGGCCTGCCGATCCTCGGCGAAGACGGCCAGCCCATCCTCATCGATGACGGTTCGGGCGACGACAACGCATCGGACGATTCCGCCCACGACAATCTTGCCGCGTCGCACGGCACGCCCTCTACCGTCAGAGATTAGTGTCCCGGCCCGGCCGTGGCCGTTACAGATTGCGGGCGAAGTGTCAGTGCAGGGAGGCTGCAATGGAATTGCGGTACATGGGATTCGACCAGAAGCAGAACACGCGCACCTACAAGTTTGACGGCGTCGCCAACGGGCAACCGACCGTTCACTTCGCGGTGACCGCGGATTTGGCGCTGTTTCTGGCGAACCGTATCGGTATCCAGGAAGGTCCCACTTTGTGCGCGCACAAGCTCTCTTCGGCCCCGGAACCTGCCACCGGCGCCAATCTGGAATTGACCAACGACGATCTCCGCGCGCACGCCAGCGCGCGCTCCCTGGCCGAAGCGCGCAAAGCCGAAGCGCGCCGCATGGGGCCCCGGCGTCGTCCCCCCGTCCCGCCGCCTGCCGTTTGACGGCATAGAAAGAGTGAAATACGTGCCGTTTGAAGGCTACGGTGGATTTTCCTTTTCACCGGTTTCGGTTCAAAAGAACGCTCCGTCCATGCCTGGAGTCTACGGGCTGTCGAATGCCGCGGAGTGGGTGTTCGTCGGGGTCACCGACGACATACGCTCCACCCTGATGAGCCATCTAAGGGAAGGCAACACGAGGCTCAAATCGCGCATACCCACGGGCTTTACATTTGAAATCTGCCACCCCAGCCATAGGGCCGCGCGTGTCAGCCGCCTGGTGGCGGAGCTGGCGCCGTTCTGCAATAAGTAAGACAGGCCTCCCGGCCTGTCCCCTTCTGTCCGTTGTATGTACTTCCCCTTACACCGCGCGGCGAATCGGGCGGCGTCCCGTTTTCGACGAGAAGCGGAACGATTTGGGGCGTTGCTCCTGCCGGGCGGCCGGCGGCATGACGATGACCGGACCAGCTTCCCTGCGGGGCGTCTGCGGAATATCCGCCGACACTTCGCGGCGCTTGAGCTTGATGGAAAGCGTGCGCTCGATGCGCGCCACTTCCGAACGCTCGCTGCGGGTGCCAAACGTCGACGCCGTGCCTTTGGCGCCGGCCCGTCCGGTGCGTCCCACGCGATGGATGAAGTCTTCGGGGACCTGCGGCAGATCGTAGTTCACGACGTGCGCGATGCCTTCCACGTGGATGCCGCGCGCCGCCACATCGGTGGCCACCAGCACACGATAGTAGCCATCCTGAAAGCCCTTTAGCGCCTGGTTGCGCTGATTCTGGCTGCGGTCGCCGTGAATGGCGGCGCACTTGAAGCCGCTCTGCGAGAGCTTTTTCGCCAGCTTCTCCGCGCCATGCTTGGTGCGCGCGAAGATCAGGAACGAACCTTGCTCATCCGTGAGCATCATTTCCAGCAGGCCGAGTTTGCGATCCTGCTCGACTTCGTAGAAGTGCAGATCCACCTGTTCGGAGGGCTTGGTAATGCAACCCAGCTCGATGCGGATGGGGTTGCGCACGTGCGTTTCCACCAGCTTCTTGACCGAGGATTCGATGGTGGCCGAGAAGAACATGGTCTGGCGCTCGGCCGGGATGACGGACATGATCCGCTTGATGGAGGGCAGGAAGCCCATATCCAGCATGCGGTCGGCCTCATCCAGAATCAGGATGCGCACTTTGCTCAATTCGATCAATTTACGGTCCAGGAAATCGCAAAAGCGGCCCGGAGTGGCCACCACGATGGCGGCGCCGGCTCGGATCTGCTTGAGTTGCACGCGTTCGTTCATGCCGCCGACGGCGACCGCGGCGTGGATGCCGGTGCCGCGGGCCATCTTCCCGATCACCTCGGTGATCTGCAGGGCCAGTTCGCGGGTCGGTGTCAAAATGACGCAGCGGATGCCGGGTTGCGGTCCCTGGTTAAGGAGCAACTGGATGGTCGGCAGTACAAACGCAAGGGTTTTTCCAGTGCCGGTTTGGGCGGTGGCGACCAGGTCGCGGCCGGCCAGCGCGGGCTCGATGGCCTGCGCTTGGATGGGGGTTGGCTCGGCGAAGTTTTGCTTCGCGAGATTGCTCATTAATTGAGCGGAGAGGGGTAATTCGGAGAAAGTTTTCATCTAGTAGTTTTTTTTGAGAAGGGAATCAGCCAGCCACTGCCGGTAAGGAAGGAAGGGTGCGGATCTACTTCAGTAGTTCACAGTATAGCGCACTTTTCCGTAAGTTAGGGCGATACCGCCCTCGGCCCAATCCCAGTTCATTTACCCTTACTGAGCTTACGGTAGTAATCGGCGACCTTGTCCTGGTAGCCCTGCGGCACCTTCTCGCCCCCCGGACTGCGCACGCTGCCCGTGCCGTTGGCGTCTTCCACCTTGCGGCGAAGTTCCATTTCCACCTGCTGTATGCCGCCCATCAGGGTTGCCTGGATGCGATCGGCCAGCAGCGGATCGTTGGCGTATGTGTTGGGGTTCAGCCGCTGCATGTCGCGGATCAGGTCTTGCAGATCCTTGACCATAGCGGGGTCGTTGCCCTGCGCCTGCTGCTCGAGTTGGCGGAGAGTCTGTAACGTCTGCGTGTAGTTGTTCTGGAAATCCTCCGGACGCACGGCGCCGTTGCGCGGGTCGCCGTAGCCGTACCACGGACCGCCATTCGGGTTGCCGTTATAGAAGCCGCCGCGATAGCCTCCGCCGCCGTTGGTGGGTCCGCCTCCGCCCTGCTGCATCTGCCCGCCTTGCTGGCCACCGCCTTGCTGGCCACCGCCTTGCTGACCACCGCCTTGCTGGCCGCCTTGCTGACCCTGTTGGCCCTGCTGTCCTTGTTGCTGACCGCCCTGTTGGCCCTGGCCCTGCTGCTGTCCCTGCTGTCCCTGCTGACCTTGCTGTCCCTGCTGCCCGCGCTGTCCCTGCTGCCCGCGCTGTAAGGATTGTTGCAGGCGCTGGCCGTTCGGGCCGATTTGCCCCTGCTGGTCGCGCTGCGCGCTCATCTGCTCCAGTTGCTGGCGCAGGCGCTCCACCTGCCCCAACGCGTTCTCGGCGAGTTTGTCATCCTGACCACCCTTGCCGTCCTTGGTGCCCGGTCCGACGGCCTGCTGGACCTCCTTCAACTGCTCCTTGAGCTCGTTGATGCCCTGCGTGATGGTGGCTTCCGACATGACGGCGTAGCCGCCCATGCCGCGGCGGATCCAATCGGCATTGCGCTGCATATCGCGCTCGATCTCGGCCTGCTGCAATTCGCCCAGGGCTTCGCGCATCTTGGTGGAGGCCTTGCGCTGCGTGTTCTGCAGGTCGCGGACCGCGGACTGCATACCCTGCTCCAGCCGTTTGAGGTCCTGGATCTCGCCTTCTTTTTCGCCGGCGAGCTGGCCGGCCTGCTCGCGCGTCAGCCCCTGGCTTTGCGGGCCGAACGCCTTGCGCATCTGGCCTTCGAAGGCCTGCTGGCGCCGCGCCAGATCTTCCGCCTGGCGAGCCAGGTCTTCCACCTGGTTGGTGGATTCCTTGCTCCGCATGCCGGAGAGCATCTGCTCGGCTTCCTTCAAGCGCTCCGCCGCGCGCCGCGCCTGCGCCTCGCCCTGCGGGGTTCCCGCCTGCTGCGAGGAAGCCGCGCCGCGCATGTCGTCCATGGCCTGATTCAGACGTTCCAGCATCTGGCGCATCTGCTCCGGACTAGCGCCGCGAACGTTGTTCTGCTGCTGTTGTTGCAGTGCGCGTTGCTGCGCCGATTGCTGCTGTCCCTGTTGTTGGCCCTGTTGTTGCTGGCCCTGCTGGCCACCTTGCTGGCTTTGTTGCCCGCCCTGCTGCCCTGCCTGCCCCTGCTGCCCTGCCTGCCCCTGCTGGCCTTGTTGCCCCTGTTGTCCTTGTTGTCCTTGTTGCCCCTGCTGGCCCTGTTGTCCTTGTTGCCCCTGCTGGTTGCGGCTCAACTGCTGGCTCTGGTTGCCCCTGGTCATCTCTTCCAGTTGCCGCTGCAACTGCTCGGCTTCCCTCCGCAGCATCTCCTGCTGCCAGCGCTGTTGCGAGGTCTGCTGCTGTCCCTTTTTCTGTTGCTCGGCCAGTTCCTCCTGCCGCTTCGAGAGTTGTTGCAGCTTTTGCAGCGCCTCGTCGATCTGTTGTTGCTGCTGCTGTTGCTGGCTGGACGATTGCGACTTGTTGCTCTCGTACTGATTCTTCTCGGTGTCCAGTTCGAGATCGAAAAGTCCTTCCATGTCGCGCGCGCCGGCGCCACCCCCGCCGCCACCACCGCCGCCATTGCGCTGGTTGCCGAACGCCACCTGGATATCGCGCGACGTGGCCTCGGCGCGCATCAGGTATTGCAGCGCCTTCTGCTCGGGACTTAGCGCGTCCTGCCACTTCGCTCCCTTCAACTTCTCCGTGGCCGGCCCCATGGCCTCCACCGCGGTCTCCATATCCTTGACGAAGCTCCGGAACGAATCGCCCGCATCGGTCAACTGCCGGGCCTTCATGCGGTCGGCCAGCGACTTGGCCTGATCGCGCAGTTTGCTCTGCACGCTCGCCAGGAACGCGGCGTTTTCGGCGTCGGTGCCCTTGGCGCCCGCGCCCTTGAGCTGATTCCACGTGGCCGCGATGATTTCCTTCTGGCGTCTGGAAATCTGGTTCTGATCCTCGTCGCCGCCGCCACCGCCGCCGCCATCGCCGCCCGCCTGCTGGGATTGCGTGTAGTTGCGCTCGAACGGCTGCACTTCGATGAAGTAAATATCCGTGCTGGTCTTGCTGCGCGCGTCCCTGGCCAACGCGTACATACTCACCACATCGCCCGGCTCCACTTTGAAATCTTCCAGCGCGATGGTGCTCGTCCCGGTGGCCGTCTTGCCGCCCGCCGGCATGGCGACCGTCTTTTCCGCCGCGCCATTCACGGAGTAGTGCAGTTCGACGTTTTTCAGTCCGAAATCGTCCTTGGCCTCCACCTGCACCGTGACCTCTTCGATGGGCGATGCCTTGAAATCGCGCCCCGGCCGCGTCATCTTGATCTCCGGCGGCTTGTCGCGCTGCGCCTCGATGAAGTAATCCTCGCTCAGGCGCACGTCCTCGCCACCTTCCATCGCCGCGATGTGAAACTGCCCGTCCTTCAGGATGGGCACGGTGGCCATCAGGACACCGTCGGAACCCTTGCTGAGCGTCAGTTGCGAGCCGTCGTCCATCATCAGAACACCCGAGGCCAGCGGCTTGTCGGTGGTGATGGCCACATCCGCCTTGGTACCTTCCACGGCCCGCAGATCGCCGCCCGGATCTTCCACTTCATCCTTCAGGCCCAGCCACGAGGGGTAGTGATAGGTCACGCGGATCTTCTTGATGCCGGGCAGATCCACCACGCTCAGCTTATAGACGCCGCTCTTCACGCCGCCGGCCTCGACGTAGTATTCCAGGTTCTCCGGCACGCCGGCGATGAGGAACTGGTAGGCCGTGCCGCCCGGTTCCGTGCCCATCTCGGCCTGCTCCCACTGGGAGGCGCTGGAGTATTTCGCGAAGAAGCGCACCCTGGGCGCCGAAAAGCCGGTGAGGTGCGCCGTGATCAACTGGTCGCTGCGTTTGCGGATGGTGCGGTTGCCCGGATCCACCACGATGGAATAGAACGGCTTGCTGACGCCCTTGGGCAGCCCCGCCCACAATAGCGAGGTGCCGTAGCCCATGAAGCCCGGGGTGGACCCGAGCCAGATGAGCAGCAGCGCGGCAGCCACGGCGGCCGAGGAGAAGCTGTACATCCACGCGCTCCTGGCGACGTCTTTGGGTTCGGCCTGCTGCGCCACGCGCAGCGTGTCGTCAGCCAGCAATTCCAGGAACGGATCCCCCGGATTGCTTTCGATTCGCTCCGTGAAGGTCAGCAGGCGTTCTTCGAACTGCGGACACCGCGCCTCCGCCTTTCGCGCCGCATTGCGCCGGTTGAGACGGATTACCGGTATGATGAGCGCCGCCGCGATGGCGAACGCCAGGCCCAGGAACAGGAATACCCGCGCGCCGATCACGCTCCCGTTGGAAAAAGCGAACTGGTTGATCACCAGCACCGCCAGGATGGTGAGCCCGAGCGCACAGCCGACCGTCACCGCGATGCCGCGCGTCAGCGCGATCAGACGGAGCCGCCGCTCGATGGCTCCCAGATACTCGCTCAAGCGATCCAAAGGTTTCATACCGCCGCCTCTTTATCAACCGACAGATGTTGATTCCCCAGCCACGATTCGGCCAACGCCAGCAACAGCACCGCCAGCATCACATACCACCATAATGACACGGGCTTCTGTTCGTCGCTTGAAGTGCTTCCCCCGTCCGCCGTCCCTTGGGCCGTATTCTGCCACAAAGTGAGACTGTCTTGCGTGACCGGCGTCAAATCGCTCTCATGCCGGTCGGCATTCACCGCCACCAGCTCGTTGCGCCCGTTGGGCCGCCGGATGTCGTAGAAGCCGGCCATGGTGAACTGAATATTTTGCGCCTTGGTGGCCTCTTCCAGCGAGAGCGCGCGCTCGCCCTTGGGGTCCAGCACGTCCACCGCGGCGCCCTTTTCCTTGGAATCGCGCAACTCGGCGAACCCGCCCACCAGCACGGAGGCCGGGCCGGCATCCAGGCGTCCCAGGTAGCGCGCCGTCTGTTCGATGAACGGCACGAAGGAGGGGTGGATGGGAAAATCGTTGGCCACGTTGTCGAAGGCGGAGGCGAACACCAGCACGTGGCCTCCGCCCAGTTGGGTGTCGAGCACCAGCGGCGTCTGGTCGCTCAGCCTGGCCGCCACGCGCGCGTTGTCCGGCGCTACGTGAATCGCCTGGTAGAACTTGACGCCTTCCCAGCGGTCGTCTTTCAGAATCGAAGGATGCGAGGAGTCCAGCCACGCCACCGTCTGGAAGCGCTCGCCCTCGCGGCCCGCGTAGCGCGCCTCCTGAATCGTGCCGCCCGTTACCGGCACCTTGCTCCGGCCCACCGAGAGGTGTCCCAGCGCGATCCATACGCTGCCGCCGCCCCGCACATAATCGCGCAGCGCGTCTTCGAAGCTGGGTGGCACGGCGCCGAGATCGCTCAGCACCACGAAGGCGTACTTGCCCGGCGCCACGTTGGCCACCTGGTCCACCGTCGCCTGGTCGATCTCGAAGGCCGATTGGCCCGCCGCATCCAGCGCCGCCTTGAAAAACAGCAGTCCGCGGCTGCCCGCCGATTCCTGCACGAACAGCGCATGCCGCGGGTCGCTGCGTTCCACCGAAAAATAGAAGGTGTCGTCGGCCGCCAGCGTGTCGGCCGTATCGATGCGCACTTCGCCCTTGTTGCGCCCGTAAGGCACTTCGAGCGAGAGGAATTCCACCCCGGCGCGCCCGTTCTCCGGCACCTCCACCTGCTTGGTCTCGAGCACCCGCCCGTTGAGCACGAGCGATACCGTGCGCGTCGCCTTCTTGTTGCCGAAGCCCGCCACCGTGGCCAGCACGCGCGTCTTCCTGGCGTCGTACACACGGCGCGGCGCCACCACGTTCTCCACCGTGAAATTGGCCGTCTCCCTGGCGTCGATGCCGTGCGGATGGAGCTGCACCGCGGCGCTCAGCCGCAGATCGTTGAAGTTCGCCGGCCAGCCGCTCTGCTGCATGTCCGAGTACAGCTCCACCGCCAGCGGCAGCTTCAGGGATTGTGCGATGGAGCGCAGCGAGCGCGAAAGTTCCCCGTACGAGGTGCGCGTGTCGCCCGGCTCGATGGCATCCACCGCGGCGTTCAGCGAGTTGTGGTCGTCGGTGACTTCGCTCATCACCTGCACGCGCGATCCGAAGGCCAGCACCTGGGCGCGTTGCCCCACGCGCAATCCGCCGATGGCCAATTTGGCCGCCGATTTCGCCTGGGAAAGCCGCGTCCCGGCGCGCATGCTGAGCGAATTGTCCACCGCCAGCACGCTGACTTCGCCGGTGCGCTTGGAGGCCAGCACGGTCTGCCGCACATAAGGATCCGCGAAGGCCAGCACCAGCAGCAACACCAGCAGGGCGCGCGCCGCGAACAACACCAGGTAGCGCAGGCGGCGGTGCTTGATGGAACTCTGCGTCCGCTTCTCGAAGAACATCAGCGAACTGAACGGCAGAGGCGTGGTCTTATGTTTGCGCAACAGGTGCAACCAAACCGGCAGCCCGACGGCCACCGAGCAGGCCAGAAACCATGGCGTAAAGAATCCCATCGCTTTACAATCGCCCCTTGCGAACCTGCAGATACTCGCGCAGCCCCTCGTCCAGAGGCCGCCCGGTATCCATCAAAAAGTAGTCCATGCCCGCCCCTTTGGATTTCGAACGGAGCGCTTCGATGTGCGCGTCGATCTTGTGCCCGTACTCGTTATGCGCATACTCCGGCGACACTTCGAGCGATTTGGCGGTCTCTTCGAGATCGTAGAGGAGCACCGGTTCCTTGAACTTGGGCCGGATCTCCTGCGGGTCCAGCAGGTGGAACAGGATGACTTCGTTGCCGTGGTAGCGCAGCGGCTCGACGGTCTTGACGATGACCTCCGGGTCCTCGTAGAAATCGGACATGACCACCACGATGCCGCGGCGGTGCAGGAAATTCTGGAAATGCACGAACGGCTTGGAGAAATCGGTATGCGTCCCCGGTTCGGCCTTCTCGATGGCGTGCAGCAGACGGAAAAGTTGCCCCTGCCGGGTGGAAGGCGAGACGTAGTTTTTCACGTCCTCATCGAAGACAATCAACCCGGCGGCATCGCGCTGCCCGTTGGCCATATAGCACAGCGAGGCCGCCACGAAACGCGCGTAATCGAGCTTGGTGACACCGGCGGACCCGAACCCCATGGAGGCCGATGTGTCCAGCAGCAGGAGCAGTTGGGTATTCGTCTCTCCCTTGTAGCGCTTCAAAAAGCAGCGATCGGTGCGGGCGAAGACATTCCAATCCACATGCCGCAGGTCATCGCCTTCGGCGTAAGCGCGATACTCGGCGAACTCCTGGGAAAATCCAAAGTCGGGGGAACGGTGCAGCCCTGCCACGAACCCATCCACCACGGTCTTAGCCACCAGGTCGAGGCTGGATATGGAAGCGAGCGTGGCCGGGTCAAGGAATCGCTGTAGCATTAACGTGGCTCCTTTGACATGGGAGGCATGCTATTTGACGCGGAGACGCGGAGACGCGGAGAAGACAAGAGAGGCTCGAACGCGGAGTCAGCGGAGGTCTGCCGCGTTGGTGCGGGGCCTGCGTAACGGTTCACGACTCGTTTCAAACCATTTTTCGGTATCCCCGCGACAAACCCATCCACCACGGTCTTAGCCACCAGGTCGAGGCTGGATATGGAAGCGAGCGTGGCCGGGTC